>JAQCMY010000238.1 GCA_028274865.1 Haloferacaceae archaeon | reverse complement strand
CGGCGCGTCGAACACCGGCGCGGAGACGAGGACGACGAAGCCGAACTGGAGCAGGTTCAGCCAGTTGCCGATCCGCTTGTACAACACCGTGATCCCGCCGGCCGCGAACCCGAGTCCGAGCACGGAGGCGATCGCCAGCCCCGCCACGGTGACGACGGTGATCGGATCGAGGCTGAGTCGGGTTCCGGTGACGACGAGCATGACGGCGAGCACGATCGCGGAGGTGAGAAACGTCCGGACGACCTTCGCGACGCCTTTCAACAACGCGACCGGCGCGAACCCGAACGGCGTGGTGACGTGGCGTTCGAGCGTCCCCCACTGGACCTCGCTGCCGATGTCGTTCGAGACGGACGAGTACGCTCCGACCGCCAGCGTCCACAGGAAGTAACCGACGATGATCCCCGACAACGAGTCGGCGAGCGCCTGCCCCGCGAGCAGCGTGCCGCCGTAGAACAACACCCCGAAAAAGAACAACGCGACGACGATTCCGCCGATCGCGTTCGCGGGATACCGCACGAAGATCAGGAACTCGCGGTAGAGCACCGCTCGCGCCAGGTGGTAGTACGTGGCCGGACGAGGGTCGTCCGTGGGCGTCGCCGCCGCGTCCTCCGACACGCGTTCTCCGCTCACGGCGATCCGCCTCCCTCGGTCGGCTGTCCGATACCGCTCGCCGCCCTGTCACTCACACCGCTGCCCGCCTCGCCGACCGCGCCGCCGTCGCCAGCCTCGCCGACCGCGCTGCCGTCGCCAGCCTCGCCGACCGCGCCGCCGTCGCCAGCCTCGCCGACCGCGCCGCCGTCGCCGGTGACGCCGAGAAACACCTCCTCCAGGTTAGGCCGGACCGTCCGGATATCCTCGATCGCGACGTTCGCTTCGCGGAGCCGGTCCATCAGCGCGTACAGGTCCTCGCCCGTCGCCGCGACCTCGACGGCGACGCGCCCGTCGACCGCGTCGACCGACCGCACGTCGAACGCCGCTCGCAGCGCCGCGACGGCCGCGTCGTCGATGTCGCCGCTGACGACGCGGACGGTGTCGCGGTCGGCGTTCGACAACAACGCCTCGACGGTGACGTCGGCGACGACCCGGCCGTCGGCCATCATCACCACCCGGTCACAGACGTCTTCGACGACGGCCATGTCGTGGCTGCTGAGAACGACCGTGAGCCCCTCCTCGCGGGCGAGCCGGCGGATCTCACGCCGGAGCGTTCGGGAGCTCTCGACGTCGAGTCCCAGCGTCGGCTCGTCGAGAAACACGAGCTCCGCGCCGCCCGCGAGCACGCTCGCCAGCGACACCTTCTGTTTCATGCCGCGCGAGAGGTCCCGGACCGGCGTGTCCGCCTTCGCCGACAGGCCGAGACGGTCGAGGAGGCGGTCGTGACGGCCCGCCACCGAGTCGGGGTCGACGCCGCGGATCGTCGCGAAGTACCGCAGGTTCTCGCGGACCGTGAGCCGCCAGTAGTCGTTTCGCGCGCCCTCGAGCATCGCGTCGACGTCGGCGTACGCCGCCCGGCGGTCGTCGGCCACGTCGGTGCCGAACACGCGGATCCGGCCCGCGTCGGGAAGCACCGTCCCGAGCACCGACTTGATGAGCGTCGTCTTGCCGGCGCCGTTGGGCCCCAACAACCCCACGACGGAGCCGCGCTCGACGGTCAGGCTCACGTCGTCGACCGCCAGCACGGCGTCGTCGCCGGCTCCGAACCGCTTCGAGACTCCCTCGATCGTGAGTGCCGGCTCCGGCTCGGCCGACGCCGATCCGTCGTCGGCCCGCCCGTCTCGATCCGACGCGTCCGTGCGGCCGGACGCAACGCTTCGTGCCATCATCGGTGGTACGGGCCGAGCGCGGATATATCCGCGTCCGGCGCCCAGCGATCGCATGGACCTCGATCGGTTCGCCGCGGACG
>JAQCMY010000219.1 GCA_028274865.1 Haloferacaceae archaeon | reverse complement strand
GACGACGACGCGAAGAAGTATATCGGCGCGCGCGGCCTCGGGGTCAAGTACGTGTTCGACGCCGGCCCGAACGTCGACGCGCTCGGCCCGGACAACCCGCTCTGCTTCATGAACGGCCCCCTCACGGGGACGCAGGCGACGATGAGCGGCCGCATCGCCGTGACGACGAAGTCCCCGCTGACGGAGACGGTGACCGACTCCCACCACGGCGGCTGGTCGGGCGCGCGCCTGAAGTGGGCGGGCTTCGACGGCCTCGTGTTCGAGGGGCAGGCCGACGACCCGGTGTACGCCCTCGTCGAGGACGGCGAAGTCGAGCTGCGCGACGCGAGCGGCCTCTGGGGCGCGGGCGTCCACGAGACGGTGGATACCCTCGGCGAGGAGGTCGAGGGAGAGATGGGCAAGAACCTCTCCGTGATGGCGATCGGTCCCGCGGGCGAGAACGAGGTGCGGTACGCCTGTATCGTCAACGAGGACGACCGCGCCTCGGGCCGCGGCGGCACCGGCTGTGTCATGGGCAACAAGGGGCTGAAGGCCGTCGTCGTGCGCTCGGGCACGAAGATGCCAAAGCCCGCCGACCCCGAGACGTTCCGGCAGGGCGCGAAACAGGCGATGGAGGTCATCCGCGAGTCCGACGTCACCGCGCCGAACGAGGGCGGCCTGTCGATGTACGGGACGAACGTCCTGATGAACGTCACGGAGGAGATGGACGGGCTGCCGACCCGGAACGGGCAGTACACCTCCGGCGCCTCCGAGGCAGCGGGGTCGTCCGACGGGCCGACGATCGACCCGGAGGGCGTCTCCGGCGAGAACGTCCGCGAGAACATCCTCGTCGACGAGCCGACCTGTCACTCCTGTCCCGTGGCCTGCAAGAAGGAGGTCGAGGTTCAGGTCAACCACAAGGGGCAGGAGATGAACGTCCGCATGGAGTCGTTCGAGTACGAGTCCGCGTGGGCGCTCGGCCCGAACTCGATGAACGACGACCGCGACAAGGTCGCCCTGATGATCGACCGCTGTAACGACGTGGGAGTCGACACTATCGAGGTCGGGAACATGATGGCGATGGGCATGGAGATGACCGAGGACGGCAAGCTCGACGACCTCGGCGGCGCCGACGGGCAGGACCCGTCTGCTCGGGAGACGGAGTCTCCCGTTGGTATCGAGTGGGGCGACGCCGACACCATGATCGACATGATCGACCGGATCGCCCGCCGCGAGGACGCCCTCGCGGACCTGCTGGCCGACGGCGCCGCCGCCGTCGCCGAGCAGATGAACGCCCACGAGAACTCCCTCGCGGTGAAGGGCCAGACCATCCCTGCCTACGACCCGCGCTGTATGAAGGGGATGGGTATCGGCTACGCCACCTCGAACCGCGGGGCCTGTCACCTGCGGGGCTACACGCCCGCCGCCGAGATTCTCGGCATCCCGGAGAAGGTCGACCCGTACGCGTGGGAGGGGAAAGGCGAGCTCTGTGCCACCTTCCAGGACCTCCACGCGATTTCGGACTCGTTCGACATCTGCAAGTTCAACGCGTTCGCCGAGGGCATCGAGGAGTACGTCCTCCAGTACAACGGCATGACCGGCCTCGACGTCTCCGAGGCGGAGCTGATGGAGGCCGGCGAGCGCATCTACACCCTCGAGCGGTACTACAACAACGTCGCCGGGTTCGACGGCTCCGACGACAGCCTGCCGAACCGGTTCGTCGAGGGCGCCGAGGGCGCGGTTCCCGGTCAGGGCGGCTCCGAGGGCGAGCTCTGCGAACTCGAGCCGATGAAGCAGGAGTACTACGAGCACCGCGGCTGGGTCGACGGCGTCGTGCCCGAGGACAAGCTCGCGGAGCTCGACATCGACGTCGGCCCCGGCACCGGCGTCAGCACCGGCGAGGGCCACGCGCCCGCCGACGACTGACCGGCCACGCGACAGCTCCGTTTTTTCTGCCGTCGAGCGACGGTCACGCCCGTTCTCGTCGCTCCCGACGCAGCCAGTCGCGGCGGACGCGCCGGCTGTCGGTGTCGCCTCCGACGCCGCCGCGCGGGTCGACCCCGAACGCGCCCGCTCAGCCCAGCCGGAACAGCCACAGCACGACCATCCCGGCGGCGAGCGTCGCCGCCGCGTTCTCTGTCCGCCACGCGACGGCGACTGCGACGGCGCCCGCGGCGGTCCGGGCGGTGACGAGTGGGCCGGGACCGGTCACGGGACCGAGGACGGCGGGCGCGACGAGCGCCGCGAGCACAGCCGCGGGGACGTACCGGAGCGGGGCGCGGAGACGCGACGGCACGCCGTCGGCCCGGTCGAACAGGTAGACGAAGGAGTGCCGGAAGGCGAAGGTGACGGCGCCGACGACGGCGACGACCGCCCAGACGACCGTGTTCACGGGCCACTCCGGTCTGCCGTGTGGCAGGCGCGGCGAACAGCCGTACTCACGCCCGTCCCTCCGGTCCGGCGTTCGGCGGCGTCCCGACGACACGCTCCGCCGCGAGTCCCGCGCCGACGCCCGCGAGCGCGCCGGCGACGAGCCCGAGGTTGAACGGGAGCGGGACGCCGAGCACCGCGACGACCCCGCCGACGAGCGCCGCGACGAGCCGCGGACGGTCGGTGACGGCGGGGACGAGGAGCGCGATGAAGACGAGCGGCACGGCGAAGGTGAGCTCCCACCCGGGCGGGACGCCCCGCCCGAGCGCGATGCCGGCGACCGTCGCGGCCTGCCAGACGGCCCAGATGGCCCCGGCGAGCCCGAGGTAGTACCACGCCGTCGCCGCCGTCTCGTCTTCTGCCATCGTCGCCGCGTAGGCCATGTCGGTGAGGAGGTACGAGCACAGCGGGCGCAGGCGCCGTGGGAACGCGCGCATCCGCGGCGCGATGGAGGCGGAGTACATGACCATCCGGACGTTGATCACCGCCGCCGTCAGGACGACGACAGCCGGGGCGGCGTCCCGGGCGAGCAGGTCGATCGCGGCCAGCTGTGACGCGCCGGCGAAGATGACCACGGACGTGGCCACCGTCTGGAGCGGCGTCAGCCCCGCCTCGACGGCGGCGACGCCGACGACCAGGCCGAACGGCGCGACCCCGACGAGTATCGGGAGCGACCGTGCGACGCCGCGGTGGAGCTCCGCGCGCCGGCCCGCGTCGCCCGCGCTCACGCCGACGCTCCCGCCGGCTCCTGCGGCTGCGCACGCCAGTCGACCGGCAGAGCCGCGTCCGCGGTGCTCTCTGGTCGCCCCCCGACCGCTCGACGGGCGAGTGCGACTCGATCCCGCAGGCTAGATCACCCCGTCGTCGCGCAGGGCCGCCCGCGTCGCCTCGTCGTAGCCCAGCGGGCCGCCGTACACCGCGTCGTTGTGCGCGCCGAGCGCCGGGCCGAGGTGGTCGGTCCCTCCCGGCGTCTCCGAGAGCGCCGGGACGACGTCCCGGACGAGCGACCGGCCGAGGTCGGGGTCGTCCACCGCGACGGCGGCGTCGCGGGCGCGGTACTGCTCGTCCGCGAGGATGTCTGGCACGTCGTAGACGGGCGCCGCGGCCGCGTCGGCGTCGTCGAAGGCCGCGAGCGCCTCGGCGCGGGTGTGGTCGGCCATCCACGCCCCGACGACGCGGTCGAGTTCCTCGACGTTCGCGAGCCGCGACTCGTTGTCCGCGAACCGGGGGTCGGTCTTCAGCTCCGGGCGGTCGATCGCGTCGAAGGCCCGCGTCGCCAGCGGCTGTGCGGAGGCCGCGAGCGCGACGTGCTCGTCGTCTGCCGTCTCGTAGACGTTTCGCGGCGCCGAGGCGGTCGACCGGTTGCCCGTCCGGCGCTCCGTCTCGCCGGTCGCGTCGTACCGGAGCACCTGCGGGCCGAGCAGCATCAGCATCGGCTCGACGAGGCTGTCGTCGACCGTCTGGCCCCGAACCTCGCGGCTGCTCCCGTCGCGGGCGTACGGCGCCACCGTCGCCGCGAGCGCGCCGAACACGCCGGCGACGGTGTCGGCGAGCCCGGTCGGCGGGAGGAGCGGCGGACGGTCGCCGAAGCCGTTGACCGCGGCGAAGCCGCTCGTCGCCTCCGCGAGCGTGCCGAACCCCGGCTGCTCGGCGTCGGGGCCCGTCTGTCCGACCCCCGACACCCGCAGGACGACGAGGCCGGGGTTCGTCTCGCGCAGCGTCTCGGGGGCGACGCCCCAGCGCTCCAGCGTTCCGGGCCGGACGTTCTCGACGAGGAGGTCGGCCTCCGAGACGAGGTCGGCGAACACCGTCGCGCCGTCGGGTGTCGCGAGGTCGAGCGTGACAGAGCGCCCGTTTCGCGCGAGGTAGTTCCACCAGACCCCGTGGCCGTCGGCCTGCGGGCCGAAGTAGCGGAGGTGGTCGCCGGTCTCCGGGCGTTCGACCTTCACGACGTCCGCGCCGAAGTCGGCGAGCAGCCGGCCCGCGGTCGGCCCCGATATCGTCGACCCGGCCTCGACGACGCGGACGCCGGCCAGCGGGCCGGTGTCGGCTGCCGGGCGGTCGGCCACGGCGTCGTGGTCCTCGGCGTCGTCCATGGAGCCACGGGGACGACTCGGCGCTTGAAGCTTCGGGCTACCCGCCGAGGACGACGGCCTCGCGCACCTCCAGCGCCGCCTCGAACTCCGACTCGCGCCCCTCCGCGCGGCCGATCCGCCGGAGCGCGTCGGCGTGGGCCCGCCGGAGCGCGTCGCCCTCGCGCTCCGAGAGGCCGAGCGTCGCGCCCACCTCGGCCCAGTGGTCGACCGGGACGAGAAACGCCTCGACCGGCGCCTCGAGCCCGGTCACGGACGCGTCGGCCCGCGCGACGCGCTCGTACGACCGCCGGTAGTCGTCCGCCGCGAGGTGCGACGCGGCCTGGCCGACGAGCGCCGGCAGGTCGGCGAGCGGGACGCTCGCCTTCGCGCCGACGAGGAGGAGCACCTGGCCGCCGAACGGGTGGCTCACGGCGCGGTCAGCCGCCGGCGCGCATCGCCTTCCGGGAGAACCGCGACACGAGGGCGTCGAGACTGGCGGGGTCGCCCTCGAACCGGACGTCTACCTGCGTGAGCGACAGCGTCGGGCCGACGGTCGCCGTCGACTCCTCGAGGTGGACGGTCCAGCCGTTGCCCTCGACGCGGTTCTCCGCGGCCTCCTCGCCGCCGAGACCGGTCAGGTAGTGGACCGCGAGGCGGCGCGAGATGCCGCGGTACGACCGCTCGCGGACCCGGCCGGTTCCGAGGTCGGTGTTCGGCGGCGGGTCGGCGTCGTCTGCCCCGCCCGCCCCGCCTGCCACCGGCGGGAAGACGGCCACCGTGTCGCCGTCCTCGACGGGCGTGTCGACGCCCTGCTGGTGGAGCACCTCGCGCCCGTTCCGCAGGACGTTGATCTGTGGCCGCAGGTCGCCGTCCACGAGGAGTTCGCCCGACAGTCCGTCGTAGTCGTGCTCGAGGCCCTCGAGCAGGTCCCCGACGGTCGCGCCCGCCTCCACCTCGCGGTCGAGCAGCTTCGAGCCGACGGCCTCGCGGAACGTGGCGAAGAACTTCAGCTGGACGTCCATACCCGTCTTGACGGTCCCGCCGGTCGAAAACCCTGTGGCCTACCGCCCGCCGAAGCGGATACCGTCCTCCACCAGCCGGCGGTGGCGCTCCCGGTCGACGTGGCCGGCGAGCCAGTCGTGTTCCTGTAGCTGGAGCACGAGGTCGGCCTGGAGGTTCCGCCACGCGACCGCGTAGACGGGCGACTGCCCCCACGCCCGGAGTTCGGGGACGAACTCGTCGTACCGCTCGAGCTGGTCCTCGAGGCGCTCGACGGCGTCGACGACGACGCTCGCGGCTGCGGCCTCGTCGTCTGCCTCGGCGATCGCCTCGTTCAGCTGCGCCTCGAGCCCGCCGACCGCCTGCCGCATGTCCGTCGCCGCGGCCTCGTCGTCGTCCGGGAGGCTGTCGAGGATCGGCTCTGGAACGCCGATCGAGATCTCCTCGTCCATACCCCCCGCACGGGGGCGGCTCGTCTAAACCCTCGGACCGCCGGCGCGGCTCGCCCCGCGTTCGTGCTACCGCTCCTCGCCGTGTCGCACGTCGACCGCGACCCCCCGCGTCGAGCCGACCATCTCCGCCCCGGACATCGCGGCCCGCCCGACGGCGAACGCGCGTGGCCCCTCGACGACGACCTCGTCGCCGACCCGGACCCCGTCGTCGGCGTCGACGACGCCCGGCGCGAGGACACTCCCGTGTGGCACGAAGTCGTCGATGGCGACGCGGGCCACGACGCCGCGGTCTCGCGCCCGCGCCGCGCCGCCGAGGGTGAACGCCAGCGAGCCGTACTGGGGGACGACCGCGGCGACCTGTTCGCCGGCCTCGCGCGCGACGAGCTTCGGGTACCGCCCCTCGACGGCGAGGTCGTCGCCGAACAGGTCGTCGCCGGCGCGGTCGCCGAACTGGTAGTCCGCCAGCGCGCGGAGCGTCCGGCCCTGCCGCTCGCGCTTCCGGTACCGGTCCTCGCCCGCGAGCGCCTCAGAGAGCGCCGCGAGCGAGTCGTCGTCGGTCGGGTGGTCGCCGACGGTCCACGTGACCGGGAGCCGCCGCCCGTCGAGCGCGCCCTCCACGACCGGCCGGTAGTCGTCGGGAACGTGCGCGACGACGCGGGGGTAGTCGGCCCGGTCGAGGTACCGTCCGAGGAGGTCGGTGACGAACTCGCGCTCGCCCGCGGTCCACCGGCCCGTCACCACCGCGTCGTAGTGCTGTGCCGGATAGACCAGCTCGAGCTCCTGTGGCACCGCGCCGATCGGCGACGTGACCGAGACGACGTGCCCGCGGTAGTCGATCGCCCGGTGGAAGGCCGCGTGGCTCTGCGAGTCGGTGTACGGCTTCCGGGCCGAGCACGGAACCAGCACGAGCGGCAGGTCGTCGAACCGCGGGCGGTAGCGCGAGGTGACCCGGTCGGCGAACCGGCGAATCTCGACACGGCGGAGGGTGTCCTCCGTCGCGGCGGTCATCGGCGACGAGCGGTAGACGGGCGTGCGCCGCTCGACGTAGCCCCACTCGTCGTCGAGCCGGCGGAGGAGCGCGGTCAGCCAGTTCTCGTGGCGAGCCTGTCCCTCGACGTAGTCACGGAGGCGCCCGGCGGCGATTCGTGCCCGGACGGTCGCGAGCTCTGACTCCAGGGCCGCGACGTTGTGCGCGACGGCGTCGTCGCGGTCGAACTCGGCGCGCGGCGGGTCCGACGGAAACGGCGCGGGGAGGGCGTCGAGGGCGTCGAGGTCGTACTCGCCCTCGGCGGTGAGGTACCGGCCCTGTCGCCCCCGGACCCGGGCCCGCTTCGCGTCGAACAGGTCGACGCCCGCGTACGCGAGGACGGCGACGTTTCGCGGCGTCGCGACGCCGGGGAGGTAGAGCGCGGTGTCGGGCGGCGTCGCGCGGCGCACCGCGAGCACCGCGTCGAGCACCCGTTCGCCGTGACCGACGACCCCAGTCGCCGTCGAGAGGACGCTCGCGTCGGCGGGGTGGGCGGCTGCCGTCTCGGGCGTGACGACGGCGGCGCTCGGATACCCGACGTCGGGGACGTCGGCGGCGAACGTCGTCTGGACCTCCGCCCGCGTCCCGGCGGGGAACCCGCGGTGTGGCAGGACGGTCAGACGACCCGGGTCGCCCTCCGGGACGGCGCGGTCGGCGGGCCACAGCGACCCGCCGTCGACGAGGACGTCGTCGACGAGCGCCGGGGTCGCGAGCGGGTCGACGAGGCGGAGTTCGCCGCGTCGCGCCGGCCCGTCGCGGGCGTGGACCTCGAAGTACTCCGTCACGCCCGCTACCCGGCGGCGCCGGGGGTTTACCCTGTCGGTCCGGCGCCTCCGCCGGGGCGGCGCTCCGTCCGCACGCCGTCCGGGACGAGCGCGAGCGCCGACTCGGGCCAGCCGCCGTGTGCGAGCGTCAGCTCTGCCCCGGTCGCCGCGGCGAGGCGCGCGACGCCACGCGCGGCGGCCTCGCAGGCCGCGCGGTCGGGCCGGTCCGGGGTCGCGGCGGTGAGCGGATAGGTCGAAGCGAGCGCGCGGGGGTACGGCCCGAACGGCGGCACCACGCGCCAGACGGCGTCGAACTGGTCCGCCGACGGGACGCCGCCCTCGGTCAGCAGGACGCTGGCGCCGTCGGGCGGCGCGACGCGGACGAGGCGGTCGTGGTGTCGGCGGACCTCCGGCCGGCGTGCGCTCTCGGCGGAGAGCGCGAAGACGGTGCCCTTCGAGGCCGGGTCGAACCGCTCCAGCCACGCCGACTCGTCCAGGAGCGCGCGGTAGCCGTCGACCAGCGCCGGGTGGCCGCGGGCACGACGCTCGACGAGTTCGAACAGGTTTCCCGACCGAATCGCCTCGCGGACGCGCCGCACCTCCGCGAGCGTGACGTGGAGGTTGTGTTCGGCCAGCAGCCGCTCGCGCTCGTCGTCGGGGGCACCGCGCAGGGCCGCCGGGTCGTGGCCGGTACAGACCGGACAGGGACAGGGGAGCTGTGAGAGGTCGTCGAGGTGTTCGGTGCCGGCGGTCGTCAGGTACCGACCGTCGCGGGCGTACAGCGCGTAGGCGGCGGAGTCGAACAGGTCACAGCCGAGCGCCGCCGCGAGCGCAAAGATCATCGGATGGCCGGCGCCGAACAGGTGGACGGGCGCGGCGGGGCCGAGGCCGCGCTTGGCGGCGAGGACGACGCGGACCACCTCGTCGTAGCGGTACGACTCCAGCAGCGGCACCATCGCGCCGACGGGAGCGAGGTCGAGCGTCGAGGCCGCGGCGGCGCGGCCGGCTGACTCGCGCAGGTCGAGGTGTGTCGACCCCTGAACCGGCGCGGAGACGAGCATCTCGCCCGTTTCGACGGCCTCGGCCTCGAGGGTCGCCCGCTCGGTCTCGCGGAGGTCCGCGAGCGCCGTCTCGCGGTCCGCGTCGGGCGGCGTCGGCACGTCGACCGGGGTGCCGACGTCGGCGCCGACGTCGCGCTGAAACCGGACGATCTCTGGCGTGTCGACGTCGATGTCGCCGTACTCCGCGAGCTGGAACGAGCCCGAGTCGGTCATGATCGCGCCGGGAAAGCCGAGCAGGTCGTGGAGTCCACGGTCGAGTGCCGCCTCGCGCAGACCGTCGGTGGCGTGGACGATGTACGCGTTCGTGATGAGCATCTCGACGCCGAACTCACCGGCGAGACGGGCGGGGTCGACGGTCAGCACGTTCGGGTTGACGACCGGCAGGAGCGCCGGCGTCTCGACGGTCCGGCCGGCGCGGGGGATCCGGAGCGCCCCGACCCGTCCGGCGCCGTCTGCCGCCTGCACCTCGAACACCTCGCGGTCACACACACCAGCCGCTCGTGGAGCGGCGAGGTAAGCGCCGCGGTCGGTCGGGCCCCGCG
>JAQCMY010000213.1 GCA_028274865.1 Haloferacaceae archaeon | reverse complement strand
TCGTGCTTCGGCGTCAGCCGGCTGTCGAGGTCGACCTCGGCGCCGGTGAACAGGGGAATGATCACCAGCCTGAGGGTAAAAAAGCCGATCCCGATCCCGGATATCTGGGTCGCGGCGACGAACAGGAACATCAGCGGGTGGCTCCACTCTCCCGAGTCCTGTCCGTAGCCCGTCGTCGTCATCGTCTGGACGACGAACTCGAACGAGGCGAATATCGACTGATCGACGCCCTCTAGCCGCGCCATCGCGACGTTGTACACCACCGTGTAGAGCGCGACGACCCCGACGACCCCGGCGGCGTAGTAGACGACGAGCCGGTTTCGACGAGAGAGTTCGACGCTGGGGCGACTGTCGAGGCGCACGTGTGTCGTGACTCTGTGTCACTCTCGTCGGGCACGGAACAAGAACCCCCGCCAAACGGCGCCGCGGCGACGACGGCCCGGCCCGCCGGGATCGCTTGCGGGGGACAGCCGTCTGCCGCGCGCCGGTCAAACCACGGCGGAGTGTCGCCCAGCCGATCGGGGTCGGGCCGGGCACTCGTCGGCGGCAGCCGCCGACGTCCTGTCGCCCGCGACCGTCAGCGGACGGATAGCCGCCTCGACGGTGGTCGCGGACGAGGACGTGCTCTCGCCCGACTCGCGGGTCACCGTCGTCCGCACGAGACACCCGCCACCAGCAGCCCCGACGCACTCGCCGTGCCGTTCGGCGCGCAGCCGGCGACACCGCGGTGTTGCTTCGGTCAGCGCTCCGCCGGTCGGTCGCGGTCGATCGAGTCCGGCGTCTCGTCGCCGCTTCGCAGCGCCGCGTCGGCGTGTACTACCCGCGACCCGATGTCGTCGTCGGCGAGCGTGGCGACGAACTCGAGCGACCGGGCGTGCGATCCGAACGGCGTTCCAGAGAGGGCAGACAGCGGTCCGTCGAAACACCCCGGGTCGTCGTACTTCTTCGAGTGGAGCTCCGCCGTCGAGAGCCCCCGGAGCTGTCGTTCGACGCCCCGCCGGGTCGCCTCGTCGATCCAGCCGATTCGCTCGTAGTACCGGAGCGAACAGAGCGCGCCGCCGGTTCCGAACGTGTTCGCGAGGTAGCGCGCCCACCGGAGCGCCGTCTCCATCTGTCCCGGCGCGATCCCGCCGCTGAGGTACGGTCTGCTTGCGGTGTCTGCCTGCACAGTCGTCTTTCGGTGCCGTCCGACCAAAACCCCCGCCCGGTATCGACTGCTGAGTTCCGCCGCTCACCCGATCAGGCCGCCGATCACGACCCGGGTGCCGGCGGCAACGACGCCGCTCAGCCAGGTCAGGAGCACGAAGTGGACGAGACCGCTCACGACGTTGCCCCGGTCGACGAGCCGGATCATCAGCGCCGACAGCAGCGCGTTGACCAGCATGACGCCGACCAAGAGCAGCTCCATCAGCCCGAGGTCGTAGTTCTCGGTCGAGAACA
The DNA here is from genome assembly GCA_028274865.1 of Haloferacaceae archaeon. Lineage (GTDB taxonomy): Archaea > Halobacteriota > Halobacteria > Halobacteriales > Haloferacaceae > A07HB70. The sequence goes on along the minus strand of JAQCMY010000213.1, from coordinate 5,773 downwards.
GCGACCCGACGAACTCGCCGTTCTGCCCGGATATCTGCTCGGTGATACGTAGCATCTGCTCGGCGATGCCCAGCCCGATGAACGCGGAGAACATCGACGCCGCGGTGATCCCGTAGATGACGCCGACGAGCGTCCTGGCGGCCTGTGCCCGCTTCTCGCGCACCCGCAACACCTCCTGGATGTTCGACGAGATGATCGACCCGAGCTGCTTCGGCTCGCCGCCCATCCGCCGCCCGACGACGTACATGTCGCCGAACCTGTGGATCAGGTACGACCCCGTCTCGGCGGCGAACAGCCGCCAGGCCCGTTCCGAGTCGATCCGGACCTGGAGACGGCGGTACAGCCCCTCGACGTTCGACGTCAGCTCGCCGAAGTCCTTCTCCCGGAGCGAGGACAGCACGCTCGCGGTCGACGTCTGTTTCACCGACTCCACCGAGCCGAGCGCCCGGATGAACGACGGGAACCCCTCGTCGCGGTCGACGACCTCGCGCTGTTCGCGGGTCATCGCGATTCCGGGGAGCAGCAGCGGCGTGACGGCGACAGCCGGGTAGATCGGGACCGGCAGGATATCCGGCGCGACCGGGGCGCGCCCGGAGGCGACGGTCACGGCGGCGACAGTGGAGACCAGCGACAGCCCGCCGCCGACGACGAGCGCCGGTCGAATCCGGGCGGCGGGCGACCGACCGTCGTCGAGGTCGACCCAGATCGGGTCCTTCGGCGAGACGGCGTTGATGACGAACAGGAACCCGACCTGGACGACGACGAAGACCCCGATGACCCCGCCGATGAGCACCTCCGGCGGTACGCCGATCAGGATCGGGAGCACCGTCGCGAACACGAGGATAAACGTCGTCGAGAGCATCAGCGACAGGTACAGCTCCTTCAGCACGTCGAGTTTCCCCAGCGCCGACTCGTAGCGGATCACGAACTCCTGGATGATCGACTCCTGTTCGTCGACAAGAAACTCCTCGATCCCCTGTCCTGCGCCGATCGAGTAGGAGAGCCGCTCGAGGAAGTCGGTGAGCAGCGGCGAGGCGACCTGCTTCGACCGGCGCCGGCAGGCGTCGTCGAGCGACTGGTTCCAGGTGTCGACCAGCGCGGTGATGTGGCCCATCTCCTCCGCGAGCGGTCCGTACTCATCGATCTGTGCGAGCGTGCGGAACACCTCGACCCGGTCGATGTTGGTCGTCGAGAGGACGGTGATGTGTGTCAGGAACAGGTGGAACTGCTCGCGCGTCTGGCGCCGCGCGCGGTCGGCGGCGAGCTTCGGGTAGAGCACGGCGGCGACGAGCGCGAGGACGCCGACGCCGGCCAGCGGCAGCGCGACGGTCGCCGAGAGCGAGAGCACGAGCGCCGCGACCGCGGCCACGAGGAGTATCCCGACAGCCGGCAGGAGTACGAGCAGCGCGTACCGGCGAACCGGGATCGACATGTACCGGTACGCGTCGACGACCGACTGCAGGAGTTCGCGGAGCGCGCCGTCTGTTCGTGACTCGCTCGCCACGGCTCAGCGTCTCCCGGGACCCGCCGCGGTGAGCCCCTGTGTCTCGATCGGGAGCCCCTCGACGCCGTCGCGCTGGAACCGCTCGATCGCGTCGTTCACCTCGTGATAGCCGAGCACGTCCGCGTCGATCAGCCGACGAACCGTCTCCGCACGCCTGTCGAGCTCGTCGTAGATGTCTCGGGTGTCCTCGTACCCCAGCAGCGTCGCGATCTGGTCCTCGAGGACGTGGCTGTTGTTGCGGCCCTTGAACTCGACCGTGTCGTCCCGCGGGTTCCAGGAGAACGCCTCGCGGGTGACGACCCCGCCCTCGTGGTCGGAGTAGCCCTCGATCTCCTGGATGCTCGTGACCCGGCGCAGGACGTCGTCGCCCTGCTTGACACGGTTCTGGAACAGCGCCACGTCACAGTTGTCCATGAACGTCTCGGGGACGTTGATCGGGTTCGAGGTGAACCGCTGGATCATCGAGACGATGTCGCTCGCGTGGAAGGTGAGCAACACCGGGTGACCGGTCTGTGCGGCCTGGAACGCCATCTGTGCCTCCGCGCCCCGAACCTCGCCGACGACGATGTAGTCCGGACGCGAGCGCAGCGCCGCGGCGACGAGGTCGAACATGTCGACGTCCGACCCCTCGCCGCCGGACTCGCGGGTCAGCAGCTGCTGCCAGTTGTCGTGTGGCGGATTCACCTCGGCGGTGTCCTCCGCGGTGTAGATCTTGTGGTCCCGCGGGATGAACGAGAACATCGAGTTGAGCGTCGTCGTCTTGCCCGAGGCCGTCTCGCCGACGACGAACACGGTCTGCTCGTTCTCCATACAGAGCCAGAGGTAGGCGGCGAGTTCGGGCGAGAGCGTCCCCCACTTGGTGATCTGGAAGATCGACAGCGGCACGTCCTCGCCCTGTCGAACCGTCATCGACGGCCCCTTGACGCTCACGTCGTCGGAGTAGATGATGTTGATCCGCGAGCCGTTCGGCAGCGTCGAGTCGATGATCGGGTCCGAGTCGGACACCGGCGCGTCCATCCGCTCGCCGATGTTCCGGATCCAGCTCTCGAACTCCTCGAGGCTGCCGAAGTCGACGGTCGTCTCGACCATCCCGAACACCCCGTGTTCGACGTAGCAGGCGTGCGGGCCGATCACGTGGATATCCTCGTTCTCGGGGTCGGCCATCACCGGCTCCATCGCGCCCAGGCCGACGATGTCCCGCTGGAGGACGTACCGGAGCCGGTCGTACGTCTCCCGGTCGACGACGAACTGGTCGCCGACCAGCGACGACCGAATCCGTCCGAGCAGCGCGCCGCCGTCGTCGTCGACGGTCATGATCTCCGAGAGGAGGTCGTCGAGGTGGCTCCGGAACTCCGACTCCGTCGTCGGGGCCGGACGGTTCGCAGAGCGGTCGAGCACCTCCGCGCGGACCTGGCCGTACAGGTCGTCGTCGGCGGAGAGCGTCGGCTCGAGACAGTGGTAGGTGACCTCCTCGCCCCGCTCGCCGTGGACGTGGGCGTAGATCGGCGGCTCCGTCGGAAAGAGCACGTTCGGCGTCTGTGTCGCGTGTTCCTCGTCCGGCTCCTCGACGTAGTCCGGCAGCGCGCCGCCGCGCGCGACGACCGACTCGAGGTGCGCCCGGACGTGGCCGTGTTCCGTCGCGACGGCTGCCAGGTCTCCGTGCAGCCGGTCGAGTACGCTCCCGCTCATCTCACGCGACCGTCCGTGATTCGATGACGACCCCACGGCCCTGCTGGACCGAGAAGCTGATCGTATCGTCGACTGGCCTGTTCATCCCGGCGAACCGGCGGACGAGCGCCTGCTTCTGGATCTCCTGTCCGACGACGCTGCTCTCGAGTTCGAGATAGACGTCGGCGGCGCCGCGCACGGGGCGGAGCGCCCGCTCGGTGAGCGTCGAGGGGTCGACCGTCAGCACCACCACCTTGCCGGCTGCCAGGGGCTGTTCGAGACGCCCGAGGACCCGTTCGGCGGCGCGGTCCTCGTCGCCGGTGCCGAGCGTCGGTCTGAACGCGGCGTCGTTCCGGCAGAGCGCGCCGAACCCGTCGACGACCACCGCCCGTGCCGACCAGTGTGTGCCGTGGCCGAGGAGCGGCCCGAGTAGGTCCCGCTCGCGGTCGGTCGGCGCGTGAAAGTAGGTCAACAGCCCCCCGAGCAGGTGGTCGACCACGTCGTACGACAGCGAGTGCATCTGACGGACGTACTCCCGCGCGGGCGCCTCCGTCGAGACCACGCTGACCGCCGTCGACTCGGTGCAGAGCCCGTAGACGAACCGCGAGGCGAGCACGGACTTTCCGGTTCCGGTGTCGCCCTCGAGCAGGACGAGGCTCCCCTCCGGGAACCCCCCACCGATGGCGTTGTCGACGCGGTCGCGGTCCCGGAGGCCGACAGAGAGGTGATTCACGCTCTGAACCTGATCGTCTCGCGGTTGCCCGTGACGACGACCGTCGCGCGGCTGTCGCCGGTCAGGCTCGACTGTGCGTCGACCTCGACCCGGACGACCGCCCCCGGGCGCCACTCGTCGTCGTCGCTCACCACGGTCACGGTGTAGGCCGACCCCGGCCGGTACTGGCCGTCGACCAGCACCTCGGCCGCCGACGCGTCGGGGGGGAGCGACCGGCTGCCGGTGTTTTTCACCAGCAGCGTGACGTTCTCTGTCCCGTCGTCGTACACTGCGCCGCTCCCGGGATCGCTTATGATCTCGACGTCGGTCTCGATCGTCGCCGACACCGCCGCGCCCCGCTCGTCGACCGAGTCCGCCACGCCGCCGACCGTCGTGACCAGCACCCCCGAGACGCCCGCGGCGACGCTGACGGCGGCGATGAAGATGACGAGCTCCGACACCGACGCGCTCGCCACTCAGCTCACCTCCACGGCTGTCGCGACCGAGAGCCCCGGACCGGTGACGACGACGACGCGTCCGGGCGCGCTCGGCTCCAGAACCTCGATCCGGAGCCGCTCGCCCCCGAGCCACGCCGCCGTGCTCCCGTCCCCCTCGACGGTGGTGTCGTCGGCTGTCACCTCGTGGTACTCGCCGTCGACGAGCAGGTCGACCCGGTCGACCGCAAGCGCGGTCGTGCCGCCGTTCGTGACCGTGACCACCAGCCGGTCGGCGCTTGCGTTGTACGTCGCGTTCGCAGCCCCGAGGGCGGCGTTCTGCCGGTCGAGCGCGCGCTCTCGCCCGTCGTCGACCGCGTCGCTGCGCTCCTCGGCGTACTGGCTGACCGCGGGATAGAGTACGGCTGCGCTCACCAGCAGGCCGACGTACACGACAGCCGTGGCGCCGCTGACGCTGAACCCCATTATTCGGCGAGCCGCTCGAGCGCGCGGAGGTACGCGCTCGACACGCGGTGTTCTTCGACGCTCGGCTCGTCGCTCTCCGACGGGTCGACGAACACGTCGAGCGACGGGCCACCGAGGAGGTCGATCGCGCGGTCGCGCGCCGCGGACGAGATCATCCCGACGTCGTGGTACTGCTCGACCGCGCGGAACGCCCCCGCCGGCCCGGACCGCTGTATCAGCCGCGAGAGCCACTCCATCACCAGGAGCTCGGCGGCGTACCCTTCCGGTACCGACTCGAGCACGCACTCGTCCGTCGAGGCCTCGGCCCCGCCCGACTCGCCGTTCGCGTGCCCGCCGCTGGCCGCGTCGTCTGCCGTCTCCGACGCCGGGTCGAGGTCGTCGAACGACACAGAGCCGTTCGCGTGCCCGCCGCTGGCCGCGTCGTCTGCTGTCTCCGACGTCGGTCCAGTGTCGGAGTCGTTGAGGTCGTCGAACGACACCGAGTCGTCCGACGTCGGTCCAGTGTCGGAGTCGTTGAGCTCGTTGAACGACACCGAGTCGTTCGCCGCCTCGGGCCCGTCCCCCGATGTGTCCGTGGCGTCGTGGCGTTCGTCCGCTCGTGCGGACTCGCCGACGACGGGCGCGTCCGCCGCCGGCTGGTCCGCACCGCCGTCGACGAACGGGTTCTGTGACGCCGCGACCTGGTCGTATATCCCGGCGAGTCGCCGGACGGTCTCGTTTACCTCCTCGACCGACTCCATCGTCTCTCGTTGCGTGTTCTGGATCTCGCCGAGCGAGGTGGTCGTCGACTCGATGTCGTCCTCGAGCTCGTCGATCCGGTTCGACAGCTCCGTCGCAGCCGGTCCCTCGGGCCCCCGTACGCCGTCGCTCGGGCGGTCGGGCACGTCCGCCAGCCCGTCGGGCTCCGCTGGCGGCGCTCCCGGCTCGTCTCCCTCGTCCTCCGGCTCGTCTCCGAGCACCTGTGTGATA
>JAQCMY010000211.1 GCA_028274865.1 Haloferacaceae archaeon | reverse complement strand
TCGTGGAAGGCGACGGAGCCGGCGACGGTGGGGACGCCGATGGCGTTGCCGTAGTCCGCGATACCCTCGACGACGCCCTCGAACAGGTAGCGCGGGTGGTCGTCGGCGAAGGGGCCGAAGTAGAGGACGTCCGCGAGGGCGATCGGGTACGCCCCCATCGAGAGCGTGTCGCGGACGATGCCGCCGACGCCCGTCGCGGCGCCGTCGTACGGGTCGACGTAGGACGGGTGGTTGTGGCTCTCCACCCCGAACGTGAGGTGGACGTCGGAGTCGTCGCCGCCGACGGCGACCACGGCGGCGTCGTCGCCGGGGCCGACGACGACGCGGTCGCTATCCGTGTCGAACGCCGTCAGCAGGGGCGCCGAGGAGCGGTACGCGCAGTGTTCGCTCCAGAGGTTCTCGAACAGGGCCGCCTCCGTCCGGGTCGGCTCCCGGTCGAGTTCGGCGACGACGCGGTCGCGGTCCGCCGGCGAGAGTGGCACGCCCGGCCGCCCGCGACCGAGCGCGTTAACAGTTACTCTCCGCGGGGAACGCGGCGCCGACCGCAGGGAGGGGCCGCGAGACCGACCGCGGCGAACGGACGTGAGCCGCGAGCGGCGTGGACCACGGCGCCGAGGGACGAGGCGACCCGCGAGACCGGCGGACTTTATTCACCGCCGCGACTACGACCGGTCGTGCTGTCGGTCGAACTCCACGCGCACTCGGAGCACTCTCACGACGGGCGCGACCCCGTCGAGGCCCTCTGCGAGCGCGCCGCCGCGGTCGGCCTCGACGCCCTCGCGGTGACGGACCACGACACCGTCGCCGGAACCCGCCGCGCCGTCGAGGTGGCCCGCGAGTACGGCCTCGTCGGGATCCCGGGGGTGGAGGTGTCGAGCGCCGCCGGCCACGTTCTCGCGCTCGGCGTCGACGAGGAGGTGCCGCCCGGTCTGCCCTACCACGAGACGATCGACCGGATTCGGAGCCTCGGCGGCGTCGTCGTCCTCCCGCACCCGTTTCAGAAGTCCCGCCACGGCGTCGTCAAGGGCGTCGACCGCGACGCCCTCGCCGCTGCCGACGCGATCGAGACGTACAACTCCCGGCTCCTGACCGGCATCGCGAACCACCGTGCCCGGCGGTTCGCCGGCTCGCGTGGCCTGCCCGAGACGGCGGGGAGCGACGCACACATCGCCGAGATGGTGGGCCGGGCCGTCACCGCGGTGGACGCAGGTGAACGGTCCGCGGACGCGATTCTGGACGCCGTCCGTGCCGGCGACACGAGCGTCGTCGGGACGCGCACGCCGTGGCGCGTCAGCGCGAGACAGGCCACCGGAAACGCCCGCCGGCGGATCCTGCGCCGCCTCGGCGACCTGTTCTGACGTGCGCGGCGCGTCCGCTCGTCGTGTCCGCGCGGCCTACCGTGCCGGCGACCCCCTGCCCGGCGGGCGCGGCTTCGCCGGCGACCTGCCGGGTGTCGGCCTCGTCCGGGACGTCCTCGGGCGAGAGCCGCTGTTCTACGACGCCGGGAGCGAGGCGTGGAGCGGCGACCCCCGCGACCTGTCCGACCCGACAGCGCTCCCCGCGGGCACGGTCCGGCGGGACGGGTCGACGGCGCGTGTCTGGTCGCTCCCCGACCCCGCACCCGCGGAGCCGGACGCGGCGCTCGCGGCGGTCCGGCGAGCGCTCGGCGCGGCGCTCTCCGACGCCGGGGCCGACGCCGTCGCGCTGTCGGGCGGTGTCGACTCGGCGCTGGTCGCACGGGCGCTCGACCGACCCTGCTACGTCGTCGGATTCGAGGGGTGTCACGACGTCGCCGCGGCACGGGCGGCTGCCGACCTGCTCGGCCGGTCGCTGACCGTCGTGACGCTCGACCACGCCGACCTGCGCCGGCACGTCCGGCGGGTCGTCGCGGCGACGGGCCGGACGAGCGCGATGGACGCAGCCGTCGGAGCGACGCTCGCCGCCGTCGGCGCCGCAGCCGGGGCCGACGGCCACGACTCGCTGGCGCTGGGGCAGGGCGCCGACGAACTGTTCGGCGGCTACGCGAAGGTCGCGCGGCTGGACAGCCGCGTCGCGGCGGACTCGACGCGCGCCGCCGTCCGCGAGACGATCCGTGGCCTGCCGGACGGCCTCGCGCGCGACGTGCCGGTGCTCCGG
>JAQCMY010000205.1 GCA_028274865.1 Haloferacaceae archaeon | reverse complement strand
ATCCCGACGGAGGTGGTCGTCCGCGAGGACGGCGAGTCCCGCGAGTCCCACGAGGCCCGCGTCCTCGACGCGCTGTCGGGCTACGAGTTCGACCTCGTCTGCCTGGACGGCTACATGCGCGTCCTCACCGGGGGGTTCCTCGACGAGGTGCCGACGGCGCTCAACGTCCACCCCTCGCTGCTCCCGGCGTTCCCGGGGACGGATGCCCACGAGCAGGCGCTCGACGCCGGCGTCTCCGTCACCGGCTGCACCGTCCACGTCGTCGACGAGACGGTGGACGAGGGGCCCATCGTCACCCAGGAGTCCGTTCCCGTCTACGACGACGACGGCACGGACGACCTGACGGAGCGGGTGCTGTACGAGGCCGAGTTCGCGGCCTACCCCCGGGCCGTCGAGTGGTTCGCCGCGGACCGCGTGACGGTCGACCACGACGCCGGTGTCGTCCACGTCGACGGTGACACCGCGACCCGCGACGACGGCGAGCCGTTCCCGCGCCGTCGGCTCGCCTCGGACGACCGCGTCGCCGACCTCCGCTACGGGGAGAACCCACATCAGGCCGCGGCGCTGTACGCCGACACCACCTGCGAGGAGGCCAACGTCGTCGACGCCCCGCAGCTGAACGAGGGCGCCAAGTCGCTCTCGTACAACAACTACAACGACGCCGACGGCGCGCTCGACCTCATCAAGGAGTTCGACGAGCCCGCGGCAGGGGTCATCAAGCACACCAACCCCGCGGGCTGTGCGACCGCGGACACCCTCGCCGAGGCCTACGACGACGCGCTCGCGACGGACCCGATGAGCGCGTTCGGCGGCATCGTCGCGCTGAACCGGACCTGCGACGCCGCCACCGCGGAACGGATCATCGACTCGTTCAAGGAGGTCGTCGTCGCGCCCGGCTACACCGACAGCGCGCTGGACGTGCTGTTCGAGAAGGAGAACCTCCGCGTGCTCGACGTCGGCGACGAGGGAACGCTCACGACGACGAGCGAGCGCCACACGGAGAAGCCGCTCGTCGGCGGTCGCCTCGTCCAGGACCGGGACCTCCGGGACGTCACCGCCGCCGACCTGGAGTTCGTCACCGAGCGCGACCCGACCGACGACGAGGTCGAGACGATGCTGTTCGCCTGGCGGACGCTCAAGCACGTCAAGTCCAACGGCATCCTGTTCGCGACGGGGACCGAGACCGTCGGCGTCGGCATGGGTCAGGTCTCGCGGGTCGACGCGGTCCGGCTGGCCGCGATGAAGGCCGACGAGCACGCCGAGGGGAAGGACGCCGAGGGCGCCGTCATGGCCTCGGACGCCTTCTTCCCGTTCCCCGACGGCATCGAGGAGGCCGCCGACGCCGGCATCGAGGCCGTCGTCCAGCCCGGCGGCAGCGTCAACGACGAGGACGTCATCGAGGCCGCCGACGAGCACGGGATGGCGATGGCGTTCACCGGACAGCGGTGTTTCAAGCACGACTGAGTCCGAAGCTCGCCGCACGACCGAACGGAGCGAGCGAGTGCCGGACGCTCGGGGCCAATGCCGCGCAGCCGTGTCCTATCGGAGAAACGAGCCAGTCATCGTCGGAACTGCGAGTCTCGGGAGCCACACGAGCGAACCGTCTCAGTCCAGCCGGAGCAACTCCAGCACCATCAGGCTCAGTCCGAACGGAACGAGCGTGGTGGCGACGAGGAAGAAGCCGGCCCACGAGAGCAGCGGGCGGTCGACGAAGATGAACATGATGTGGCCGAACAGCGACCACGCGCCGAAGACGGGGACGCCGACCTCCGGCGTGGCCAGCAGGTAGCCGACCGTACAGAGCAGGCAGCAGGAGAGGAGGACGTTGACGGCGATCGGGAACCCCGGTGCGACGCTGCTCGCGAGGAAGACGGGGTAGAGCAGGAACGTGGCCATCCCGAAGACGGCGGTCTTCGGGTCGATATCGAAGCGGTACCGCTCCAGCGCCCGGGCGGCGACGGTGATGCGGTCGCCGAGGTCAGCCGACGCGGTCCCGGCGGCCGTGGCCGGGCCCGGCTCACCGGAGCGACGGGTGCTCGAGCCGGTCGGGCCGTCGGTGTGGTGGCCGGTCGCGGCCCCACCCGTTCCGGCGGCGCCGGCCGTCCCGGTCGTGCCGGTACTCCCGGCGTCGGTCCACCCGTCCGTGGTCCAGCGGGCACGCTCCCGTTCCCGGGTCCGGCGGCCGCTGGCACCGCCGGCCGTTCCGGCGTTGTCGATCCCGATCCCGGCGGCCCCGTCGACGTACTGCTCGTGGCCGAGGCGGTCGTAGCGGTCGCGCTCGTCCGGGTCCGTGAGCACCTCGCGGGCGCGCTTGACCCGCTGGAACTGCTCGCTGGCGTCGGGGTCGTCGTTGCGGTCGGGGTGGGTCTGCTTGACCCGCTCGCGGTAGGAGGCCTCGATGTCCGCGGCGCTGGCGTCGGGGTG
>JAQCMY010000203.1 GCA_028274865.1 Haloferacaceae archaeon | reverse complement strand
CTCACAGATGGTTCGTCAACAACCGGAGGTTCGGGCCGATGGCTGAGCAGCCGCCGGGAGCCGTCCTCCCGGCAGCGGGGAGCGTGACGCTGAACGAGGGGCGCGAGACGGCGGAAGTGCGGGTCGCCAACCGCGGCGACCGGCCCGTCCAGGTCGGCTCGCACGTCCACTTCTTCGAGGTGAACGCGGCCCTCGCGTTCGACCGCGAGGCGGCGTTCGGTCGGCGGCTGAACGTCCCCGCCGGCACCGCCGTCCGGTTCGAACCGGGCGACGAGCAGACCGTCGAGCTCGTCGACATCGGCGGCAAGCGCGTCGCCCGCGGCATGAACGGGCTGACCGAGGGGAGCGTCGACGTCGACCCCGCGCCGGCGCTCTCACGCCTGCGCGACGCCGGCTTCGCCGACACCGGCACCGGGTCGGAGGACGGATGACCCGGGAGCTGGACCGCGACGCCTACGCGGAGCTCTACGGCCCGACGACCGGCGACCGGGTCCGGCTCGGCGACACAGAGCTGTACGCGAGCGTCGAGACGGACTACCGCACGCCGGGCGACGAGGCCGTCTTCGGCGGCGGGAAGACGACCAGAGACGGCCTCGGGATGGCGCCGGGGGTCACCCAGCGCGAGGGAGCGCTCGACTGGGTCGTCACGAACGCGACGGTGCTCGACCCCGTCCTCGGCGTGGTCGCCGGCGACATCGGGATCCGGAACGGCGAGATAGCCGGCCTCGGCAAGGCCGGCAATCCGGACACGATGGACGGCGTCGACATGGTGATCGGCCCCTCGACGGACGTCTACCCCGCCGAGGGGAAGATCGCGACCGCCGGCGCGCTCGACATCCACGTCCACTGGAACTCCGCGCAGCTCCACGAGCACGCGCTCGCCGGCGGCGTGACGACGATGCTCGGCGGCGGCTACGGCGGCGGCGCCACCACCTGTACGACCGGCCCGGAGAACGTCAAGCGCCACCTCCAGGCGGCGGAGGCGTGGCCGGTGAACGTCGGGTTCTACGGCAAGGGCAACGCCTCCGATCCTGCGCCGCTGCGCGAACAGGTCGAGGCCGGCGCCTGTTCGCTGAAGCTCCACGAGGACTGGGGCTCGACGCCGGCGGCGATCGACACCTGCCTCGCGGTCGCCGAGGACGAGGACGTCCAGGTCGCGATGCACACGGACACGCTGAACGAGGCCGGCTTCGTCGAGAACACCTTCGACGCCGTCGACGGGCGCTCGATCCACCTGTTTCACATCGAGGGCGCGGGCGGCGGGCACGCGCCGGACATCGTCGAGATGGTGGGCGAGCCGAACGTCCTCCCGTCGTCGACGAACCCGTCGATGCCGTACACGACGAACACCTTCGACGAGCACCTCGACATGGTGATGGTCTGTCACCACCTCAACCCGGACGTCCCGGAGGACGTGGCGTTCGCGGAGTCCCGCGTGCGCGCCGAGACGATCGCCGCCGAGGACGTCCTCCACGACGAGGGCGCCATCTCGATGATGACCACCGACTCGCAGGCGATGGGGCGGATGGCCGAACTCGTCCCGCGGACGTGGCAGACGGCGTCGAAGATGAAGGCCCAGCGCGGACCGCTCCCGGCGGACGAGGGGACCGGTGCCGACAACCACCGGATCAAGCGCTATCTCGCGAAGTACACCGTGAACCCCGCGGTCGCGGCGGGGATCGAGCCGTACGTCGGCACGCTGGAGCCCGGCAAACTGGCCGACATCTGTCTCTGGGATCCGGCCTTCTTCGGGATCAAGCCCGCGATGGTCTTCAAGGGCGGCTTCCCGGTCCACTCGGAGATGGGCGAGGCGAACGGCTCGCTGATGACCTGCGAGCCGATCAAACAGCGCGTCCGGGCCGGCGGCGTCGGGAAGGCCAAACACGCCCTCTCGCTCGCCTTCGTCTCGCCCGCCGCCGCCGACGCCGGCGTCGGCGACGCGTACGGCCTCGACACGCCCGTCGTCCCCGTCGAGGGGACCCGCACGCCCGGCAAGGCGGACATGCTGTACAACGACTACTGCCCCGACGACATCGAGGTAGACCCCGAGACGTTCGAGGTGTTCGTCGACGGCGAACACGTCACCTGCGATCCGGCGGACGAGCTGCCACTCGCACAGCGGTACACGATCTGAGATCGAGATGAAGCTGACACCGAAAGAGGAGGAACGGCTGACGGTGTTCACCGCCGCGGAGGTGGCCCGGCGTCGCAAGGAGCGCGGCGTGCGGCTGAGCCACCCCGAGGCCGTGGCGTACGTCAGCGACTGGTGTATCGAGCGCGCCCGCGACGGGCAGAGCGTCGCCGAGATTCGCTCCGGCGCGTCGCAGCTGCTCGGGCGCGAGGACGTGATGGACGGTGTCCCCGAGATGATCGACATGATACAGGTCGAGCCGGTGTTTCCGGACGGGACGAAGCTCGTCACCGTCCACGACCCGATCCGGTCGGACGCCGTCGGGGAGGCCGAACGGTGAGTCCCGGCCACCGCGACGTCGCCACCGTCGGCGTGGGCGGTCCGGTCGGCTCCGGCAAGACGTCGCTCCTGGCCGAACTCGTCCCGCGCCTGCGCGAGGACGGCCTCGAGGTGGGCGTCATCGCGAACGACATCCTGACCCAGGAGGACGCCGACCGCCTGCGCCGGCGGTTCGCGGGCGTCGTTCCGGAGGACCTCGTCGCGGGCGTCGAGACGGGCGCGTGTCCGCACACCGGCATCCGCGAGGACCCGTCGACGAACCTGCGACAGGTCGACGCGTTCGTCGACGCCCACCCGGACCTCGACGTGGTGCTCATCGAGAGCGGCGGCGACAACCTCGCGGCGACGTTCGACCCCGGCCTCGCGGACTACTCGCTGTACGTCATCAGCGTCGCAGAGGGCGACGACATCCCGCGCAAGCGCGGCCCCGGCGTCGTGGACTGTGACCTCCTGGTCGTCAACAAGACCGACCTCGCGCCCCACGTCGGCGCGGACCTGGAGACGATGCGACGCGAGCGACGTGCGCGACGGCCCGTTCGTCTTCACCGACTGCAGGGCCGCCGACGGTATCGAGGCGGTGCTGACCCACGTCCGCGAGGGGGTGTTGTTCGACTGATGGCCGCCGACGGCGACGCCCCCCACCGGTCGTTCGAGGGGTACGCCGCCGAGTCGGTTCCGCAGGCGGCGGTTGGCGCGCCGGGAAAGGACGGTCGGCTCGAGTTGCGCTTTCGCGCCGCCGCGGGCGGCACCCGCCTCGTCCACGACTACGCGACCGCTCCGTTCCACGTCTCGGGGACGCTCGACCACGACCCCCACCCGGACGCCGAGACGGTGTTCGTCCAGTCGCCGACCGGCGGCGTCGCGCAGGGCGACCGGCTCACGCGACACGTCGACGTCGGCGGCGACGCCGTCGCGCACGTCTCCGCCGGGAGCGCGACGAAGGTGCAGTCGATGACGCGCAACTACGCCGCGAGCGAGGCGTCGCTCGCCGTCGCGTCCGGCGGCCACCTCGACCACGTCCCGGAGCCGACGATTCTCCACGCCGACGCCCGCTACCACCGGGAGACGACCCTCGACGTCGCGCACGACGCGACCTGTGTCCTCGGCGAGGTGGTCGTCCCCGGTCGTCTCGCCCGCGGCGAGCGCTTCGCGTTCGAGCGGTTCCGCTCGCACACCCGCGTCCGCGGCCCCGACGGCCTGCTGTTCGCGGACGCGACCCACCTCGCGCCCGGCGCAGACGGCCCCTCGCCCGACGAGCCGGGCGTCCTCGGCGAGTTCGCGGTGCTCGGGACGCTGCTCGTCGTCGCGCCGGCCCGCGACGCCGCCGCGCTGGCAGACGCGTGCCACGAGGCCGCCACGGGCGGCCCCGGCCGCGCCGGCGCCACCCGTCTCCCGAACGACGCCGGGGTGCTGGTCCGGGCGCTCGGCGACCGGGCAGAGGACGTCGAGACGTCACTCGCGGCGGCGTGGGACCGCGCGCGCCGCGCGCTCGTCGACGCACCGGCGCCGACCGGGAGGCGACACTGATGCTCGTCTTCGACGAGTATCTCGGCCACGCCGACGACGTCGTCACAGCCGACGCGCGGCGGATCGTCGTCGGCGACGACGAGCGCCGACGCTCGCGCGTCCGCACCGAGACGACGGCGGGCGAGGACGTCGGCATCGTCGTCGGCCGCGTCCTGCGGGACGGCGACGTGGTCGCCGCCGGCGACAGCCGCGCCGTGGTCGACCTCCGGCCCGTCGAGGCCGTCGGGTTCGACGCTGCCGCGCTCGCTCCGGCCCGCGCGCTCGAGGCCGGCCACGCGGTCGGAAACCGCCACTGGGACCTCGCGACGCGCGGCGACGAGGCGCTGGTGCGGGGCGCGGACGACCCCGAGCGAACCGCCACGGCCCTGGAGCAGATACTCCCGCCGGCCGTCGAGACGCGCGTCGTCTCGGTGCCGCCGTCGACGTTCGACGAGGGGGACAGCCAGCCGGCGGGACACGGCCACGCGCACCCGGGCGACCACGGCTCCGCCCCGACCGACGAGGAGGGCTCGCCGTGACTCCTGTCGTCTCACTCCGTACTCACGGCTCGTCGGGGGGCTCGCCGTGAGCGACGACGCCCGCCTCGAGGCGTTCCGTCTCGCCGACTCCGCGCTCCCGGTCGGCTCCGACTCGCTCTCGTACGGACTGGAGCAGTTCGTCGCCGACGACCGAGTCACGGACGCCGACGACCTCGCGGCCCTGCTGGCGGCGCGCCTCCGCCGCGGGCTCGGCCCCGGTGACCTCGTCGCGCTCCGGCACGCCCACGCCGGCGCACGGGCGGACGACCTCGCCGCGGTCCGTGCCGCAGACCGCCGGCTGGCGGCGACGACGCTCGCGGCGGAGTTCCGCGAGAGCGCCCGCCTCGCGGGCGGGCGCCTGCTCTCGCTCCAGCGCGACCTCCGGGACGATCCGTTTCTCGACCGCTACGCCGCCCGCGTCGACGACGGCGCGACGCCGGGCTTTCACCCCGTGGTCCTCGGGGTCGTGACGGGCCGGACGGGCGTCGACGAGCGAACGGCCTGTCTCGTCTGCTGTCACGGCCTCGTCACCGGTCTCATCGGCGCCGCCCAGCGTCTGCTGTCGGTCGGCCACGCCGACGCCCAGCGCCTCCTCGACGAGACACGGCCCGCCGTCGTCGCCGCAGTCGAGGAGAGCGCGGGCCGCTCGCTCGACGAGCTGACGCCGTTCGCGCCGCTGACCGAGGTGCTGTCTGCGGACCACGAGCGCGCCGACCGGCGGCTGTTCGTCAGCTGACCGCCGCGTCGACACGGAGCGGGACACACCTCCGCACCGGCCGAGACGCGCCTCGACCCGCGTCCGTGACGACACTCGCCGTCCGCGCGCTCGGCTACCCGCTCGCCGCCGCGACGGCTAGGCGCCGAGGGCGTCCGCGAGGCCGTGGAACCCCTCCACGACGGCGTCGGGGTCGACGCCCGCGAACCCCTCCCACGGCTCGTCGTACCGGTCGACCCACGCGGCCTGCATCCCGGCGTGTTTCGCGCCGAGGACGTCGAACGCCGGTCCGGCGGCGTGGAGGATCCGCTCGATCGACGTGCCGGTCCGGGCGGCGGCGTGGCGGTAGATCCGCGGGTGTGGCTTGAACGTCTTCACCTCGTCCGCGCTCACCGTGCCGGCGACGTGGTCGGTCAGGCCGCCGTTCTCGACCATCGACGAGAGCATCGCGGGGTCGCCGTTCGAGACGACGTACACCCCGTAGCCGGCGTCGCGGAGCCGTTCGATCCCGGGTCGAACGTCCTCGAAGGCGTCGAGGTCGTGGTAGACCTCGAGGATCGCGTCGCGCTCCTCGGCGGGCAGGTCGACGCCGTTCGCCGCCAGCGCGAACGAGAGGGCGTCGCGGTTCATCTCGTAGAACGGCTGGTAGAAGCCGACGAAGGTGCCGACCATCGTGTAGACGAGCGACCGGGAGCGCCACAGCCGAGATATCGGCTCCGGCTCCGCGACCCGTTCGGCCAGCGCGCGGTCCGCGGCCCGCGGGTCGACCAGCGTGCCGTACGAGTCGACGGTGACCGTCTCGACGCGGTCGGTGTCGAGCGCCATACCCCCCGCTCGCCCGCCCCGGGCAAATGCCTGTGCCCCGGTGAAAAGGACTAATCCGCGCCCCCGACAACGGTACTGCATGTACCGTGTTGTCGCCGGCGTCGACGAGGACGTAGCGCGCGCGCGCAACTGTGCCCGGGCCGTCGCCGACCTCCCCGGCCCGCCGAGCGAGCGGGCGGTGTGGCTGCTCCACTCGTTTACCGACAACCCCTCCGGCGCGTCGGCGCCGCAGGTGCGGTCGGTGCGCGAGGCGACGGCGCTGCTCGAGGAGGCCGGCGCGGACGTCGAGGTCCGGGAGTCGAGCGGCGACCCGACCCGCGCGCTCCTCGAGACCGCCGAGGAGGTCGACGCCGACCTCGTCGCGGTCGCCGGGCGGCGAGAGCGCTCGCCCGCCGGCAAGGCGGTGTTCGGCAGCACGACACAGGCCGTGATCCTCGAGGCCGACCGGTCGGTGCTCGTCGCCGGAGCGACTCGGGACGACTGACCGCCGCGTGGCGCCGCTCTCTAGTGCCGCGTTCGCGGCGGCGCTCGCCCGCCGCTCGCGAGACGAGCTCGCGGCGTTCGTCGCGGCGCTGGAGCGCGCCCGTGGCCGGTCTGCGCGCGTCGAGGACGGGGCGGTCGTCGTCGAAGACGGAGACGACGGAGACGACGGAGTCGGCGAGCGGCGGCTCTGGGTCCACGACCCCGGGCGCCTCTGCTCCCGGACCGCTCGCTTCGCCCGTTTCGCTCGCGCCCTGCGCTGCCGGCCCGTCGACCCGCCGCCCGACGCGGACGGGGCCGTCACCCCGCTCCGCGGCCCGCCGGCTCCCTCCGACGTCCCGGTCGTCGACGCCGACGACCTGCGTGACCTCGCGCTGTACGGCGTCCCGGCGGCGGCGCGCGACCGCCTGTTCCGGACCCACCTCGGGTGCTCCCCGACAGCCGCGCCGGACGCGACGACCCGCTCTCCGGCGCTCGTCGCCGCCGGTGTCGTCCTCGCGGCGCTCGTCGTCGTCGGCCTCGCCGCCGGCGTCCCCCCGGACGCGCCGGGGGGCGTCGCCGGACAGCCCACGCCGTCCGCGACGGACGACGCGCCGGCAGAGCGGTACCCGCCGGGGCTGACCGAGGCGGGCGTCGCGGACCCGCAGGCGCTCGGTCGCGCCCACGAGGACACGCTGTCCGGCGAGTCGTACACGCTCCGGTCGACCCGGACGGTCCGGACCACCGACGGCGACGTGCGGTCGCGGCTGTCGGTGACCGTCCGGGTCGACGAGCGCCGCGCGTTCCTCGCTCGCGCCGAGACCGCCGGCCCGGCGGCGCCGGTGTTCCTCGGCGACCCGCCGGCCCGTGGCGTCTACTGGTCGAACGGCACGACCTACGCACGCCGACTCACCAGCGACGGCGAGCGGGTGTACAACACGTTCGACCCGGTCGGTCGGGCCGGGACGTGGCGCTACTGGACGGCGACGGTGCCGTTCGGCGGAGACCGCGCCGGTCCGGCAGCGACGTACGCGAACCTGTTCGCCGCGACGGAGACGCGCGTGCTCACCACGCGCGAACCGGACGGCGTGCGCCGGTACTTCGTCGTCGGCGAGACGCTCGCGCCGACCGGCGTCGAGGGGTCCGCGGTGGAGAACGCGGCGCTGGAGGCCGCGGTGACGCCGTCCGGGGTCGTGCGGGCGTTCTCGCTCGCATACGAGGCGACCGTCGACGGCGAGCGCGTGACCGTCCGGTGGCGCGTCGGCTACGAGGCCGTCGGCCGGACGAGCGTCCGGGAGCCGGCGTGGCTGGACCGGGCGCTCCGGGGCGAGCGGACGACGGCGAACGGAGCGACGAACGAGAGCGACACCGTGACCACGGCCGCGGCGCCGACGTCGTGGCACGCCGCTTCTCCGACGCCGGTGACGGCCTCGCGTGCCGCCTACGCCCCGTAGACGTCCTCGAACAGGTCCGCGTAGTCCGCGGGCGAGCGCCGGCCCGTGACGGCCTCGACGAGCTCGCCGTCGCGGAAACAGCAGACCGCCGGCGCGGCGTCGACGCCCGTCGCCCGGCAGAAGTCGGGACAGGACTCGCCGTCCAGCCCCGCGACGGGCGCGTCGGTCTCTGCCGTCAGCGCCGCCAGCACCCCGTCGAGGTCGGCCTTCAGCGCGTCACAGGGCTCGCAGCGGCGCTTCCACACCGTCACGACCGCGTCGCCGCCGTCGACGAAGCCCGGCCACGACCGGTCGTCGATCGTCTCGACCCGGTCGGGAACCGGGGAGAGCGAGCCCACCTCGGCGACGACGCCCGCCGCGACGGCGAGGCGCCCGACCGGCGGCGGGTCGTCGACGAACGACCGGAGCGCGAGCAGCGCGGCGAGCTCGTCGCCGGTCACCGACCGCGCTCGCTCGCCGTCCGGGTCGACGCCGAACAGCTCCGCGACCGTCTCGCGGACGCGTTCCTCGCCCTCGTAGCTGTCCTCGTACACCGAGCGCGTGCGGTCGAACGCGTCTGTCAGGTGGAGTGCGCCGCTGTCCGTCTCGTCGAGGACGTCGACCGCGACGAGGGCGTCCACCACAGCCGCCGGGTCGTCGGCGTCGAGCGTGGCGTCCACACTCACACCCCCAGGTACCGCTGGCGCGTCTCGTCGTCCTCGCGCAGCTCCGCCGCGCTCCCGTCGAAGACGATACGCCCCTGGTCGACGACGTACGCCCGGTCGGCGATGTTGATCGCCGCGGCGGCGTTCTGCTCGACGAGCAGGATCGTCGTCCCGGCCTCGCTGATCTGCTCTATCGCCCGCTCGACGCTCTGGATGATCTGTGGCGCCAGCCCCTCGTACGGCTCGTCGAGCATCAGCAGGTCGGTGTTCTGCCGGAGCGCGCGGGCGATAGCGAGCATCTGCTGCTCCCCGCCCGAGAGCGTGCCGGCTGACTGCTCCCGGCGCTCGTCGAGGCGAGGGAACTCCTCGTAGATCTCGTCGGTCGTCATACCGGTGTGTTCCGCCGAGACGCCCGTCCCGCCGAGCAGGTTCGTCTTGTTCCGGTACACCTCCGCGAGGTGGAGGTTCTCCTCGACGGTGAGGTTCGAGAACACCCGCCGCTCCTCCGGGACGAGCGAGATGCCGGCCATCGACACCTGCTCCGGGCTGTCGCCCGTGACCTCGTCTCCCTTGAACAGCACCCGCCCCTCGCGAACCTCGGGCGGGCGCGCCGCCGAGACGGCCCGCAGGGTGGTCGTCTTGCCCGCGCCGTTGCGCCCGAGGAGCGCACACACCTCGCCCTCCTCGACGCGCAGCGAGAGGTCCCGGAGGATGTGGCTCTCGCCGTAGTAGGCGTCGATACCCTCGACCGAGAGGAGGGTGTCGTCGGTCGCGCTCACAGCTCTACCCCCCCGAGATACGCCTCCTGGACGTTTGGGTCGCCCTGGACCGCCTCCGGCGGGCCGTCGGCGATGACCCCGCCGCGGTTCAGCACGAGGATGCGGTCGGCGATGCGGAAGATGATCTCCATGTCGTGTTCGACGATCAGGATCGTCAGCCCGAGCTCTCGCTGGAGGTCCTCGACCAGGTCGACCGTGTCGGCCGTCTCGTCCGGGCTCATCCCCGCCGTCGGCTCGTCCATGAACAGCATCTCCGGCTCCGAGGCCAGCGCGACCGCGATCTCGAGCCGGCGCTTGTCGCCGTACGGCAGGTTGCGCGCCTCGATCTCCCGCTGGCCGTCCAGGTCGACGGCGTCGAGCATCCGGCCGACGATCTCGTGGACCCCCTCCATCCGGTCGCGCCGCCGCAGGAAGTCGAGCGAGAACGACCCGTTCTCTGCCGCCAGCGCGGCGATCTCGACGTTCTCGGCGACCGTCATCGAGGGGAACAGCGAGGCCGTCTGGAACGACTTGCTCATCCCCGCCTGGACCGTCTCGTGTGGGGCAGCGTCGGTGATGTCCGCGCCGTCGAACTCGACGACGCCCGCGGTCGGCGTCAGCAGGCCGGTGACGCAGTTGATCAGCGTCGACTTGCCGGCGCCGTTCGGGCCGATGACCGCGCGGGTCTCGCCCGACTCGACGCCGAAGCTCACGGCGTCGACGGCGGTGAGGCCGCCGAACTCCTTTGTCAGTCCGTCGATACGGAGGAGACTCACTGCTCTTCGCCCCCGTCGGCAGCCGTCTCGGTCCGGCCCTCGTCGTCCATCGCCCCGAGCACGACCGCGCCGACGCGCTCTGCCGCCCCCGCGACGCCGCCCGGCAGCACCCAGACGATCAGGACGAAGACGGCGCCGAGCACCAGCCGCCACAGCGAGCCGATCGAGCCGACGAGCGGGAGACTCACCCCGGAGACGACGTTCGAGATGTACTCGAAGATGAGGGCGCCGAACATCGG
>JAQCMY010000197.1 GCA_028274865.1 Haloferacaceae archaeon | reverse complement strand
CGACGGCGAGACGGAGATCGCCTCCGTCCGGACGCCGCACCGCTCTGCCGAGGCGGAGTTCCATCGACTCGACGGCGACCGACTGGAGCGCGTCGCCTCGATGGGGCAGTACCCCTCACACGAGTTCGGGAGCAGGAACCTCGACCGCGCGGCCGCGGCCGACCTCGACGGCGACGGTCGGCCCGAACTGCTCGTCCCGACGCCCGAGACGGGTGTCCTCGCCGGCCTCCGCCGGACGGCCGACGGGGTCGAGGAGGCGTACCGACTCGACGCCGGTGCGCCGCTCACCTCGAACCTCGCTGTCGCGGCCGGCCCCGACGGACTCGGGGTCGCCGTGGGCACCCCCGAGGGGCTGCGGATCTGGCCCGCAGCGTCGGGCTGTTAGTCGGGCCGATGTCGAGAGGACAGAACTCGATACAGCTAATGTAAAGTACCAGCGATTCATACGGTTCTGAGTGAGCGGACACGACGAGCGCGACCCGGAAGCAGAACTCGGACTGCTCGACGCGACGATGATCGGGATGGGGGCGATGATCGGGGCGGGTATCTTCGTGCTGACCGGGCTGGCGGCTGAGATAGCCGGACCGGCCGCGATCCTCGTCTTCGCGCTCAACGGCGTGGTGACCGCGTTCACGGGCCTGTCGTACGCCGAACTCGCGGCGTCGATCCCGAAGAGCGGCGGGGGGTACGCGTTCGTTCGCGAGGTGTTCGCCGATCGGGAGTCGTTCCTGATGGGCTGGATGCTCTGGTTCGCGTATATGATCGCGGGTGCGCTGTACGCGCTCGGGTTCGCGCCGAACTTTCTCGAACTGCTTCACGTCTACGAGATCGTCCCGCCGCCGGAGGAGGTCGGGGCGATCGCTCTCCCGGTCGTCCCGGACCTTCCGCTCGCCTTCGTCCTCGCGTTCTGCGCGGTGCTGGGTCTCGTCGCCGTCAACGCCGTCTCGACGGCTGCGAGTGGGAGCGCAGAGACGGTATTCACGATCGTCAAGGTCACGATTCTCGTGGTGTTCGTCGCGTTCGGCGTCGCCTCCGCGACCGACCCCTCGGTGCCCGCCGAGAGCCAGTTCACCTTTCAGGGGTTCGACGGTCTGTTCGCGAGCGGCCCACTCGCGATCCTGTCCGCGATGGGACTGACGTTCATCGCGTTCGAAGGGTACGACCTGATCACGACGGTGACGGAGGAGGTGAGAAACCCCCGCGAAAATATTCCGAAGGCGATCTTCGTCAGTCTCGCGGCGACGGTCGTCGTCTATCTCGCCGTCGTCGGCGTCGCAATCGGGACGCTCGGCGCCGACGGGCTGGCCGAGGCGGGCGAGGCGGGGATCGCACAGGCCGCGACGACGTTCATGCCGACCGGCCTGCCGGTGATCCGCAACGGCGGCGCCGTCATCGTCTTCGGCGCCGTCTTCTCGACGTTGACGGCGCTCAACGCCGTCGTCATCGCCTCCTCGCGGGTCGCGTTCTCGATGGGTCGCGAGGGGCAGCTGCTCCCCTCGGTCGGCCGCATCCACCACCGGTTCGGGACGCCGTTCGCGGCCATTCTGCTGAGCGCCGTCGTGATGCTCGCCTCGACTGTCCTCCCGACGCAGACCGCCGGCAACATGTCGAGCCTGTTCTTCCTGCTCTCGTTCATCGTGGTCAACGGCGCCGTGATCCGCCTGCGCCGCGAGCGCCCGGCGATGACGCGCCCCTACGAGGTGCCGTTCTACCCCGTCACCCCGGCGCTCGGTATCGCTCTCAACGCCATCCTGACGGTCGTCTTGGTCGTGTTCATCTTCCGGACGAACCCGGTCGCGCTCCTGTTCAGCGCCGGGTGGCTCGGCGCCGGCGTCGTGATCTACTACCTTGCGATCCGCGACGCCGCGGCGCCGGGGCCCGACACGGAGGCCGAGGCAGATGCGGGCGCCACCGAAACGTCCACGTCCCCGGGTGGTGACGCCTAACCGTGCGCGTAGTGATCGTCGGCGGCGGTCGGGTCGGTCTCCAGACAGCCCGCCTCCTCGTCGACAGGGGACACGACGCCCTCGTCGTCGAACACGACCCCGAGCGGTGCGAGTTCCTCGCCGACGAGTACGTCGCGACGGTCGTCGAGGGCGACGGGACGGAGCCGAGCGTGCTGCGACAGACGGCGCTCGACCGCGCGGACGCGTTTCTCGCGCTGACGGCGTCGACGGACGCGAACCTGACCGCCTGCCTGCTCGCGGACCGCCTCGCCGACGGGCGTCTCCGGACGGTGATGCGGGTCGTCGGGCCGGACGACGCGGCCTACCGCGAACTCGTCGACGCAACCGTCGACCCGGAGCGGGCCGGCGGGCGGATGGCCGCGAACGCCGTCGAGACGGACGTGCGAACGCTCGAGGACACCGCCGGCGACGTCGAGATCGCCGAGATAACGATCCGCGATGACGCCCCCGTCGCGGACCGGACGCTCGCGGATGTCGCGCTCCCGCGCGGCGCACTCGTCGTCTCCGACGTGAGCGCCGGCACCATCGCCGGGCCGGAGACCACGCTGGTCCCGGGCCGGACGTACGTCGTCGCGATGGTCGACGACGTGGCCGACGAGGTGATCAACCTCACCCGTGGCTGACCCGTCGACTGCTCCGCTCGGCGCCCGCCGAGCGGCGTGACGGTGGCCGAGCGACCGAGCGACGCGCCGGTGCTCGCGCTCCGCGACGTCGTTCGTCGGTACGAGACGGGCGGCGAGACGGTCGTCGCCCTCGACCGCGTCTCCGTCGACGCCCACCCCGGCACGTTCGTGACCGTGATGGGTCCGAGCGGGAGCGGCAAGTCGACGATGCTGAACCTGTTCGGCCTCCTCGACTCGCCCGACGAGGGCCGCGTCCTCCTCGACGGCCGGGACGTGACAGACCTGGACGACGAACGCCGGACCGCCGAGCGCCGGCGGTCGATCGGCTTCGTCTTCCAGTCGTTCTACCTCCTGCCGACGCTCACGGCGGTGGAGAACGTCGAGCTCCCGACGCTGTTCGGGCCGGACAGGACCCGGCGCGACCGGGCCCGGGACCTGCTCGACCGGGTCGGACTCGGCGACAGGCTCAACCACCGGCCGGCGGAGCTGTCCGGCGGACAGAAACAGCGGGTCGCGATCGCCCGCGCGCTCGTGAACGAGCCACGGCTGGTGCTGGCCGACGAGCCGACGGGGAACCTCGACCGGGAGACGGGCGCGACGATTCTCGACGAGTTCCGGCGGGTGGCAGACGAGCGCGACGTGGCCGTCGTCGCGGTGACCCACGACCCACAGCTGGAGTCGTACACCGACCAGACGGTGGAGCTGGTCGACGGCCAGGTCAGATGAGGTCGGCGTCGGCGAGCCGCTCGACGGCCTCCTCGAGGCGCTCCGTGCTCGCGGCGTAGGAGAACCGGGCGTGGCCGGGCGCGCCGAACGCCGCTCCGGGAACGGCGGCGACGTGGGCGTCCTCGATTGCCCGCTCGCACCACGCCGTGTCGTCGTCGGCGACGCGCGGCATCGCGTAGAACGCTCCGTCGCCGACCGACAGTTCGACCCCGTGTTCGGCAAGGCGGTCGGCGACCAGGTCGCGGCGCTCGCGGAAGGCCGCGACCATCTCGCCGACCGCGTCGTCGACGGCGGGGTCGGTGAGCGCCCGTACCCCCGCCCGCTGGACGAAGTTCGTCGCACAGGAGACGGAGTGCGAGTGGACCTTTCCGGCCTGGTCGACCACGTCTGCCGGTGCGATCATGTAGCCGAGCCGCCAGCCGGTCATCGAGAACGCCTTCGAGAAGCCGTCGATGGTGATCGTCCGGTCGTCGAGTCCGTCGATCGCGGCTGCGGCTGGCTGGTCGACGCCGTAGGTTATCTCGCCGTATATCTCGTCGCTCACGACGCTGGCGTCGTGTTCGACGGCGAGGTCGCGCACGCCCTCGAACGCCGCCCGCGTGTACACCGCGCCGGTCGGGTTCGACGGGGAGTTGACGACGACGAGGGCGGTGTCGTCGGACATCGCGTCCGCGAGGTCGTCGAGCGCCGGCTCGAGCTGGAACTCGTGTGGAGCGAGGTCGACGCGGCGGATGTCGGCGCCGGCGAGTTTCGCCTGGGCCTCGTAGGAGACCCACGCCGGGTCGAGCAACACGACCTCGTCGCCCGCGCGGGACGACGTCCCGCTGGCTGACGGGCCTCGCCCGTCACCCCCGTCGACGAGCGTCTGGAACGCCTCGTAGAGCGCCTGCTTCCCGCCCGGCGTGACGAGAACGTTCTCGGGGCCACAGTCGACGCCCATCGTGCGGTGTCGCTCGGCGATCGCCTCCCGCAGGGCGGGAATCCCGTTCGACGACGTGTAGCCGGTGTGGCCGGCGGCGAGGGCCTCGTGGCCCGCCTCGACGACCGGCTCCGGGGTCGGGAAGTCCGGCTCTCCGACGGAGAGGTCGACGACGTCGACACCATCTGCCTCCAGCGCACTCGCCTTGTTGCTGATCGCGAGGGTCGCGCTCGGCTCCACCCGCTCGACGCGGCCGGCGAACTCTGTAGTCACGGTAGTTGCGCCATCTCGACCGCGGCGTTTACCGCTTCCGCTCCCTTGTCGACCCGCTCGCGGGCCTCCGCGCCGCTCATGCCCGGCCCGCTGACGCCGAAGGTCACCGGCGTGTCGCGGCTCACGCTCACGTCGGCGAGCTTCGACGCCACCGCCGTCCCGATCACCTGGTCGTGGTCCGTGTCGCCGGTGACGATGGCGCCGACGACCGCCACCGCGTCGACCGCGTCCCGGCGCGCCAGCCGGTCGGCGGCGAGCGGGGCGTCGTAGCTCCCCGGCACTGTCAGCTCCGCCGTGATCTCCGCGCCGCGCTCTGTCGCCGTCTCGCGTGCCCGCTCGCGCATCGGCTCGGTCACCGATGCGTTGTACTCGGCGGCCACCAGTCCGATTCTGACTGTCACGACACGGTCGACGGCGGCCAGCACAAAACCACTGCGCCTCCGGAGCCCGCTCAGAGTCCGAACGCCGGGACGAACCGGAAGGTGAGGT
>JAQCMY010000196.1 GCA_028274865.1 Haloferacaceae archaeon | reverse complement strand
ACGTAGACGAAGCTGATCCGGTCGTCGGCTGCCCTGAGGTCGGTCTCGATCTCCTCGATCGCGCCGTCGATACCGACCGTCCGAAGCGTGTCGTCGAAGCTCACGTCTGCCGTCACCAGCAGCCGTCCGGGGCCGACGAACACCGTCCGGAACGCGTCGACGTGGGTGACTCCCTCGTGTTCCTCGACCGCCGCCTGCAGCTCGCTCTCGACGTCCTTCGGGGCGCTCTCGCCGAGGATCAGCCGCTTGTTCTGCCACGCCAGCGCCAGCGCGAACCCCATCAACAGGAGCCCGATGAGTGCTGCCGAGACGGCGTCGTAGACGGAGTTGCCGGTAACCCGCGTGGCGACGACCCCGACGAGCGCTATCGCCGCGCCGCCGAGCGCGATCGCGTCCTCGGTGTACGCGGTGAGCGTCGTCACGTCGGAGGTCTTCTCGAACGCCTCTCTGATCCCGCTCCAGCCGTACGTGTCGATCTGTCGCCGGAGTTCGGCGTTGGCCTTCGCGAACGCGTACGTCTCGAAGCCGATAGCGCTGAGGAGGACGACGACGTTGATCCAGAACGCGTCGAACGTCCCGACGACCGGCAGGGTCGCCGTCTCCGAGCCGTGGGCCCCGCCGAGGCTCGTGATCGCGCCGTAGCCGTGTTTCAGGCTCTCCCAGCCGGCGATACCGAACAGCAGGACCGCGACGAGGAAGGCGTAGAAGAACTGCGCCTTCCCGAAGCCGAAGGGGTGCTGGCGGGTGGCGTCTTTCGCGCTGAACCGGAGGCCGACGAGGAGGAACACCTGGTTGCCCGTGTCGGAGATCGAGTGGTACGTCTCCGACAGCATAGACGGGCTCCCGGTCGCGAGGAAGCCGAGGAACTTCAGGACCGCGATGGCGCCGTTCGCGATCAGCGCGGCGATCACGACCCCACGAGAACTCGCCATGGCCGCCCGTCGACCGTCTGTGACTTCCGACTTCCGGCTCGCTCCGGCGACCCTGCCGTCTGCCGTGGGTCCGTCGCTCGGGCCGCGCGCCCTCCGCCGCACGAACGCATAAGGCCCTCGCCCCGGACGCTTTTCCGTGGAACTCGACCTCGTCTTCGTCTTCCTCCTCGTTCTCGTCCTCGGGACGATATTCTTCGTCTACTTTCTCCTCCGCAAGAGCCTCGCCGGTCTCCAGCGTGGCTACGAGGAGGGGCGACGCGACCGGTAACGCCTTCCGGGTCGGGGCGGGACGGACCGGCGTGGCCCCTATCGCGACGGTCGTCGTCGCCGCACTCGCCTCGCTGTTCATGGCGTGGTCGATCGGCGCCGGGTCGTCCGGGTCGACGCCCTTCGCTCCCGCCGTCGGCGCGAACGCCGTCTCGGTGATGCGGGCGGGGTTTCTGGTCGGCCTCCTCGGCTTCGCCGGCGCGGTGTTACAGGGGGCGAACGTCACCGAGGCCGTCGGGACGGCGCTGATCGACGGCGTCGCGCTGACCGCCGGGGCCGCGACGGTCGGCCTCCTCGTCGCGGCGCTGCTCGTCGCCGTCGGCGTCTTCGCCGGCTACCCGATCGCCACCGCGTTCACCGTCACGGGCGCGGTCGTCGGCGTCGGTCTCGCGCTCGGGGGTGACCCGGCGTGGGCGAAGTACCGACAGATCGCCGCACTGTGGATCGGCACCCCGTTCGTCGGCGGCGGCGCCGCCTACGCCACCGCGGTTCTCCTCCGTGACGACCGCGTGCCCGAGACGACGGCGGTGCCGGCGCTCGGCGGCATCGTCGGCCTCATCGTCGTCAACGTCGGCTTCTCGCCGCTCGCGCCGGGCGCGGCGTCGGCGTCGCTCGCCGCCGCGCTCGGGGGACGGATCGACGCCGCGCTCGGCACTGCCGTCGGCTCCGTCGTCGTGAGTGTGCTCGCGGCCCTCCTCGCGGCCCTCGTGCTCCGGCGCGACATGACGCCCGACCCCGCCGTCGGCCAGCGACACTTCCTGCTAGTTCTCGGGGGGCTGGTCGCCTTCTCCGCCGGCGGGAGTCAGGTCGGTCTCGCCATCGGCCCGCTCGTTCCGCTGCTCGGGGGCGTCGACCTCCCGCTGACCGCGGTGCTGGTCGGCGGGGGTCTCGGCCTCCTCGTCGGGTCGTGGACCGGCGCACCACGGATGATCAAGGCGCTGTCACAGGACTACTCCTCGCTCGGCCCACGCCGCTCTATCGCCGCGCTCATTCCGAGCTTCGCGATCGCACAGACCGCCGTCGCGTTCGGGGTCCCCGTCTCGTTCAACGAGGTCATCGTCTCCGCGATCGTCGGGTCGGGCTACGCCGCCGGCGGCGCTGGGGTCAGCCGCGAGAAGATGGGCAAGACTGTCCTCGCGTGGATCGGGTCGCTCGCGCTCGCCCTCGTCGGGAGCTACGCCGCCTTCACCGCCGTCGACGCGGTCCTCTAGTCCTCGGCGGCGGGCGCGTCGACGTCCTCGTCGACCGGGTGTCCCGCCTCGGGCGAGCCGGGCACCTCGATCCGTGCCCGGATGATCCGGGTGTTGTCGACCTCGCCGACGTGGATGCGGACCCCGTCGTACTCGATCGTCTCGCCCTGCTCGACCAGCCGACCCGCGCGGTTGAACACGAAGCCCGCGAGCGTCTCGAACTCCTCGCCCTCCGGCAGGTCGATCCCGAGGTGCTCGTTTACCTCGTCGATGTTGACGTCCGCGCGGACGACCCACGAGCCGTCGTCCTGTCGCTCGAACGGCTCCTCCTCGTCGCCCTCGAGGATGTCGCCGACGATCTCCTCGACCGTGTCCTCCAGCGTTATCAGCCCCTCGGTCGTGCCGAACTCGTCGATGACGATCACCATCTGCATCCGCTCGCGCTGGATCTCGGTGAGGAGCTCGTCGACGTTCTTCGACTCCGGAACGTGGAGGGTCGGCTCGATGAGGTCCTCGAGGTCGGCGTCGCCGGTGCCGTAGTCCCGCTCGCGCACCAGGTCCCGGAGGTTGACGATGCCGACGACGTTGTCGAGGTTGCCGTCGTAGACGGGCACGCGGACGTGGGCGGACTGGACACAGGTCTCGATCGCCTCGTCGAGGGTGGCGTCGCGGGAGACGGCGGTCATGTCGAGCCGGGGGGTCATCACCTCCTTCGCGATCGTGTTGTTGAAGTGGAAGATCCGCTGGAGCATCTCCCGCTCCTCCTCGTCGATGACGCCCTCGCGTTCGCCCGTGCGGATGATGTTCTGTATCTCGTCGCGGGTGACGTAGGAGGTCTCGATCGCCTTCTGGCCGCCGACGACGCTGTTTATCACCCGTGTCAGGCGGTCGAAGACGACCACGAGCGGCAGCAACAGCAGTTCTGCGATCTGGAGCGGACGAGCGATCCGGGTCGCCCACGACTCGGTGTTCTCGACCGCGTAGGACTTCGGCGCGCTCTCGCCGAACAGGAACACGAGCGTCGTGACCCCGAACGTCGCGGCGATGACGGCCTGGCCCCGGGACAGGTAGAACCCGAACAGCGTGGTCGCGAGCGACGACATCGTGATGTTGACGATGTTGTTGCCGATGAGGATCGTCACCAGCAGCCGGTGGGGGTCGCTCTTCAGGTCGGCGACAGCCGCGGCGCCGGGGACGTCCTCCTCCACCATCGACTCGATGCGGTGGCGTGCCAGCGAGAACATCGCGATCTCCGAGGAGGAGAAAAAGCCCGAGAGCGTGATGAGTCCGAGGATGGCGAAGGCTCCGACGACGGTTATCGTCGTTTCGTCGACGACCCCGGTCTGGACGACGGGACCGACGGACGCGGCTACGGCTGTCGGCACGGACAGAGCCATACCCACGAGGATAGCCGTCGCACGGGTTAATCATTTACCCTCGGCGGGCCGGGCGGCCGACACGCTTAGGCCCGCGACGCCACGATAGACGAGCGATGTCGAGCGACCAACTCGTCCTGTACCGTCTCCAGGCCTGTCCCTACTGCGAACGCGTCGTCCGCGTCCTCGACGACCTCGGCCTCGACTACCGCTCGCGGTTCGTCGAGCCGATGCACTCGGAGCGCACCGTCGTCAGGCGGCTGACCGGCAAGCGGACCGTCCCGGCGCTCGTCGACGAGGCGACCGGCGTCACGATGTCCGAGTCGGCCAACATCGTCGACTACCTCCGGGCGACCTACGGCGAGGGAGGCGAGGCCTGATGGTCGACTTCGAGGTGACCGACCTCCCCGAGACGGACCACGTCGCCGCCGGCGACGAGGCGCCCGAGTTCACCCGACCGCTCGTCGGCGAGGAGTTCTGGGAGGACCGCTCGTTCGCCGCTCTCGTCGACGAGGAGGCGCCGCTCCTCCTGCTCACCCACCCGATGGACGGCGCCTTCCCGACCACCTACGTCTGGAACGCGCTCGCCGACCACGGTATCGTCGACCGCCTCCCGGTCGTCGGCTGTTCGGTGTCGACGCCGTACGAACACCGCGACCTGCTCGCCGACCGGGGTGTCGACGCCCGCCTGTACTCCGACCCCGCCGCCGGCGTCGCGGAGGCGTACGGCGTCACCCACGACCTCGACGGGATGGCCGGCGTCTCCGAACACCGCCTCGCGGCGTTTCTCGTCGACGAGGACCGCGTCGTCAGGCACGCGTGGGTCGCGAGCCAACAGCCCGACTTCCCCGACTACGAGGCGCTGACGGCGGCGGTGGACGACCTCGTGTGACCGTCGGGGCCGCCGCCGCCGTCCGGGCCGGCGACGCCGTTGTCTACCCGACGGAGACGGTGTACGGCCTCGGCGCGGACGCGACCGACCCGAGCGCCGTCGGGCGGGTGTTCGACCTGAAGGGCCGCCCCCGGTCGAAGCCGCTCTCGATCGCCGTCCCGACGGTCGCGCGCGCGACCCGCTACACCCGGCCGACGGTCCGCGCCGAGCGGTTCATGCGGGCCTTCCTCCCCGGCCCCGTCACCGTCGTGGTCGAGCGCGCCCCGGACCTGCCCGACGTCCTGACCGCGGGTGACAGCCGCGTCGGCGTCCGGGTGCCCGCCCACGACCGCGCGCTCGCCCTCCTCGCCGCCGCCGACCGTCCAGTGACGGCGACGAGCGCGAACCGCACCGGCGAGCCGGGCGTCCGCCGGGTTTCGGAGCTCCACCCGGACGTGCGCGAGGGCTGTGCCGCCGTCGTCGACGACGGCGAGACGCCCGGCGGGCGCGCGAGCACCGTCGTCGACCCGACGACCGGCGAGATCCACCGCGAGGGGCCGCTGGTCGACGCGGTGCGGGCGTGGCTCGGCTAAAACAGCCGCGACCGGAGCGACCGCGTCTTCCCCCGGCACGGCTCGCGGTACGGACACGACCCACACTTCGCGTGGTCGTCCGTCCGCGGCGGCGTCTCCCGCTCCATCCGCCGGACTGTCCGGAGCGTCCGGCGGTAGCGCCGCCGGTTCCCGCCAGTCAGCCGGACGCTCCGGACGACGGCGCTCGCGGGATACTCCACCCGGCACCGCTCGACCGGCTGCTCGCGCTCCCACGCCAGCGCGAGTGCCGTCGCGACGGCACGGACCCGCTGTGGCGCCCAGACCCCGCGGTCCGGCGGTCGACCGGGCGAGACGAAGGTCGGCACCGGGGGCGCCTCGCTCACCTTGTGTGCCACCCCGCGACAGTCCTTCCCGTCGAGCCGGACCGCGCGACCGTCCGGGTCGGCGATCGCAGGCCAGTCGTCCCGTCCGGCGAGCGCGCGGAGGCGAGCGCGGTAGGCCGGCGGGTCGAGGTCGACCGGGAGCGCGGCGAGTCGCTCCGGCGGCGCGTCGGCAAGCGCCGGGTAGCGGAAGGCGAGCTCCCGGCGCTCGCGCGTCCGCTCGCCCGGTCCCCGGTCGTCGTCCCGGCGGGCGTAGTAGAGCTGTCGCGGACAGTACGCGGCGCGGGCGAGGTCGGAGAACGTCGGCACGGCGGGCGTGGCCGCCTCTCCGCACTTCAGTCTCGCCCCGCCCCGGCGCCGTCAAAGATCAGTTATATCGGTGTAGTTAATCTTGAATCGGCGTGGGACAGCTCCCATGTACACCCCCACGCCGCCGCTCGGCCTCCCCTGTCGCCTCCTCGGGGGGGCCGGAGCCGCCCTCGACGGCTCGGGTCGTCCGCTCCAGTCACCCTCGCTGTCAGGGAACGGGAGCTTTTTACACGGACCGACGACTGACGTCCAGATGGGCGCCCCCCGGTGATGTCCGTTCGTGTCAACTGGCGACAGAGCGTCGCGTTCACCGGTACGATCGTCAAGTATCTCGCCGTGACGATGCTGCTCCCGCTCGTCATCAGTCTGCTCTACCGGGAGGATACGGCCGTGTTCCTGGCGTCGATTGCCGTCACGGTGGTCGTCGGCGTCACGCTGGAGCAGCTCGACGACGACCCACAGCTCGGCCCCCGCGAGGCGCTGCTGTTCGTCGCGCTGGCGTGGGGTGCGGTCGCGGTCGTCGGCGCGGTTCCGTACTTGATCGCGGGCTACGGCACGGAGTCGACGCTCCGCTACCCGATCAACGCGCTGTTCGAGTCGATGTCGGGGTTCACCACCACCGGGGCGACGGTGCTCGGCGAGATATCGCTCGAGCGCCACTCCCACGCGCTGTTGATGTGGCGCCAGCTCAGCCAGTGGCTCGGTGGCATGGGTATCATCGTGCTGATGGTCGCCATCCTCCCGGAGGCGGCGGTCAACGGCGCACAGCTCGTCCAGTCTGAGGCACCGGGGCCAGAGCTCCAGAAGCTGACGCCGAAGATCGCCGAGACCGCCCGGCTCCTCTGGCTGTTCTACATCGGATTCACCGCGCTGTACGTCGCGATCCTCGTCGGCCTCCACCTCGCGGGCCTGGCGCCGAACATGAACCTCTACAACGCCGTCGCCCACGGGTTCACGACCCTGCCGACGGGCGGGTTCTCCCCACAGGCCGACAGCATCGCGGCCTTCTCACCCGCCGTCCAGTGGGTCGTGATCCCGTTCATGCTCGTCGCCGGGACCAACTTCGCGCTGTTTTACCTGCTGGTACAGGACGACTACGCGGAGTTCCTGCGCGACCGCGAGCTCCAGGCATACCTCGGCGCGAACGCCGGACTGATGGTTCTGCTGTGGGGGTTTCTGTTCACCGGGTCGGCCCCGACGCTCGAGCTCGGCGGCGTCACGCGCGGCGTCGTCGAGAACTCGCTCCGGCAGGCGACGTTCCAGATCGCCTCGCTGCTGAACTCGACCGGCTACGCGACGAGCAACTTCGCACAGTGGGACGCGACCGCACGCGGCGTCCTGCTGTTCGCGATGTTCGTCGGCGGCTCCGCCGGGTCGACCGGCGGCGGGATCAAGATCGTCCGGTGGCTGGTCATCTTCAAGTCGATCCGCCGGGAGCTGTTCACCACGGCCCACCCGAACGCGGTCAAGCCCGTCCGCCTCGGCGGACAGGTGATCGACGAGGAGGTGATCCGGGCGATCTACGGGTTCACGCTCCTGTACCTGCTCACCTTCGGCGTCGCGACGGTGCTCATCCTCCTCGACGCGAGCCGCGTCGGTCTCGAACTGACGATGCTCGAGGCCGCCAGCGCGAGCCTGGCCACGCTCGGCAACGTCGGTCCGGGGTTCGGGCTGCTCGGTCCGTTCGGGAGCTACCTCGCCTTCCCGCGGACCAGTAAACTACTGATGATCTTCCTGATGTGGATCGGACGCCTCGAGATCATCCCGGTGTTCGTGATCTTCACCGGCGTGTTCTGGAACAGATAGACGGCGTCGGCGCGGGCGAGAAGCGACGACCACAGCCGGCGCCGCGCTCGCCCGCGGCCCGGGCGCCCTGCCGACACCACAGGTTTAGGTGGGATCGCTGCGTGTTCCCGCGGACAACCGTGCCAGTCAGTACCGAAGGCGGGCGTTCGGCGTCTCGAGCGCGCACGAGAGGCGGACGATGACGTACTACGGCGGCAGCGAACTCGCGGCAGTGTACGACGACGCCCGGACGGAGGGGTTCGGGCTGGTCGCGAGCAACGTCGCCGAGCCGAACGCCGCGATCGGACTGATAGCGGGCGCGGCCCGGGTCGACTCCGACCTCCTGCTCCAGATGAGCAACGGCGCCTGTACGTTCGCCGGCGACGGCGACCCGGTCGCCGGCCTCCGGGCGATGGGGTCGTACATCGAGCAGATCGCGGCCCAGTACGATATCGGGGTGTTTCTGAACACCGACCACCAGACCGACCTCGACACGATCCGCCGACAGGTCGACCTCGACCTCCCCTCCTCGATCGTGATCGACGCCTCCCACGAGCCGTTCGCGGAGAACGTCGAGCGGAGCCGGACGGTGGTCGAGCAGGTCGAGCGCGCCGACGCGGACATTCTCGTCGAGGCCGAACTCGGGACGATCAAGGGCGTCGAAGACGAGATCGTCGCCGACGAGGCGTTCTACACCGACCCGGAGCAGGCCGTGGAGTTCGTCGAGCGAACGGGCTGTGACCTCCTGGCGGTTTCCGTCGGCACGCAACACGGCGTCGCGAAGGGCCGGGACCTCGAGCTCCGCCCGGACCTGGCGGGCGACATCGAGACGGCGCTTCGCGACCACGGCCTCGACACCCCGCTCGTCCTCCACGGCTCCTCGGGGGTCCAGCCGGACCAGCTGCAGGCGATGCTCCAGAACGGCGTCTGTAAGATCAACAAGGACACCCGCTACCAGTACGAGTACGCCAGGACCGCGTTCGACCACTACCGGGCACACGAGGACGAGGTCGTCCCGCCGGCGGACGTCGCAGACGCGCGGGATACCTTCTTCAACGACGTGGCGTGGTCGCCGGAGAAGGACGTCTTCGACCCGCGGGTCGTCAGCCGGCAGGTCCGCGAGCGGATCGCCGAGGTCTACGGCGACCTCGCGACGGCTGCCGGCTGTGCCGGGCAGAGCCGGTACACGTAGGCGCTACGCGAGCGCCGATTCGACCCGCTCGACCAGCGCCGCGTTCCCGAGGAACGTCTGGCTCCGGGCGTGGAGTCCGTCCGGGTCGACGTCTAGCAGCGACCGCTCGCCGTCCGTCGACCCGCCCCCGAGCGACTCGAGGATGTACGCCAGCGGCGCGGACTCGAAGTGGACCCGCAGCTTCCCGTCCGGTGCCCCCTCGACCGCGGGGTAGCCGAACAGTCCGCCGTACTCGAGCACCTGCCGGACGTCGGCGGCCATCGCCCCGCCGTACCGGAGCTTCAGCTCTCGCTCGAGCTCGTCGGCGAGCGCGTCACAGGCCGCGGAGCGCTCGCCGCGCTTGCCCGCGATACCGACCACCGTCGGGTCGTCCGGAAGCGCACAGGCCCCTCTCGACACCACCTCGTCGCCCTCGACGAGATACTCCTCGACCGCGCCCCGGTCCTCCCGCGCGACGACCGACGTGGTGTAGGGGCCGTAGAGTACCATCATCGCGGCAACCAGCTCGCGACCGGTCGCGGGCAGGGCGGCGTCGTACACCCCGACGATGGTGCCGACCGGATTGTTCGACGCGAGGTTCGACGAGCCGTCGAGCGGGTCGATCGCGACCGCGTGGCCCTCGCCGCAGTCGACCGCGTCGGCCCGCTCCTCGCTGACGTACTGGCCGACACCGTCGAGCGTCGAGAGCGCGTCGAAAAACTGCTCGTCCGCCCAGACGTCGGCGTCGATCTGTGTCTCGCCGCTCGGGTTCGTCCCGCCCTGGGCGCCGGCGCGGGCCGCGAGCCCCGCCCGCACGTCGCTCGCGACACCGTGGACGCCCCGGACGACGCCGTCGAGGCCGCTCATCGTCGCGCTCTCCCGCGAACCGCGTGTCGTTTGTCCACCACCTCTCCCCGATCTCGGGTAGCAGATATTACACTTTGGGAACCGTCCCGGCCGACCACCACCGTCAGAGTCATTTTGTCTCGCAATAGTCATTGTTCATGACAGTCGATCCGACGGTACTCGTGGTCGGCGGCGGCGCGACCGGCACCGGAGTCGCCCGGGACCTGGCGCTCCGCGGCGTCGACGTGACGCTGGTAGAGCGCGGCGGCCTCGGGAGCGGCACCTCTGGACGGTCACACGGGCTCCTCCACAGCGGCGCGCGGTACGCGGAGACAGACCGCGTCGGGGCCGAGGAGTGTATCGAGGAGAACGAGATCCTCCGGTCGGTCGCCGGCGAGTGTATCCGCGACACCGGCGGGCTGTTCGTCCAGCTGGCCGACGACGACCCCGCGTACTTCGAGGAGAAGCTGACGGCGTGTGAGGAGGTCGGCATCGGGACGGAGGTGATAGACGGCGAGACGGCGCGGGAGATGGTGCCCGAGCTCTCGCCGGGCGTCGAGCGCGCGATACGGGTGCCCGACGCCGTCATCTACCCCTCGCGGCTCGTGGCCGCGAACGCCGCCGACGCCGAGGCCCACGGCGCCGACGTCCACCCTCACGCCCCGCTGACCGACCTGCGGGTCGAGGACGGCGAGGTGACCGACGCCCACCTCGGCGGGTCGGTCGACGACCGGGTCGAGCCGGACCACGTGGTGAACGCGGCTGGGGCGTGGGCTGGCCGGGTCGCGGCGATGGCCGGACTGGAGGTGGGGATGGCGCCGGCAAAGGGTGTGATGGTCTCCGTCGACTACCCGGACGTCGACCCGGTGCTGAACCGGTGTCGCGACCCCGACGACGGCGACATCGTCATTCCCCACGAGCAGGAGGCAGTGCTGGGGACGACGAGTGTCCCCGTCTCCGACCCCGAGGACTACGAACGGGCCGAGTGGGAGGTCGAACGCTCCGTGGCGGAGTGTGCCGCGATGCTCCCGCCGGTCGCCGACGCCGACGTCGTCCGGACGTGGTGGGGCGTCCGACCGCTGTACGCGCCGGACGAGGGCGACGGCGACCGGCGTGGCATCTCGCGGGGCTTTTTCGTCCTCGACCACGCCGACGACGGCGTCGCGAACGCCACGAGCGTCGTCGGCGGCAAGCTCACCACGTACCGGCAGATGGCGGAGGCGACAGCCGACCTCGTCTGTGACCGGCTGGGCGTGGACGCCGGCTGCGAGACGGCCGAACGACAGCTCCCCGGCGCGGACGACGCGGCGCGGCTCGACGCCCACGTCGCCCGGTACGACGGGCAGGGCCCGACGGACGCGGACGTGGTCGACGCAGACGTAGTCGACGCGGACTGACCGCGCCGACGGCCCCAACTTATGCTATCTCCGGTCGTGTGCGGCACGTGCGACGACACGACCAGCTCTACGACCTGTACGAGAACCACGACACAGAGACGGCCCGGGCGCTCCAGAACCTCGCCGACCTCTACCCGCTCGTGGAGTCGCCGGTCGCGCTCGACCGGTGGGCGGAGATAAACGAGGAGCTGACCGACTACACGACGGCCATCGCAGACGCCTCTCCCGACGACGGCGAGACGTTCGCCGACATCGCGGCCCGGGCACGCGAGGAGCAGGCGTTCGCCGGACTCGACCTCTACGAGAAGTACGACCGCGCGGTGAACGTCCTCGTCCTCGACGTCGACGAGACGCTGCGCTCGACCGGGAGCACGGACAACGAGATTCCCCGCGAGACGCTCAACCTGCTCGTGACGTTCCACGAGCAGGGGGTCCCGGTCGTCATCTGCACCGGACAGACCCTGGAGAACGTCAAGGGGTTCGCGATACAGGGACTCGGCAGCGAACTCGTCCACTCCGGACGCCTGAGCATCGTCTACGAGACGGGAACCGGCGTGTTCACGCCGGGCCACGGCGCGGAGACGAAACAGCTGCTCTACGAGGAGCTAGCCCCCGAGATCAGGCGGGTGTTCGACGACCTGCGAGCGCGGGTCCTCTCCGAGGCGCCGGACCACCTTCGGTCCGGCTGTCACCTCCAGGGAAACGAGTTCAACGTCACGATGAAGCCGAACTTCGACACGGGCTCTGGGGCTGCGGTCGAGGTCATCGACGAGGCGCTGGTCTACGAACTCGACCTGCTGGGCGACGCCGTCGCGGCGCTCGACGCCGTCGACGCCGACGCCGAGACCGTCGCCGACTGGACCCGCGCGCACTACGCCGACCGTGACCCGGAGATCCGGGCGGTGCTCGACGCGACCGACGGCCTCCCGGACGCCACGACCGCCGACCTGTCGAGCGCCGTGACGTCGCTCCTCGACCGGATCGACGTCGGCTACTACGAGGGCGACGCCGCCGAGGTCGGCAGCCTCGAACTGAGCAAGGTCGTCGGCGTCGAGGCGGCGTTCGACGTCCTCGGGGTCGAGGACCCGTTCGCCGTCGTCATGGGCGACTCGAAGAGCGACCTCCGGGTGATGCGCTGGGTCGCGGAGCACGACGCCGGGATCGCCGCCGCGCCCGAACACGCCTCACGGGCCGTCCTCGACCACGCCGAGTCGACCGACGCCCTCGTGTTCGACGAGGGCCGTGCCGGAGACGTTCTCCGGACGGTGTACGCGCTCAACCGCTTCGCAGCCGCGGAGTGACCCGTTTGGCTGCGCCGGCCCCTCACCCTTCGGCCATCTGGACGACGTCGATCAGCGAGTAGACGGGGACACCGTCGATCTCGTCTCTGCCGAGCTTGTCCGTCAGGACGACGGCGCCTTTCGGGGTGCCGCCCTCCTCGCGTATCCGGGCGATCGTCTCGGTCATCGTCTGCCCGGTGTCGATGTTGTCGTCGACGACGTAGCAGTCCCTGTCGCGGATCGCGGCGAAGTTCCGGGAGAACGAGCCGGTGTCGTCCTCGCTCTCCTCGCCCTCGTTCCACTGGTGTTTGGTCGGCACGTAGACGCTCAGATCAGAGTCCAGCTCCCGGCCGACCGACGTCGCCAGCGCCGCGCCCGACCTCCCGACCCCGACCGTCAGGTCGACTGCCTCGTCCCCGTCCTCGTCCCCGACGAGGTCGGCCATGATC
Source organism: Haloferacaceae archaeon (assembly GCA_028274865.1). Classification (GTDB taxonomy): domain Archaea; phylum Halobacteriota; class Halobacteria; order Halobacteriales; family Haloferacaceae; genus A07HB70. Next base: position 1,314 of record JAQCMY010000196.1, on the reverse strand, counting down.
GCGCCGAGGTGACGCAGGCGACTGCTGTCTCGCCCGACCGCGCTCCAGTCGACGTGGACGTCTGCCGGACCACCGGTGCGCTCTGCCGCCGCCGTCTCCCCGTCGGCCTGGGTGACGAGCCACGACGCCGTCTCCCGCGAGACGTTCAGTTCGTCCGCGACCTCTCCCTGTGAGAGCCCACAGTCGGTCAGTTCGCCTGCCGTCTCCACGAGCGAGTCGATAGACCGCATCGACACCCCGTTGTGAACGCGCGTATATAGTCACCGACTCCGGTCGGGGGCCGGAGGCGGCAGCGCGACTCCCGGTGACACGTCTCGTCGGCCCGCGGGTCCCGTGACCCGCGGACGCCCGCCGCGGCTGTCGGTGTCGTCTCCGCCGCCGCCGTGCTCCCGTGGCTCCTCTCGAACGGCCTGTACGTCGACGCCGAGACGGCCGAGCTGGCGCGTGCCGCTGCTCGCCTCGCCGACCCGGTTCACGACCGCGTCGACCCCAGACCGGCGGAACCGCGGCACACGTCCGTCGAGCGGGCGCCGGTCGTCTCCTCTCGTTCGACGTCCGTGGTGGTCACCCCGTCTACGCCTCTGCCGGGCTCCGTAGGGCCCCGGCGACGCCGGTCGGCTGCTCCCGTCTGCTACTTGTTCTCGAGAGCGTCGAGGATACACGCGGTCGCGATCACCGCCTCCTTCGGAACGTTCGTTGCGTCGTCGATGCTGACCGTGTAGCTGTCACGGATCGAAAACTGTCCCTCGATATCCCCGACGTGGTCGCCGTCGGGGTCGAAAATCTCGTAGCTGTTCGGGACGAGGTTCGCGGCGTCGACGAGGTGTCGAAGCGCCGAGAGGAGCCTGTTCTTCGACCTGATCGTCGCGAGAACCGCCCCCGAATCTGGGTCCCGAACGGTCCAGTTTTCGACGAACAGCGAGAACTCCTCGTCGAGGACGACGATATCCTCGCCGGTGGCTGCGTCCGTGATAGTGTACGCTCCGGCGACGTCGACGATGCTGTTGGCGTTCACGGTAAACGCGTCCGTGTCGTCCCCGGTGACGAACGGGAACTCCTCTTTCAGCTTGAACAGCTTCTGCTTGCCACGCAACACGACGTCACCGGCGCTGTCGCGGACGACGTACTTGTTCCGAATCGCCGGTTGTTTTACCTCGTAGCGGTCGTCCTCGAGCTGGACTGTCGAGATGTCGTACGGGTCTGCTGACTCGGACATGGAGGGCGCTGCCGTGGCGGCTACTGAACCCCGTTCCAATTTAAACCCTCGTGCTGTCGACGGCGCCACACGCGGAGGCGGGCGTGGTGGGTCGGCGA
>JAQCMY010000181.1 GCA_028274865.1 Haloferacaceae archaeon | reverse complement strand
CTCGGCGTCCCACGCTCGGTTCGCGAGGTCGCCTCCGTCATCTACCGCCGCGCGCTGAACGAAGACCTCATCCGTGGCCGCTCTATCGAGGGCGTCTCCACAGCCGCGCTGTACGCCGCCTGTCGACAGGAGGGGATCCCGCGGTCGCTGGAGGAGATAAGCGAGGTGTCCCGTGTCGATCGAAAGGAGATCGGCCGCACCTACCGCTACGTCTCACAGGAGCTCGGCCTCGAGATGAAGCCCGTCGACCCGAAGAAGTACGTCCCCCGGTTCTGCTCAGAGCTCGACCTCGACGAGGAGGTCCAGTCGAAGGCCGGCGAGATAATCGAGACGACCGCAGAACAGGGGCTGCTGTCGGGGAAGTCGCCGACGGGCTTTGCCGCCGCCGCCATCTACGCCGCCTCGCTGCTCTGTAACGAGAAAAAGACACAGCGCGAGGTCGCCGACGTCGCGCAGGTCACCGAGGTCACCATCCGCAACCGCTACCAGGAGCAGATCGAGGCGATGGACACCCGCACGTAGGCGCGTCGGCGAGGACCCCCGCGACGGTCGGCTCAGAGCGCCGCGAACGCCCGCTCGGTGAGGTCGCCGGTGTCCGAGACGACACTCGCCATCGCCTCGTCGTCGGGCGCGAGGCCGACGAGTCGGGCTATCTTCATGATGCTGACGTGGTAGACGGTCTGTCGGCCCGCGGCCTCCTCCCAGACGACGACGTTACACGGGAACAGCGCGCCGACCCGCAGGGCCGACGCGTCCAGCGCCCGGTCGGCCATCTCGGGGTTACAGGCGCCGATCACGGTGTACGGCGCCCGGTCGGCACCGATCTTCTCGTTCAACAGGTCGGCGGGCGAGAACTCGGTCGCGACGCCGAAGCCGGCGTCGCGAAAGGTCGACCGGACGTGGTCGACCGCCTCGTCGTGGGCCATCTCGAGCGTCGCGCGCCGTTCGCCGATATCCTCGTCGGCGAGGGCGCCGGGGTCGATCGGAAGTGTCACGCCGGAGGTGGGGCGTCGACGAGTATAAGCCCTACAGCGGCACCGGGAGCCACCGGAGCGCACCGACGACGCGTGCCGGCGGGAGGACCGGGGGATGGAGCACCAGCCAGTCGAGGAACACCAGCCCGAGGCCGTGTGCGACGACGGAGGGGAGGATCGACCGGCTGTGGTAGTCGACGGTGCCGAACAGCACGTCCGTCGGGGCGGAGAGCAGGAGTTCGACGGGCGGCTTGCCGGCGTGGTGGACGGCGTAGAGGACGGGGCTGATCAGCACCGCGACGGGACCGAGTTCGCGCACGCCCACGCAGAGCAGGCCGCGGTAGTAGGTCTCGGCGGCGAGGACGACGAGGAGCTGCGTGAGGGCGTGCGGGAGGAAGTCGGCGAGCGCCGTCGAGGTGTGCCACATCGGGTAGAACGCCCGGACCGTCGGGAGCGTCGAGCCGACGACGTAGAACGGCGCCACGAACGCGGCGAGGCGGGCGGCGTTCCGGACGGCCCGGCGGTCGACCCGCCACCCGAGCCGGCGGCGGTGGGCGACCGCGAGGACGCCGGGGACGACGACGAACAGGAGCAGGTCCCGAACCGCGCGGTCGGCGAGCGACGGGCCGTCCGGGAGGAGACTCCACACGAGTCCGACGACGGCGCCGGCGGCGAGCGCGCGCCTGACCCACGGCGTCGCGAGCGCCGCCGGGACGCGAGACCGCTCGGCTGCCACGGTGTCAGTCCTCGTCCGTCGGGACGGGACCGACGCCGACGGCGGCCTCCACCGCCGCGACGAACGACTGCCGGGTGTCGAAATACGTGATCTCGGTCTCGTCGAGGACGTCCGCGAGCGTCCGGGGACCGTCGGGCGTACGGATAGTCGCGTTCCCCTCCTTCTCGCGAATCCTGCTCGTCTCCTGTGGCCACGTCAGCCGGGCCGCGACGCGGGCGAGCGGCGCGCCCTCGACGGCGGGGCCGTCGCCGAGTGGCACCGTCGGGTCCGTCTCCTCGTCCGTGTCGTCGTCTGCCATTGTCCGGGCGAGCGCCGGGAGAGAGAAATCCCTTCCGCTCCCCCGGCACGTCTTGCGACCGTCTGACATACCGTTTTGTGGCCCGAACCGATAGCGTGCGTATGACCAGTCTCGGCGAGGCGTACGGCGGGTCGCGGGAGCGCGAGGCCAACCCGGGTCGGCTGTACGCCGGGGTCGCGCTCCTGCTCGCCGGCACGCTCCTCGTCGTCGCCGGTATCGTCGTCGCGGCCACGGACCTGCTCCGCGGGCCGGGAACGACGATATACGAGGTTCGAGAGCTGGGCGGCATCCTCGCCGGCGTCGGTGTTCCCGCCGTCTTCCTCGGAATTCTCGTCGTCCTCCCGGCAGACCGGGAGACGCGCGCCGCCGCCGCCGTCGGCGCCGCCGTCGCCGTGATGGGTGTCGCGCTGTTCACCCACGCGTACCCCTGTCAGTGGTCCGGCGCGACCTGTGCGCCGGCAGTCGACCTCACGCTCCCGACCGTCGGGGTGTACGCCCTCGGAACGTTCGTTACGACGTGGTACCTGTTCGTCGGTATCGCGACGTTCAAGCGGCGAAACGACCCCGGCGACACCGTCCAGATGACGATCACCCGTCGGGGCGAGACGGAGGTCGTCGAGGTCGACCCGCGCGACCAGGGGAGTGTCGGCCTGTTCGGGTCCGAGTCCTCGGCGCCGGTGACCGCGACGACGGGCGCCGGCGGCGCCGAGGTGATGGGCGGAGGTACGGGCCACAACGCCACCGACGGCGGCGCAGCCGAGAGCGACATCACCGAGATCGGTGGAGGGAACGTTCCCGCCGACCGCTACTGTGGAAACTGCGACGCCTTCGAGTACGTCCACACGCAGGACGGTATCCAGCCGTACTGTGGCGTCCACGACGAGGTCATGGACGACATGGACCCCTGCACGGAGTGGACGTCGAACGGGCGCTAGAGCCCGGCGAGACGTTCGCGCACCCGGTCCCAGTGGCTGCCCCTCCAGAACACCTGTCCGCAGTCGCGACACCGCCACCGGTCGAACGCGTCGCCGTTCGGCGCGTAGTCCGGCCCCGGATCGTCCCGGTGTAGCGGGTCCAGCGGGCCGTTACACCGCCCGCAGCGCGACGGTCGGTCGGCGAGTGTCAGGTCGACGCCGGCGGCCCGGAGCGACCGGAGACGGCTGTCGAGACCGCCCTGCGCGACGAGAATCCCCTCGGTCCGCCCGGCCAGCCGTTCCGACCGGGTGACGACGCGACGGTCCTCGTCACGGGCCAGCGCGGCGACTGCGTCGGCGTCCTCGGCACCACGCTCGATGGCGCTCGCGGCGTCGTGGCCACACAGCCGGAGGTACGCCGCGAGGCGGTCACAGGTCGGGTCGACCAGGAGCCGCACTTACGAGAGGAACAGCCGCAGGTCGGCGAGCGACCGGGTGTTCAACACGTCGGCGGCGGTCGCCCACCCGCGCCGGGCGGTGTGGACGCCGTAGTGGCTGTTCTCGAGCGACGTCGGGTGGTGAGCGTCCGTGTCGACGGCGACCGTCGCGCCCGCCTCGACCGCGATCCGGACCGCGTCGCCGTCGAGGTCGAGCCGCGCCGGGGTGGCGTTTACCTCCAGCGCCGTGTCCGCCGCCGCCGCCGCCGACGCGACGCGCTCGACGTCCGGCGAGAGGCCGGGGCGGTCGTTGATCAGCCGGCCGGTCGGGTGGCCGAGGATATCCGTCTCGGGGTGTTCGACGGCGTTGACCAGCCGCTCGGTCGCCGTCTCGCGGTCCTGTCCGAGGCCGCTGTGTGGCGAGGCGACGACGACGTCGAGTTCGGCGAGGACGTCGTCGCCGACGGAGAGATCCCCGTCGGCGTCGGCGTTCGCCTCGACGCCGGTCAGCACGGGAATCGGGGCGTCGAGGTCCTCTATCGCCGCGATCTGGTCGCGCAGGTCGTCGTCGGTGAGGCCGACACCGCCGACCATCCCCGGCCCCGTCGCGTGGTCGGTGACGGCGTGGTAGTCGGCGTCGCGTGCCGCCGCCGCGGCGACCATCTCCCCGAGCGTCGCCCGCCCGTCCGACCAGTCGGTGTGGGTGTGGAGGTCGCCACGGAGGTCGTCGTCACGGAGGAGGTCGGGCAGGTCGCCCGCGGCGGCGGCCTCGACCTCGCCGCGGTCCTCGCGGAGTTCGGGCGGGACGTGCGGGAGGCCGAGCGCCGCGTACATCTCCGACTCCGTCTCGCCGGCGACCCGGTCGCCAGCGCGCTCGCCCGCCCCGTCGCGTTCGTCCTCCGGGAGCGCAGAGACGTCGAAGACGCCGTACTCGTTCATCTTCAGGCCGCGCTCGATCGCGCGGTTCCGGAGTTTCACGTTGTGGTCCCA
>JAQCMY010000176.1 GCA_028274865.1 Haloferacaceae archaeon | reverse complement strand
GCTGTACGTCTGTGACGAGTGCGGGCTGGTTGCCAACGCGGACTGTAACGGCGCGGAGAACATTCGACAGAAGGTACTCCCGAATCTCGCCACGGACGGTGGTCGGGACAGGGATACCGGCTGGATGGCACAGCCAGCGGTGCGCCTGTTCGACAAGTCCACGGGCCGAGTACGCCCACAAGAGCAGGTGGACGGCAAATCATAATATCCCACCCGCGGTCGGGAACCCCCGGCGTCGTCGGGCTACGCCCGACTGCCTGAGGGACGGAGTCCCTCTCCGTTCACGCCGGGGAGGATGTCATAGCAGGTCCCGGACGTCGGAGTACCACATGTCGTGTTCGTCGACCTCGTCGACGCCGCGCGCGACGTCGACGGCGATCGCGTGCCAGCAGGCCGCGTCGGGGTCGTCCGGGTCGAGATTGTACTCGCTGTCCTTGCAGGTGCAGGCGCCGTCCTCGACGACGTACTCGTCCTCGTGGCCGACGACGACGGTGAAATCGCGGTACTCCTTGACCCGCGTCTCGGAGACGGCCTCGATCGCCCGCCGGCCGCGGTCGCCGTGTGTCTCGACGATCGCCGCCGTGACCGGCCCGGTAAGCTCACCGGCCTCGGCCAGCGCCGCGCGCCAGTCGTCAACCTCCGTCACCGGGTACCGTACTCCCGAGACGGAGTTATGCGTTCCGGCCCGACGCGCCGACCGACCGCCTTTTCGCCGCGGCGCCGCACGGACGGGCATGGAGGAGGTCTCCGAGGGGGCGGTGACAGTCGCCGTCGACGAGGTCCGCGACGGCGCGAGCGACGGCGCCGGCGACGGGGTGTTCTACAACCCCACACAGGAGCTGAACCGCGACGTCACCGTCGCCGTCCTGCGGGCGTACCGCGAGCGCGAGCCCCGCGTGGCCTCGTACCTCGACGCGATGACGGCCAGCGGCGTCCGCGGCGCCCGCGCCGCCGCCGCCGGCTACGACGTCACCTGTGCCGACACCGACCCCGACGCCGTCGCACTGGCCCGCGAGACCCTCGCGCGAAACGGCCTCGACGGGACGGTCGTCGAGCGCGACGCCCGCGCGGCGCTGTACGAGTCCGGCCCGTTCGACGTCGTCGATCTCGACCCGTTCGGCTCGCCCGTCCCGTTCGCGGACGCCGCGCTCGCGCGCACCCGGAACCTCGTCTGTGTCACCGCCACCGACACCGCGCCGCTGTGTGGCGCGCACTTCGGCGCCGGCGTGCGGCGGTACGACGCGGTGCCGCGAAACCTCGACGACCACCCCGAGATGGGCCTGCGGGTCCTGCTGTCGGCGCTCGTCCGCACCGCCGCCCGGCACGACGTCGCCGCCCGGCCCGTGCTCTCGCACGTCTCCCGGCACTACGTCCGGACGTACCTCGAGCTCGACCGCGGGGCCTCCGCGGCGAACGACGCCCGCGACCGTCTCGGCCACCGCCACCAGTGTCAGGACTGTCTCGAGCGGACCCACGAGCGGGGGCCGACGGCCCGCCCGCCCGACGACTGCCCGGCCTGCGGGAGCCGGCGGGTCGTCACCGCCGGACCGCTCTGGCTCGGCCCCGTCCGGGACGCCGCGTTCGCCGCCGACGTCCGTGCCGCCGTCGACGACGAGATGGGGGCCGCAGACGAGGCGCGGAGCCTGCTCGACGCGGTCGCTGCGGAGCTCGACGAGCCGACCCACTACGACCAGCACCGGCTCTGTGAGCAGTGGGGGCGACCGGCGAGCGCGATGGACGACTTCCTCGCGGCCCTGCGGGCGGCGGGCCACGGCGCCTCCCGGACCCACTACGGCGGGACGCGGTTCAAGACGACCGCGACCGTCGCCGAAGCACGCGCGGCGACAGGCGATATCTAGCCCCGTCGTCCCCGACGAGGCGCGGCGGTCGGACCGGCAGGTACAACAGTCGGCGGACCGGCAGACGGAGACGACGATGGGAGACGACGGCCGGGAGCCGGAGGGCGCGCCCGACATCGACGACCTGGCCGACCGCGTCGAGGAGGTCCGGGCAGACCTCGACGCGTTCGAGACCGACGTGCGCGACCGGACCGTCGACCGGCCGACGCTGGAGGCCGAACTGAAGCGGTACGTCCGCACGCGGACCCGCCGGGGCCACGCGCGCGGCTGGGGACCGTACCTCGTGCTCCTCTACGGCACGGTCATGACACTCGGCGCGTTCTTCTTCCTCGATGGCGTCTGGGCCGTCCTCGCGATGGTGGTTCTCTTCCTCTCGACGCTCGGCCTGTACGTCCTGTTCGTCCTCGTCGGCGTCTCGCTCTCCGTGCTCGGGTCGCCCCGGCGCCTCTACGACGCCGTACAGAGGCGCCGGGAGTAACACGGCGCCGTGCCCGTTCGTCCCTCGCCGCTCTACGACCTCCTCGCCGGTCTCCCGGACCCGGTCGTCGCCCTCGCGGCGCTCGTCACGCTCCTCGGCGACCCGGTCGTCCTCCTCGCGGCGCTCGCGCTCGGCTACTGGCGTGCCCCACCGGTTGCCGCGGCGCCGCGCCGGGCGTTCGCGACGCTCGTCTGCCTCGGCGTCGCCGCCGCGGGAGCGACGCTCGCGCTGAAGGCCGCGTTCGCGCTCCCCCGCCCCCCGGGCGCTGCGACGCCCGGCTTCGGCTTCCCCTCCGGCCACGCCCTCGGCGCGGCGGCGGCCTACGGCGGCGCGGCGCGGCTGTTCGACCGGATCGACCGCCGCCGCCGCGTCCTCGTCGCGGGGGTGCTGGTCGCCGCAGTCGCGCTCTCGCGGGTGGTGCTCGGCGTCCACTATCTCGTCGACGTCGTCTTCGGGACGGCAGCCGGGCTGGCGGTCGCACGCTCCGCCGACCGGCCTCGCCGGGCCGCGCTCCTCGCCGTCGGCTGTGGCCTCGCGGCGCTGGCAGCCGCCGGCCCGCGGACGGCCGAGGCGGCAGCCGCCGCGGGCGCCGCCGTCGGCGCCGCCCTCGCGCCGCGGGACGTCGACCCCGCGCCGGTGCCGTTCCGGCTCCTCGTGCCGGGCCTCGTCGTCGTCGGCGGAACCGGTCTGCTCCTCGACGGGGCGGCGCTACCGGCGGCGGCGCTGGCGCTCGCGGGCGGAACGGTGACGTACGCGGTGTTGGCGGCTCCGGCGGCGCGAAAGAACCCGCTGTCGGTGGTGACCTAGAACGTCTCGAGGTAGCGGTCCAGCTCCCACTGACTCACGTCGATCCGGAACTCGGTGGACTCCTGCTTTTTCGCCTCGATGAACTTCTCGGCGACGTGTGGACCCAGGGCGTCCCGGACGACCTCGTCCGACTCGAGTTCGGCGACTGCCTCGCCGAGCGAGCCCGGGAGCGTGTCGATACCGTACTCGGCGCGCTTCTCCTCGTCGAACTCGTAGATGTTCTCGCGGATCGGGTCGGGGCAGTCGACGCCACGCTCGACGCCGTCCAAGCCGGCGTAGATGAGCGCCGCGAACGCGAGGTACGGGTTACACGACGGGTCGGGGAACCGCGCCTCGATGCGCGAGGCGTCTGGCACCCGCGCGGCGGGCTTGCGGATGAGCGCCGAGCGGTTCCGGTCGGACCACGCGACGTACACCGGCGCCTCGTAGCCCGGCACCAGCCGCTTGTAGCTGTTCACCGTCGGGTCCGTCACCGGGGTGATGGCGGGCGCGTGGTCGAGGACGCCCGCGAGGAACGAGTGTGCCGTCTCGCTCAGGTTGAACTCGTCGGCCTCGTCGTGGAACGCGTTCTCGCCGTCCTCGGTGAACAGCGACATGTGCGTGTGCATCCCCGACCCGTTGATCCGCGGAATCGGCTTCGGCATGAACGTCGCGTGGAGGTCGTGCTGGGCGGCGACGGCGCGGACGACCGCCCGGAACGTGGCGACGTTGTCCGCCGTCGACAGGGCGTCGTCGTAGGTGAAGTTGATCTCGTGCTGGCCCTGTGCCACCTCGTGGTGACTGGCTTCGACCTCGAAGCCCATCTCCTCCAGCGTGTAGATGATGTCCCGGCGCACGTCGCTTGCCTCGTCTTTCGGGGCGAGGTCGAAGTAGCCGCCGACGTCGGCCGTCGTGGTCGTGGCCCGGCCGTCTTCGTCCTCCTCGAACAGGAAGAACTCCGGCTCCGGCGCCATGTTGACCTGGTAGCCCATCTCCGTGGCGCGGTCGACGGCCTGCTTCAGGACGTACCGCGGGTCGCCCTCGAACGGTTCGCCCGTCGAGGTGTTGATCACGTCACAGATGAGACGAGCGGCCTTCCCCTCGTCGTCGCTCCGCCACGGGAGCACCGCGAACGTCTCGGGGTCGGGGTTGAGCCGCATGTCCGACTCCTGGATCCGGACGAACCCCTCGATAGAGGAGCCGTCGAAGTAGATCCCGTCGGTGAACGCCTTCTCCGCCTGCCGCGCGGGCACGGAGACGTTCTTCACCGTCCCGAGGATGTCCGTGAACTGGAGCCGGAGGAAGTCGACCCCCTCCGCCTCGATCTCGTCCAGCACGTCCTGCTCTGCCGTCGTCAGCCCTCCGTCGGGTACCGAGTCTGAGTCTGTCATTTCTCGACGCCACTAACGATATCCTCTTGTATAAAAGGAGTATCGATCCTCGCAAACGAGATCGGCATCGAAAAAGAATTGACCAAACGTAAATTTCTAAACCCCTCCGAGCGTACGGGCGGTGTGACATACGAAAATCTCGACGCACGGCTCATCAACGCTCTGCTGGGCGACGGGCGCGCCAGCCTCCGCAGTCTCGGCGAGGACCTCGACGTCTCCGTGACGACCGTCTCGAACCACCTCCGCGACCTCGAGGAGGACGGCGTGGTCCAGGGGTACACGCCTCGCATCGACTACGACGCGCTGGGCTACGACGTCACCGCCGTCGTCCAGCTGAAGATCGAGGGCTCCGCACTCCCCGACTTCGTCGACCGGCTCCGCGACGAGAACCGCATGACCAGCGTCTACGAGGTGACCGGCGACTACGACGTGATCGCGGTCGGGAAGTTCCGCGACACCGACGAAATGAACGACCAGATAAAGTCGCTGCTGACCGACGAGAGCGTACGCGAGTCGAACACGAGCGTCGTGCTCAACGCCGTCGTCGAGAACCGGCAGTTCGACCTGGACGTCGACGAGGGCTAGGCCAGTCGCCCCTGGACGTCCTCGACGTCGGCCCGACAGAACGGACAGCGGTAGCGCGTGTCGAACCCGCTCGACTGCGCCACCGTCTTCGCCTCGAGTTCGTGCATCGCGATCGACCGACTACAGTCGGGACAGTCTACCGTCGCCATTGGTATGTCTGTGGCTCACTCGCACGGCGAATTGAATCCATCGATCGTCACAGTTTCGCCCGGCCTCAGAACCCCTCCTCGAAGACGAACGTCCCGTCTCGCTGGACCGTCTCGCCGTCCACCTCGACGACGGCGTCCTCGCTGGTGTCGACGATCATGTCGACGTGTTCGGCGGACTCGTTCGCCTCGTTCTCCGCTCCGACCGTCTCGGGGTAGGCCGAGCCGACCGCCATGTGGACCGTGTCGCCCATCTTCTCGTCGAACAGCATGTTGTAGGTGAACCGGTCGATCTGGCGGTTCATACCGATCCCGAGTTCGCCGAGGTAGCGTGCGCCCTCGTCCGTGTCGAGCACCGACGCGAGGACGTCCTCGTTGCGGGCCGCGCTGAACGACTCGACCCGGCCGTCCTCGAACGTCACCCGGGCGTCCGCTATCTCGCGGCCCTGTCGGTAGAGCGGCAGGTCGAAGTGGACGGTTCCCTCGACGGAATCGCGCACCGGCGCGGTGAACACCTCGCCGCCCGGCAGGTTCTTCTCGCCGTAGTCGTTCAGCGCGACGTTGCCCGCAACCGACATCCGGACGTCCGTCTCCTCACCCGACCGGATCCGGACCGTCGACCCCTCGTCGAGGATCGTCTTCATCTGCGCCTGGTGCTCGCGCTGGGCGTCCCAGTCGGCCGTCACGGCGTCCCAGACGAACCGCTCGTACGCCTCCGTCGACATCCCCGCCAGCTGCGCGTGGCCGGCGGTGGGGAACTGCGTGAGACACCACGTCTTCGACAGCCGCTCGCGCTGGACCGGCTCGTAGGCCCGGCGCCACGCGGCGTTCGTCTCGGGCGCCACGTCCGACGTCTCCGTGACGTTCGCGCCGCCGCGCGCGATGACGAAGACGTCCGCCGCCTCGTGGAGCGCGAGGTGGTGGGTCGGCGTCTCGAACTCGGGGTCGTCGCCGGCGGCCCGGAGAAACGCCCGGCTCGCCCGGTCGGAGTTGTTCAGGTAGACCGGCGTCGCGCCCCGCTCGCCGCAGACCTCGTGGAGCGCCACCGCGAGGTCCGCCGCCGCCGGCGGCATCGCGATCACGACCCTGTCGCCCGCCTCGATGCCCGCCGAGTGGTCCGCGATCACCTCTGCGTGCTCCCTGATCCGTGGGTCCATGGGTCGGCCACGGGGGGGCGCGCCTTGCGCGTTTCGGGCGGCGGACCACACGAGATATGTCTCTCGACCTCG
>JAQCMY010000232.1 GCA_028274865.1 Haloferacaceae archaeon | reverse complement strand
CGCGGCGGGCCGGCGGGTCGACCGCCTCGCGCCCGCCGTCGCGGGCGCCTCCGCGCTAGTGCTGGCCGGCTCCGGCGTCGTCTTCCTCGCCGACGCCGCCCGACTCCTCGGGGGGTAGGCGCGAAATACACGGGACAACCGGAGGTTACATGTGGTGACACGGCACAATCGGGCGCATGCGACGACGCGAGACACTCGCCGCTCTCGGGACGGCGATGGTCGGTGCGCTCGCCGGCTGTTCCGGCGGGGGCGGCGGCGGGGGCGACGAGACGCCGACGGCGACGGCGACAGACACCGCGACGCCGACGGCGACGGCGACAGACACCGCGACGCCGACGGCGACGCCGACGAGCACCCCCTCCGTCGCGTCGGCGTCGGCTGGCGAGACGTTCACCGTCGGCGAGGGTGAGGCGGCGCTCCGGTTCACCGTCCAGCAGCTCCTCCAGGCACAGGGGCTCGGACCGACACAGAGCGAACAGGCCCAGAACACCTTCCTCCTCGTCGTCATGACGGTCGAGAACCCGGGGTCGTCGGCAACCGACGTCCCGGCCGACCAGATGAAGCTCCGCGCGTCGGGGATCATCAAGAACGTCGACGTGAGCGCGAGCGAGGCGGTCTCCGAGGACCGCCGTCTCGAGGTCGACGGCATCTCGCAGGCGACGATCCCGCCGGACGACCAGGTGACCGGCGCGGTCGTGTTCGACGCGCCGACGGGCAACGACTACCGGCTCGAGATCAGTCCGGTCGGCGACGGCCGGACCTACGCCGTGCCGGTCGGCGACCCCGCCGACGCCGACGCGGTCGAGAGCGGCTACTGAGCGCCGCCTCGCGCGCGGCGGTGCGAGCCGGCTGCGCCCCTCCGAGCGGCGTCTTCTAAACCCCGGGGACCGGATCGGTCGTCGTGTTCCAGAAGTCGACGTGGATCAAGCTCCCGCGCGACGTGGTGGTCGGACACGGGGTGCTGGACGAGATCGGCGCGGTCGTGGCAGACCTGTCCGTGACTGGCCCGCCGCTCGTCGTCACCTCGCCGACGCCGAACCGGATCGCGGGCGACCGGGTCTGTGACGCGCTCGCCGGCGTCGGGCCGTCCCCGGCGACGGCGGTCGTCGAGTCCGCGTCGTTCGGGGCGGTCGACGACCTCGTCGCCCGCGCCCGCACAGAGGAGGCGGGCTACCTGGTCGCGCTCGGGGGCGGGAAGCCGATCGACCTCGCGAAGATGGCCGCCGACGAACTCGGCCTCGGGTTCGTCTCCGTCCCGACGGCGGCGAGCCACGACGGTATCGTCTCGGGCCGGTCGTCGATTCCGGAGGGCGACACCCGCCACTCCGTCGCCGCGAACCCGCCGCTCGCGGTCGTCGCCGACACGGAGCCGATCGCGGCGGCGCCGTGGGACCTGACGACCGCGGGGTGTGCGGACATCATCTCGAACTACACCGCTGTCAAGGACTGGCGGCTCGCGGCGCGGCTCAAGAACGTCCCGTACAGCGAGTACGCGGGCGCGCTCTCGGAACTCACCGCGGAGATGCTGGTCGACAGCGCCGACTCGATAAAGGACGGACTTGAGGAGTCGGCGTGGATCGTGGTGAAGGCGCTGGTCTCCTCCGGCGTCGCGATGTCGATCGCCGGCTCGTCACGGCCCGCGAGCGGCGCCGAGCACCTGATCTCTCACCAGCTCGACCGGGCGGTCGACGACCCGGCGCTCCACGGCCACCAGGTCGGGGTCGCCGCTGTCGTGACGGCCTACCTCCACGACGGTCCGGACGGCGGCTGGCGGGAGGTTCGCGACGCCCTCGCGGCGATCGACGCGCCGACGACCGCAGCCGAACTCGGCGTCGACGACGCGACGCTCGTCGCCGCGCTCACGTCTGCCCACGAGATCCGCGACCGCTACACCATCCTCGGCGACGGTATCAGCGAGCCGGCGGCGTGGGAGGCCGTCGGGCGCACCGGCGTGGTCTGACCACGAACGCAAACGCCATACCGCTCGGGCTCCGAGCGCGCACATGGCGGCGGCAGACGCGTCTTGGCTGGCGAAGGCACACCCCGGCGCAACCGCCGCGGCCCTCACCGTCGTCGGCTACGGCGTCGTGCTGGGCACGTTCGCCGGCCTCGTCCCCGCTGCCGTCTTCCCCGACCTCACGCTCGCGGAGGTGAACCTGTTCAGCCACGCGATCGCCGCGGTGAACACTGTCACGACGCTCTGTCTCGCCGCAGGCTGGTACTTCATCCGGACCGACCAGGTGAAGCGCCACGCCGCGGCGATGACGACGTCGTTCGTCCTCATTCTCGTCTTTCTCGTGCTCTACCTGACGAAGATCGGCGGCGGCGGGACGAAGGAGTTCGTCGGGCCGACGCTCCCGTACTACGTCTACCTCGCGACCCTGGCGGTCCACATCCTGCTCTCGATTCTCGCGGTGCCGGTCGTGCTGTACGCCCTCGTCCTCGGTCTCACCCACGCGCCCGCCGAACTCCGCGAGACGAACCACCGCCGCGTGGGCCGGGTCGCGGCTGGGTCGTGGATACTCTCGCTCACGCTCGGCGTCGTCGCGTACGTCCTCCTCAACCACGTCTACGGCTGGGAGTTCGCCGCCGCGTCCGTCCTCCCGCCTGCTTTTTGACCGACGGGCTCCTCGCGCCGAGCGATGGACGTCGCTCTCGTCGGGATGCGGACCGACCCGCCCTTCGCCGCCGACGCGACGGCTCGCCGGCGCCGGTTCGCGGAGGGGCTGGCCGCGCGTGGCCACGACGTGACCGTCTGCTGCGCCCGCTGGTGGGGGTTCGACGGCCCGACGTTCGAGCGAAACGGCGTCGTCTACCGCGCTGTCTGTGATCTGCCCGCCGCAGGGACGTTCGCCGCGCGACTCCCGGCTGCCCTCGCACGTGTCCGGCCCGACGTGGTCCACGCCGCCGCGAGCCCGCCCGGCGCCGTCGCGAGCGCACGCGCCGCGGCCGCGGCGGTCCGTGCGCCGCTGGTCGTCGACTGGTGGGCCGACCACCCCGCGGACCGGTCCGCTGCCTACGACCGGGTCGCCGGCCTGCCGGCGACGGTGACGGCACCGTCGCGGGTGGCCGCGACCGCCGCCCGCGCCCACGGCGTCCCGGAGGAGCGGGTGACGCTCGTGCCCGAACCCGTCGACTACGACCGGGTGCGCGCCGCGCCCGTCGACAGCCGCGCGGACGTGGTGTACGCCCGCCGGCTCGACGACCACGCGAACGTCGAGAGCCTCCTCCTCGCGCTGGCGGAGCTCCGCGACCGGTCGTGGCGCGCCGCCGTCGTCGGCGACGGCCCGGCGCGCGACGCAGCCGAGGCGACAGCCGCCGAACTCCGTATCGACGACAGGGTGGCGTTTCTCGGCGACCTGGGCTCTGCCGACCTCCTCCCGGTCCTGCGCGGCGCGCGGGTGTTCGCACAGACCGCGACCCGCGAGCCGTTCGCGACCGAACTCCTGTGGGCGCTCGCGTGTGGCTGTGTCGGCGTCGTCGAGTACCAGACCGACTCCGCCGCCCACGAACTCGTCGAGGGACTGCGGCGGGGCGCTCGCGTCACCAGCCCGCAGGAGCTGGCGGACGAGATCGCCGCCGCCGCGGCCTACGAGCACCGGACCGTCTCTGACGCGTGTGCCGACCACGACCGGTCGGCGGTGCTGGGCCGGCTAGAGGACTGCTACCGCGACGCGGTTGAGCGCCACGGGCTGCGCTGACTACGTCTCTGGCGTCTCGTAGTCGCCGCCGTACTTCATGAAGAAGAACCCGAGCGAGAGCACGCTCACCATCGCGACGGCGGTGGCGACGCCGAGTGTCTTCGCCGTACCCGGCACTCCTGGCGGGCCACCGCCGCCCTCGCCGCCCTCGCCGCCGCCCTCTTCTGGGACGGCTCCGACGACGACGACGCCTTTCATGCCGAGTGACTGGTGTGGCTGGCAGTAGTACTGGACGACGCCCTCCTGGTCGAACGCCTGCTCGTAGCTGAAGCCGGCGTCGCCGACGAGGTCGGACTCGAAGTCGCCGCCGGAGTTGGCGACGACGTTGTGCTGACCGCCCTCGCCGGTCCACTCCCAGACGACGGTCGTGCCGGGGTCGACCTGGACGGCAGCGGGCCCGAAGCCGAACGCGCCGCCGTTCGCCTCGACGCCGACCTCGACGGTGACCTCCTCGGTGCCGGTTTCGTCGACGACCTCCGAGTAGTTGGTCACGTCGGAGAGCCAGCCGCCGAAGCTCGGCTGGGCCGACGCGGTGCCCGCAGTCGCCGTCGCCGTCGCCGCGCCGACCGCGGCGCCCCGGAGGACCGCCCGTCGGGAGACCATCGGGTCGCTCATATTCCCCGGTCGGTAACCCGCCGAGGTGAATCCATCGGTCCGGGGGCGTGGTTCCGGAAGTCCTTTTGCCCGCCTTCGCACACCGATGAGCGTGACCGACGACGCAGAAGGCGAACTCCGCGACCAGCTGCTGTCTGCGTTCTCGAACGCCGAGTTCCCGGTCGAGGACCAGATGGGCCTGGTGCCCGCGCTCCCGGACGGCCCGATGACACGGTTCGAGGCCGGCGACCGCTCGTTCACCGCGATGGAGCTCGCGGCAGAGATCGGGGAGTACCAGTCGTTCCCCTACCACTCCGCCGAGGAACTCGTCGACGACGTGATGCGGGCGATGCGGACAGAGAACCTGCTGTAAGCTTTTCAGGCCGGACCCCGCCGGAACGGTATGCCGAGCAGCCACGACCGGACGTTCGACGTCGAGCGCTACCTGACCGTCCGGCGTGCCTACGGCGCGAGCGTCTCGCCGTCCAGCCGCGTCGCCTTTCTGACCGACACGACCGGCGTTCCGCAGGTCTGGACCGTCGACGGGCCAGCGGCGTGGCCGGACCAGCGAACCTTCCTCGACGAGCGGGTCACGTTCGTCGACTACTCGCCGACCCGCGAGGAGTTCGTCTACGGCGCCGACGTCGGCGGGAACGAGCGGGCGGACCTCTACCTGCTCGACCCGGACGGCGGCCCCCCCGTCGACCTGACCGACAACCCCGACGCGAAACACCGCTGGGGCGGCTGGGCGCCCGACGGCGACCGGGTCGCGTTCGCGGCGAACCGGCGCGACCGGTCGAGCTTCGACGTCTTCGTCCAGGGCCGGCAGGCGAGAACCGCCGACCGCGTCCACGAGACCGACGGCTGGGTCGTCGTCGCGGGCTGGGCACCCGGCGGCGACCGGGTCGCCCTCGTCGAGTCCCGGTCGTCGTTCGACCAGTCCGTCTCGGTACTCGACGTCGAGACGGGCGAGCGGACCCCTCTCGGCGTCGACGGCGCCCGCCACCGCGGCGTCGAGTGGGGCCCGGACGGCGACGCGCTCTACGTCTGTACCGACCGCGCGAGCGACCGGCTCCGGCTGGAGCGTCTCGCGGTCGACGGCGAGGGGTACGACGTCGTCGTCGACGGCGGCGAGTGGTCCGTCGACGGCGTCTCGGTCCACGAGAGCGGCCGGGTCGCGTACTCCCGAAACGTCGACGGGCGGACAGAGCTGACCGTCGGCCGACTCGCCGACTGCGAGGTCGTCGACGGTGTCCGGCCCGACCCGGCGTTCGACGGCGTCGCGGGCGGCGTCGCGTGGGGCGACGGCGGCAGTCGGCTGGCGCTCTCGGCGTCGAGCCGGACCGACACCACGAACGTCCACGTCCTCGACGCGGCGACGGGCGAGCGCGAGCGGTGGACACGCGCCTCGACGGCGGGTATCCCGCGCGAGCGGTTCCGTGCGCCCGACCTGGTCGGCTACCGGACGTTCGACGGGCGGGAGATCCCGGCGCTGTGGACGCTCCCGCCGGACCCGACGCCCGGCGAGACGCCCGTCGTCGTCGACGTCCACGGCGGTCCGGCGTCACAGCGCCGACCGGGCTACCGGGCCGTGACACAGATCCTCTGCTCGCGGGGCTACGCCGTCCTCGAGCCGAACGTCCGCGGGTCGGCGGGCTACGGACGGTCGTACGCGGCGCTGGACGACGTCGAGCGGCGGATGGACGCGGTTGCCGACCTCGACGCGGCGGCGGACTGGCTGGCCGCCCACGACCTCGTCGACCCCGACCGGGTGGCGGTGATGGGCGGCTCCTACGGGGGGTTCATGTCGCTCGCGGCGCTGACGACGTTCCCGGACCGGTGGGCCGCGGGCGTCGACGTCGTCGGCATCGCGAGCTTCGTCACCTTCCTCGAGAACACCGGCGAGTGGCGCCGGGAGCTCCGCGAGGCCGAGTACGGGTCGCTCGCGGAGGACCGTGCGCTGCTGGAGGCACTGAGCCCGCTCTCCCGTATCGACCGCATCGCCGCGCCGCTGTTCGTCCTCCACGGCGAGAACGACCCGCGCGTGCCGGTGAGCGAGGCACGACAGGTCGCCACGGCTGCCAGGGCACAGGACGTGCCGGTGCGAGAACTGACGTTCGCGGACGAGGGCCACGGCTTCTCGCGGCTCGAAAACCGGGTCGAGGCGTACACGGCGGTCGTCGACTTCCTCGACGAACACGTCTGACGCGGCGGGACGCGGGCGTCAGAGTGAAATCGCCCGCCGTCGAACAGTCGAACATGAGCGCGGAGCAGGACCAAGCAGAGTCCGAGCGCGACCGGCCGATCCGGTGTCTGGTCGCGAAGGTCGGACTCGACGGCCACGACCGCGGTGCGCACGTCATCTCGCGGGCCTTCCGGGACGCCGGGTTCGAGGTCATCTACTCCGGCCTCCACCGCGCGCCGGAGGACATCGTCCAGGCCGCCGTCCAGGAGGACGTCGACGTCGTCGGTATCTCCATTCTCTCCGGGGCGCACAACACGCTGGTCCCGAAGGTCGTCGAGGGGCTCGCCGAGTACGGCGCGCTGGCCGACACGCTCGTGCTCCTCGGCGGTATCGTCCCGGACGGCGACGCGAAGCAGCTGAAGGAGGCGGGCGTCGCCGAGGTGTTCGGCCCCGGGACGCCGATGAGCGAGACGGTACAGTTCGTCCGCGAGAACGTCCCGACCCGGCGATGACTGCCGACGCCGACCGCGCGCTCGTCGAGCGGCTGCTCGACGGCGACCCGCGCGCGCTCGCCCGGACGATCTCGCGCGTCGAGAACCGGAGCGAGGGCTACCGGGACGTCGTGAGCGCGCTCTACGGGCACACCGGCGACGCCTCCGTCGTCGGCGTCACCGGCAGCCCCGGCGCCGGGAAGTCGACGCTCGTCGACGAGCTGGTCGGCTACTACCGCGACGACGGCGAGACGGTCGGTGTCATCGCCGTCGACCCCTCGTCGCCGTACACCGGCGGGGCGGTGCTCGGCGACCGGGTGCGGATGGGGTCGGCTGTCGGCGACGAGGGCGTGTTCGTCCGGTCGATGTCCGCACGCGGACACCTGGGCGGCCTCTCGACGGCGACGGCGGACGCGGTGAAGGCGCTCGACGCGGCGGGGTTCGACCGCGTCGTCGTCGAGACGGTCGGGGCAGGACAGAACGAGGTCGACGTGGTGCGAACCGCCGACACCGTCGTCGTCCTCGTCCAGCCGGGGTCGGGCGACGACGTCCAGATGCTGAAGGCCGGCATCCTCGAGATCGGCGACGTCTTCGTCGTCAACAAGGCCGACCTGGACGGCGCGGCCCGCACCGTCGCCGACCTGCGAGAGATGCTGGAGCTCCGCGGCGGCGAGGGGCGGACGCGGGTCGGACACCACGGCGCCGTCGGGGTGGCCGACGAGGGGCGGGGAGAGGATGCGGACGACGAGGGCGAGGACGAGGACGACGAGTGGTCCCCGCCCGTCCTCGAAACCGTCGCCACGACCGGCGACGGCGTCGCCGACCTCGCCGGCGCGGTCGACGACCACCGGGACCACCTGCGGCAGACGGGCCGGATGCGCGACCGGGCGCGGTCGCGGGCCGCAGCCGAGGTCCGGACGCTCCTGCGGCAGGACACCGCCGACCTCGTCGAGGCGGAGCTCCGGCGCCGGGGCGGTATCGAGGCGGTTGCCGAGCGGGTGGCCGACCGCGAGACGGACCCCTACACCGTCGCCGACGAGCTCCTCGCGCCGGTCCAGGCGGCGCTGGACCGTCGCCAGGCCGACGACGGCTCCTGAGAGCGCGGCGCTTACGTCGCTCGCGCCCGCATCCGCGGGCATGCGACTCAGACGTCTGTTCGCGACCCTGACGCTCATCGTCGCCGGAGGGGTCGCCGCCGTCCGTGGCCTCCGGAACAGCGCCGGTGTGCTCGAACCGCCCTTCGACGGCGACCACCGCCGGTTCCGCTGGCGTGGGGTCGACGTCGCCTACACCGAGGCCGGCGACCCGGACGACCCGACGCTCGTCTGCCTCCACGGGGTCAACGCCGCCGGCTCGTCCGGGGAGTTCCGCGCCGTCGTCGACGACCTGGCGACCGACCACCACGTCGTCGCGCCGGACCTGCCGGGCTACGGCTGTTCGGACCGTCCGCCGCTTCGCTACTCGGCGCGGTTCTACGCAGAGTTCGTCGAGGCCTTCCTCGCGGAGTGGGACGACCCGCACGTCCTCGCGTCGGGGCTGACCGCTGCCTACGCCGTGGGGGCGGCCCGCGACGACCCGGACCTGGTCGCGGACCTGACGCTCGTCTGTCCGACCGCCGTCGCCGGGCCGGAGCCGCCGAAGACGGCGCTCCGCGAGGTACTCCGGGCACCCGTCGTCGGCGAACTGCTCCACGCCGCCCTCGTCTCTCGCCCCTCGATCCGCCACTTCAACGCCGACCACGGCTACTACGGCCCCGACCAGCCCAGCGAGGAGTGGGTCGACTACGAGTGGCGGACGACCCACCAGCCGGGCGCCCGCTACGCCACCGCGTCCTTCGTCGCCGGCTACCTCAACGCCGAGACCGACCTCGCCGGGGCGCTCGCCTCCCTCCGCGAGGCGGGCGTCGAGACGACACTCGTCTGGGGCCGCGAGGCGACCGTGACGCCCCTCGCCGAGGGCCGCGCCCTCGCCGAGCAGGCGGACTGTCGACTCGTGGTCGTCGACGGCGCGATGCTCCTCCCGCACGTCGAGTTCCCCGGCGCCGTCGACAGCGTCGTCCGCGGCGGCCCGCTCTCGGTCGAGACCGCCGAGGAGCGCGCGGCCTGACTACCGTGCCCGGTGGACGACCACGCGGTCGCCCGTCGCCGGGTTCTCGCCGACCGTCACCTCGACGGGCGCGCCGGTCTCGACGTCGTCCGGGTCGACGCCGCGGACGAGTCCCGTGATCCGGACGCCGTCGAACTCGGCGATTGCGACGACGTACGGCGTCTGGTCGTCGAACGCGCCGGTGCCGACGTGGACGATCGTGTAGGTGACGACCTCGCCCGCGTCCGCGAGCAGTGCCTCCGAGAGGTCGGTCGCGCCGCAGTCGGGACAGACCAGGCGCGGCGGGAGCGACGCGTGGCCGTCCGGACACTCGAGGTAGTACCCCTCGCCCGTGGCAACCGCGTCCAGCCAGTCGTCGAAGCCGTCGTCGCGAATCTCCTCGTCGGTCCAGGTCATTCGACGGCCTCCAGCAGGTGGACGACGGCACTGGCAACCGTCCCGCCCGCGTTGTGGGTCAGTCCGACCGTCCCGTCGACGGCGTCGCTGTTCGGGTGGTCGCCGCGGAGGAGCCGGGTCATCTCGGCCACCTGGCTCCCGCCCGTGGCGCCGACGGGGTGGCCCTTCGCCTTCAGGCCGCCCGAGAGGTTGACCGGCAGGTCGCCGTCGGCGGTCGTCTCGCCGCGCCGCGCCGCGCCGACCCCCTCGCCGGGGTCGTAGAACCCCAGCCCCTCCAGCGCACACACCTCTGCGATCGTGAAGCAGTCGTGGACCTCGACGGCGCACACGTCCTCGCGCGAGCGGCCGGCGTCGGCGAACGCCTCGGCGGCGGCGTCGTCTGTCGCGGGCGTCCGCGCCGGCGACGTGCGGTCCTGGAGCGCGAGCCGGTCGCCGCCCTGTCCGGAGCCGACGACCGCGACCGCCGCGTCGACGTCGTTCGCCTCGGCGTACGACTCGCTGACGAGGACGACGGCGCTCGCGCCGTCGGTGACGGGACAGGAGTCGTAGAGGCCGAGCGGGTCGGCGATCGTCGGCGCGTCGAGGGCGTCCTCGACGGCTATCGCCTCGCGGTACTGGGCGTACTCGTTCGGCACCGCGTTCGCGTGGTTCTTCACCGCGACGTGTGCGAGGTCCTCGGGACCGCCGCCGAACCGCTCGAAGTACGACCGCGCCATCAGCGCGTACGCGCCGGGGAACGTCACGCCGGCCCGCACCTCGAACAGCTCGTCGGCGGCGATGGCCAGCGCCTCCGTCGTCTCCTCGATCGTCCGGTTCGTCATGCGCTCCATCCCGCCCGCGACGACGACGTCGGCCTCGCCGCCGCGAACCGACTGGACCGCGCCACGGACCGCCGCGCCGGCGGAGGCACAGGCGAGTTCGTACCGGGTCGCCGGACACTGCAGTCCGGCGGCCTCTGCCATCAGCGGGGCCTGGTGGCCCTGCCGCTCGCCGAGAGCGCCCATGAAGTTGCCGTAGTGAAGCGCCGAGACGGCCTCGCGGTCGACGCCGGCGTCGTCGAGCGCCCGTGCCGACGCCTCGGCGAACAGCTCTCGTCCGGTTCGCTCGGGCGTCCGACCGAACTCCGTCAGGCCGACTCCGGCTACGCGTACGCGACTCATACTTCCACTCGGAAGGCCACGGCTCAAATGCCTGCCGCCCGCGGCGGGCACGTGTCGCGGCTCGACGACCCGGCCGACGCCGCCGGACTCGTCGCCTTCCCGCTCCCGGTCGAGGGATCGGAACCCTTCTAACGGGTGGCTGTCCGAGAGCGAGGTATGGAGCCGCTGCAGTTCCTCGTCCCGGTCGAGGACCTCGTCGCCGTCGAGGGTCTCCTGCCGTACGCCGCCCTCGCCCTCGTGCTGGTGAACACGGTCACCAGACTGCTCGGCCACCGAACGTACGTGAGCCAGGCAGCGTCGGGCGGGGCTGCCGCGGTCAGCCGGTACGTCCCCCACACCGTCACGTCCGTCGCGCTCCTGCTGGTGAGCTTCGCGTACATGGTCGTCGCCCCACACGGTGGGATGGTGCTGTCCGTCCTCGTCGTCGGCACCCTGCTCGCGGACTTCTTCGAGTTCGAGTCCCGGAAGGTCGAGGCACGAAACGACATGCCGATCGAGCGCCCGAAGAGCGCTCTCACCGGCTCGCTGCTCGTCGTGCTGTACGCCGGCTACCAGTCGGTCTTCTTCGTGATCCAGCCGTTCTGGAACGCCGTCGTCTGAGGGCGCGCTCCCGTGCCCCGCCTCAGGACCGGCGCTCTTCGACCGCCTTCCTCGCCTGCCGCCCGGCGGGGATCAGCACCCAGAACGTCAGCGGCCCGAGGAGCGCGAGCCAGAAGAACACGTCCATCAGGGTGATAGCGACCAGGTTCAGGAGCGTCGCGTTCGCGGTGTCGACCGTGAGCGGGGCGACGAGCTGTTCGGTACTCCCGAACGACGGCGTCCGGTACCAGCCGGCCAGCACCATCCACAGCAGACCGGCCCCCGTGAGGATGCCGAGGCCCTTGACGAACTCATCGGTCATTACTCACTCTTATCGTTGCTGCCGTCTTCACCGTTTCCCATCCCCGCCGTGCGAAAGCGCGTCCCGAGCGTGTAGACGCCCGCCCCCAGGGCGATCGTCGCCAGTCCCGCTGCTGCCAGCGTCGCCGAGAGGGCGCCCTCTGCCGGCACGAGACCGACAGCCGAGAGGACGCCGACGACTAGGCCTCGGACGAGGCTCACCTGGAGCGTCGCGGCGTCGAGGAGCGTGAACCCGAGGACGACGCTCACGACGGCGATGAGCGTCGAGAAGACGACGATCGTCTTGTACAGGCGGAGCGGGACGACGACGTCGCGCCCGCCGGCACCGGTGCTCTCCGGGTCCGGGTCGGCGTCGACGGGCGACTGATCGGTCATCTGGAGTGTGGACGAGGAGCCGCCGCGGGCTACTTCGGCGGCCGCAGCCGGTAGTACCGGCGGTTGAGGTCGTACATGTACCCCTCACGCATCGTCTTCAGCACCGCGTAGGTGATCATCCCGGTCACGACGGGCGCGAGGAACGTCAGGTCGAACAGCAGGTCGACGTTCATCGGAATGATGTTCTTCACCGACAGCAGGCTGATAGTGAACGCGAAGACGACGCCGAACACCCCGACGGCGGCCCAGAACGGCTGTTCGACCGGGCGGCGGGCCGCGCCCTTGTTGAGGAACGGGACGACGGCGATGATGCTGACGACCACGACGTTCGCGAGCACGCCGTAGGTCCGGTCGGCCATGATCTTCTGGCCGCCGAGGACGGCGAGTTCGGGGTTCAGGGGGTTGAGCTTCAGCAGGCCGAACGACCAGTAGAGATACCAGTCCGGCAGGATGATCGCCGGCGTCGACGACGGGTTCGCCGGGTCGCCGATGTGTGGCGGGAGCGTCGCCGAGAGGAAGATGATCATCCCGACGAAGAACGTCGCGATAGACAGGTTCCGCACCGTCTCGTGGGGCCACGTCGGGAAGGCGAGTACGTCCCGCTCGACGTAGTCCGACTCGGTCCGGAGGTCCTGGTCCTCGCGCCGGGCCCGCTCGAAGTACTCGTAGGTCAGCCGGGCGAGCCCGACGTGACGCTCCTTTCGCTCGCGCCACGTCGGCGTCTCGTCGTCCGGCGCGACGATTCCGGACCCGTCGGCCACGGGAGTCTTCGCAGGCGCTTCGCGGTCGTCGGTGGTGGTGTCGTCGGTCATTGTCTCAGTGTGGCTCCGCGATTCCCTGCACCCACACGATACCGATGTGGATGGCGATCAGCGTCGTCACCACGAACGGGAGCAGGAACACGTGGATGATGTACATCCGCTGGAGTGTCGCCTGCGAGAGCGTGAACCCGCCGAACAGCAGCTGTGCGACCCACTCGCCGGCGAGCGGGATCGAGAGGCTCATCTCGACGCCGATCTGGCCGGCCCAGAACGCAAGCTGGTCCCACGGGAGCAGGTAGCCGGTGTAGCCAAACACCATCGTCAGCGAGATGAGGACGATGCCGATGAGCCAGTTCAGCTCGCGTGGCTCCTTGTACGCCCCGGTGAAGTAGACCCGGAGCATGTGGAGGAAGACGGCGGCGACCATCACCTGCGCCGACCAGCGGTGGATCGACCGGAGCATGAACCCGAACTGGAGGTCACGCATGATCCCGGCGACAGAGCAGTACGCGACGCTCGCGTTCGAGATGTTACAGGCCCCCGCAGCCGTCGACGGGGAGTAGTAGAAGCCCAGGAGCGCGCCCGACACCGCCGCCACGACGTACGCGATCGTCGAGAACGACCCGAGCGTGTACAGCGGGTACCAGTACCAGAACTTGTTGTCGAGGTCGTACTGCTCGGTGTGGCTCTTGGGCATTTGCATGTTCGACCGGTAGTAGAGCGTCTCGAGCAGCTCGAGGTAGTCGACGATGCGCAGGCGCTTGTCCAGCCAGACCAGCGTCGTCAGAAAGACCGTCTCGACGGGCGAGAGGTCCTTCGACTTGATCCAGGCGTTGTGGTCGTAGTCGTCCTGTTTCTTGAGGCTCATCTGTTATTGCTTGTAGTAGGGGTAGATCGCCCGCTTGACCGTATCCCAGGCGCCGTCACCCAGCTGTCTGCCGTCGACGTCGTCCTCACGGACGTAGAGGTCCTCCCACTTCCGGCGGCGCTTTTTCACTATCATCACGTCCGGCAGGAACTCCTTCCGGTAGAGCGCGAGAATGAACGCGAGGTCGACGAACACCACAGCGAGCAGGCTACCGAGGAACATGTTGCCCGTGTCCGACAGCGCCCAGCCGTTGACGAGTCCGAAGACGAACAGCGAGACGAACACCACCTCGACGACGGTGAGCAGGACGATGGCGATCGCCGCCGCCGTGCTCTCCCGCGCCGGCTCGTACCGGTGGATGTCGCCGTACGTGCTTCCCTTCGTCGACATTACTCTGCTCCTCCGTGCCCCGAGTGTGGCGTCTCGCCGTACTTCAATATGTAGAACGAGTACACGATGCTCACGACGATGGCGAGGATAGTGGCCGACCCGACCCAGTGGGCCTGGATAGCGAC
>JAQCMY010000162.1 GCA_028274865.1 Haloferacaceae archaeon | reverse complement strand
GCGTGTGCGTGCAGCGGGTCCTCGTCACCCTCCTCGAACCGCATCACTTCCAGACTGACGGCGTCCGTTCGAATCGCCTCGGTCGAGTCCTCGTCGTCCGCGATATCGCCGACGACATCGCTCACACTGAGTAGGTCCATGCGGATGGTAGTACGGACTGGACCGGTTTAGCTGTGCTCACACAACTGTTACCACGACACTCGGGCGAGCGTCACGCCGGGTCGGGTCACCACGCGTCCGTCGTGCGGTCGACGGTCGCCGGGTCCCCGGCTGCCGTGTCGAGCGCGGGCCACACACCGACGCCGGCTACTCGAGGTAGCCGAGGTCCCTGAGCCGCTCCTGTGTCTCGGCGTCGAACTCGTCGACGGCGTCGTCGCTCACGTCGGCGTCGTCCGCCGTCGTCCACGCGCCGCCGCTCGCGCCCTCGAAGGCGGCGAGCGCCCGCTCGGCCCGGCGCAGCGCCGGGTCGTCGTCCCCGGCGGCGCGGTTCGTCGTCTCGCCGGGGTCCTCGCCGAGGCGGAACGCCTCGTCCGGCGTCCGGTCGACGCGGACGTACTTCGCCGACGGCCCCCGGGCCGCGCGCATCCGGGCGTAGAACCGGGAGTCCTCGTCCAGCGCGACGCCGGCTGCGCTCGCCTTCTCCTCTAGCTGCTTGAGTTCGACGACGGGCCGGGCGTACTCGACGAAGCCGTAGTCGCCGCCGGCGCGCAGGCCGGGGTCGTCGGCGGGCGTCTCGGCGTCGACCGCGCCGGGGAACGCCCGGTAGTCCCCGGACAGGAGCGACCGGCGCGGGTCGCGGGCGACGGCCTCGTCGCCCGGAGTGAGTGGGTCGCCCCCCTCGACGCCGAGGGCGTCGAGGACGGTGTGGTAGAGGTCGAGGAGTTCGACCGTCTCCTCCGGGTCGGCGGCGACGCCGGGGCCGTTGACCAGCAGCGGCACGTTGACCAGCGGGTCGTAGAGACAGAACTCGTGGCCGTAGAGGTCGTGCTCGCCGTGGAGTTCGCCGTGGTCGGCGCAGACGACCACGAGAGTGTCCTCCCACTCGCCGCGGTCCCGCAGCCAGTCGAACAGCCGCGAGAGCTCGGCGTCCATGTGGGCGATCTCGGCGTCGTACAGCCCCCGGATGTCGGCCCACTCGTCGTCGTCGATCGCGCGCGCCCCGCAGTTGTACTCCTTCGAGTTCTGGCAGACCGCCGTCGAGTCGACGCCGGGCGCGAACCGCTCCGCGTACTCCTCCGGCGGGTGGTACGGCAGGTGGGCGTCCATCAGATTGACGAACGCGAACCACCCTTCGCCGTCGCTCTCGGCGACGAACTCGCGGGTCCGCTCGAGCGCGGCGGGCGTCTTCGAGTCGGCCCCGTCGCCGCCGGCGAGATACTCGTGGGCGGTGTTGCCGAGCGAGACGAGCCTGTCTGCGACCGCCCGGAGCCGTTCGTCGTCGTTCAGCGCGCGCCAGGCCCGCGCGAGCGGCCCCGAGAGGAGGTCGCCGGGCATCACCTGGAAGAAGTTGTCCTGGTCGTCGAACCCGTCGGTGAGGCGGGTGTACGGCGTGATCCAGGCGTTCGAGGAGTAGCAGGCGGTGTCGTAGCCCGCCGCCGAGAGCGTCTCGGCGAGTGTCGTCACGCCCTCGAGGTACGGGTTCTCCTGGTCGGCGCCGTGACCGCTCGGGTAGAGGCCGGTGAACAGCGAGGCGTGGACGGGCAGGGTCCACGGCGCGGGTGCGACCGCCTCCTCGAACGTCGTCGTCGCCGGGTCGTCGGCGAGAGCCGCCAGTCCGGGCGACGTGTCGCGGCTGGCGCCGTACGGCGTGAGGCGGTCCTTCCGGACCGTGTCGAGCACGACGAAGAGAACGTTCTCCGCCGTCGGGTGGGTCATGGCCGACCGTCGACGGCGGCGGACAAAAGCGCGCCGCTAGAACGGCGCCTGCGGCCCCTCGTCGTCGCCGCCGTCGCTCTCGCTCGTCTCGCCGGGGAAGGAGGGACTCATGCCGCCGGCGTCGCTCCCGCCCATCGCGTCGTCCGCCCCCGTCGAGGCGTGAACGGTCGTGATCTCGGGGATCTCCTTGACCATCCGGGACTTGATCGCCTGGATCGTCATCGGGGAGATGCCACACCCCGAACAGGCGCCGCCGAGCGCGATCTGGATCTCGCCCTTCTCGCGGTCGAGGTGCTGGATCGCGGCGCTGCCGCCGTGCATCTGGATCTGCGGGAAGTTCCGCCGGAGGAAGTTCGTCACCTGCTCGCGGAGGTCGTCCTCGCCGTCGCTCGTCTCCGTGCTCATGGTCTACCTTGACCGCCACGCGGCTTCAACCTTCGGTTCGACCGTCCTCCGGGCGCTCGACGTCGAAGGTGTCGTGTAGCTCTGCCTCGATCGTCGCGGCGTACTCGTCGAGGAAGGGCCCCAGGCGCTCGTCGTCGACGGCGACGGCAGTGACCCGTTCGACGGCGTTCTCTGGGAGCTCGACGCGGAACGCGCCGTCCTCGAAGAACGGCTCGGACTCGTTCAGCACCTGTTGGTCGACGGCGTGGACGAGGTCGGAGTCGTGTGCGTCGTTCATCCGCTCGAAGGCGCTCCGGTACGCCCGCTGGAGCTCCGGAAAGTAGTTCGCGTACTTGTCCTCGAACCTCGTGGGGTCGAACTCTGCCATACTGGCGGTAGACGCCGCGGGGGCAAAAGCGCGTCCGCCGGCGGTGGTCGTTCGACAGCCACGCCGCGCCCCGGCAGGGTGTACGCGTCGGACCCGCGGGACCCGAGCGCGAGTCCGACGCCCCGCCGGTCGCCCGTCGCGTCTCCCGGCCGGGTCACGACGAGGCCGTCGAGCGTGTCGAGCCGGCGACAGACGCTCAGACCTCGACCAGCACCTTGATCGCCTCGCGCTCGTCCATCAGCCGGTAGCCCTCCGGCACGTCCTCGAGGGAGACGGTGTGGGTGAACACCGGCGACGGGTCGAGCGTGCCGCCGAGCACGTCGGCCATCAGGTCGTCGGCGTACGCCCGCACCGGCGCGACCCCGCCCCGGAGCGCGACGTTCTCCGAGAACGCCGGGCCGACGTCGAACGGCTCGGTCGGAACGCCGACGTAGCCCACCGTCCCGCCGGGCCGGGCAGCCGCCACGGCGTCGGAGAGCGCCACGCCCCCGACGCACTCGGCCACGTGGGCCGCGCCGCCGTCGGTGAGTTCGCGCGCGCGCTCGACGGCCTCCTCGCCGCGGGCCAGCACCGTCTCCGTCGCGCCGAACTCAGCCGCGAGCTCGAGCCGGTCGGCGTGGTGTCCGACCGCGACGATCCGTTCGGCGCCGAGTCGCCGCGCCGCGAGCACCGCACACAGGCCGACCGCGCCGTCCCCGAAGACGACACACGTCGCGCCGGCGGTGACGCCCGCGCTCACGACCGCGTGGTGACCGGTGCCCATCACGTCGGTGAGCGACAGGAGCGCCCGCAGCGTCGCCTCGTCGTCGGCGTGGCGGTCCGGCACCCGCACCAGCGTCCCGTCGGCGTGGGGCGACCGGACGTACTCGCCCTGTGCGCCGCCGTTCGCGCCGCCCCACGACGCGCCGTTCTCACAGGAGGTGTGGAGCCCCTTCCGGCAGAACTCGCAGGCGCCACAGGAGACGCGAAACGGCGCGAAGACCCGGTCACCGACCTCCACCGACCTGACCTCGCTCCCGACCTCCTCGACGACCCCCATCGGCTCGTGGCCGACCGCGGAGCCGACCTCGCGGTCGCGTTCGCCGCGGTAGAACCACAGGTCCGACCCACAGACCGCGGTGTGGGTGACCCGAACGACGGCGTCGGTCGGCGCTGCTATGGTCGGTCGCTCCCTGTCCTCGACCCGGACGTCGCCCGGACCGTGGTAGACTGCGGCGCGCACGCTCGACTCCGGGGCAGGGCGGACAAAACGGTTCGGGGTCGTTCCGTATCGCGGTGACCGGTTTACCACGCCGCGCTCCCGAACTTCTTTTTCCACACACGACGCGGGACGAGGCGTGTTCGACCCCGAATCCGTCTGGGCGCTCTCCGGCCCCGACCGGACCGTCTTCGGCGACGACGCACTCGACGAACTCGCCGGCCACCTGCCCGACGCCGGGACGACGCTGGTCGTCCGGGACCCCGGACTCCCCGACACCGTCGTCGAGCGCGCGACCGCCGGCCTGTCCGGCGTCGAGACGTTCGCGGACGTCGAGCCGGACCCCCCGCTCGCGGCGTTCGAGGCGGCGCTCGAGCGCGCCCGGGCCGTCGACCCGGACGTCGTCGTCGGCGTGGGCGGCGGGAGCACGATGGACGTGGCGAAGGTGACCGGGGCGCTGGCGCCCCACGACGGGAGCGTCCTCGACTACGCCGCGGCGCCGACCGGCGGCGGCGAACCGGTGCCGGGACCGGGGCTCCCGACCGCCGCGGTCCCGACGACCAGCGGCACCGGGTCGGAGACGACGCCCGTCGCCGTCGTCTCGCTGCCGGACCGCGACCTGAAGGTGGGGGTGTCGAGCCCTCACCTCTACCCCGACGTCGCCGTCGTCGACCCCGTCGCGACCGTCTCGCTCCCGCCCGGTCCGACGGCGGCGAGCGGTCTCGACGCCCTCGCTCACGCCGTCGAGGCGTACACGACCCGGCGGTTCGACGCGAAGCCGGCCGCCGGGCCCGACAGCCGCCCGGACTACGGCGGCCGGACGCCGCTGACCGACGCGCTCTGTCGAACCGCCGTCCCGCGCGTCGGCGAGAGCCTCCGGCGCGCCGTCGACAACGGGCAGGACCTCGCGGCGCGCCGCGAGATGGCGCTCGCCAGCCACGCCGCCGGCCGGGCGTTCTCGAACGCCGGACTCGGCGCCGCCCACGCGGTCGCGATGGCCGCCGGGAGTGCGTTCCACACGCCACACGGCGAAACGGTCGGCGCCGTCCTCCCCGCGGTCGTGCGGTACAACGCGCCGAGCGTGCCGGAGCGCTGTGCCGAGGTCGCCGACTGGCTCGGCGCCGGCCCGGACGAGGACGCCGCCGACGCGGTCGAACGTCTCGCCCGCGACGTCGGCGTCGGTGGACTCGGGTCGCTCGGCGTCGCGGAGTCGGACGTGTCGGCGCTGGCCGAGCGAACGACGGCCCTCGAGCGACTGCTCGCGGGCAACCCCCGACGGCTGGACCGGGACGCGGTCGCCGATATCTGCCGCGACGCGCTCTGAACCGAACGGATCGGAGGAGTCCACCGGTCTATTCTTCGCCCCGGGTGTCTGACGCTGTACACCGCGTGTCGCGATAGGAAACGCCGACAACCGCAGGTCTTCTCTCGACGTACCCGACGCTGCCCGTTCTCAGCCGGGTTCGCCTCCGGCGCAAGCTGTATTCGTCGCCGCCCTGCCGATGTATCGGTGGCGATACATCGACGAACGCTCCTCGCTGGGCTCGGCGCGGTGGGGCCGGCGGGCGTCGCGGGCTGTACGGAGCAGACGACCGGCGGGCCGGCGGTGGCCGGCGAGACGCTGACGCTCACGACGACGAGCACGTTCGATACGGGGCTCCTCGACGCGATCCACCCCGACTTCGAGGAGCTGTGCGGCGTGAGCGTCGACGCGGTCGCACAGGGGACGGGCGCGGCCCTCGAGACGGCCCGAAACGGCGACTCCGACGTCGTGATGGTCCACGCCCGCGGCCTCGAGGACGAGTTCCTGCAGAACGGCTACGGCGTCAACCGCCGCGGCCTGATGTTCAACGAATTCGTGATCGTCGGGCCGGAGGGAGACCCAGCCGGCGTCCGGGGGATGGAATCGGCGACGGAGGCGCTGACCGCGATCGCCGAGGCGGAGGCGACGTTCGTCTCGCGGGGCGACAACTCCGGCACCCACACGAAGGAGCTGAACCTCTGGGAGACTGCCGGGACCGAGCCGGGCGGCGACTGGTACCAGGAGACCGGATCCGGGATGGGCGAGGCGCTGAACGTCGCCACCCAGCAGAAGGCGTACACGCTCTCGGACCGCGGCACGTTCCTCTCGCAGCGCTCGGAGATCGATCTCGTCGCCCTCCTTCGGGGGCCGACCGAGGACGGCCCGGCGATCTTCGCGAACCCGTACGGGGTCATGGCGGTCACCCCCGGGCGCCACGAGAACGCCAACTACCGCCTCGCGATGGCGTACGTCGGCTGGATCACCAGCCCGGACACGCAGGCGGCGATCGCGGACTACCAGGCCGACGGCGAACAGCTGTTTTTCCCCGAGGCCGTCTCGGAGGACCCCGACTTCCAGCAGTACGTTCCGGAGGGTTGAGTAGCGAGTCGTCCGACGGGTGAGCGTGCCCTTGGACCCGATTGTCCACGCCCCGGCCCTCGTCGACCTCC
The DNA here is from genome assembly GCA_028274865.1 of Haloferacaceae archaeon. Taxonomy (GTDB): domain Archaea; phylum Halobacteriota; class Halobacteria; order Halobacteriales; family Haloferacaceae; genus A07HB70. The sequence goes on along the minus strand of JAQCMY010000162.1, from coordinate 8,302 downwards.
CGTTCAGAGACGGCTACGTCTCGAGTGTCGTCTCTGTCTCGCTGTACGTGAGTCTCGTCGCCGTGGCGCTGAGTACGCTGTTCAGCGTCCCCGTCGCGGTCGTAATGGCGTTTGCGGACTTCCCCGGCAGGCGGGCCGCGAGGTCGGCGATAAACACGGGGATGGGATTCCCGAGCGTCGTCGTCGGCCTGGCCGTTCTCTTTCTCGTCTCGAACCAGGGACCGCTCGGGCCGCTGGAACTCGTGTTCACGAAGGAGGCGATGATCATGTCACAGTTCGTGCTCGCGACGCCGCCGATCACGGCTATCAGCCTCGCGGCGGTGGCCGGCGTCGACGAGAACGTCCGCGACGCCGCCCGCGTCCTCGGCGGGACGCGCCTTGACGTGGCGCTCGTCGTCCTCAAGGAGGCGCGGTACGGCATTGTGACGGCGGTTCTGGCCGGCTTCGGTCGCGCGATCAGCGAGGTGGGGTCGGTGCTCGTCGTCGGCGGCAACATCACGAGCGCCGACGGGGTGTCGAAGACCCGGACGCTGACGACGGCGATCCAGCTCGAGGCCCGACAGGGACAGTACGAGACGGCGATGCTGCTCGGCGCGGTGCTCCTCGTTCTCGTGTTCGGGGTCAACGCCGTCGTCGTCCGACTCGGCGGCGGGGTGACCCGCTGATGCTCCGTGTGGCCGGGGCCGCACAGTCGTTCGGCGACGAGCAGGTGTTCGAGCGCCTGTCGCTCGGCGTCGACGCCGGCGAGGTCGTCGCGGTCATCGGCCCCTCGGGCGTCGGCAAGACGACGCTGCTCCGCACGCTCGCGCTCTCGCTCGAACCCGACGAGGGGACCGTGACGGTCGACGGCACGGACGCGTGGGCCGTCGACGACGCCGAGCGGCTCTCGATGCGGCGCCGTGTGGGGATGGTGTTCCAGGAGGCGAGCCTCTTCGACGCGCCGGTCGCCCGCAACGTCGCGTACGGCCTCCGGGTCCGGCGGTCGTGGCCCGACCGGCTCCGCTCGCTCGTCCGCTCGGCGGGCCCCGCCGACGCCGTCCGGGAGTCGCTCGCGGTCGTCGGGATGGCGGAGGCGACGTGTCGGCCCGCCGCGTCGCTCTCGGGCGGCGAGGCCCAGCGCGTGTCGTTCGCCCGTGCGCTGGCATACGACCCGGACGTCCTGCTCCTCGACGAGCCGACGTCGGACCTCGACCCGCGGAACACCGACGTCATCGAGGAGGCGGTCGAGGAGGCGCGAGACCGGGGTATCGGCGTCGTCGTCGCGACACACGACATGCACCAGGCCGAACGGGTCGCAGACCGGGTCGCGGTGCTCCTCGACGGGCGCATCACGGAGACTGCGCCGGCGGACGTCCTGTTCGAGGACCCGTCGGACGAGCGCACGCGGCAGTTCATCTCGGGCGAACTGGTGTACTAGTCCAGCCGGAGCCGTTCGACCTCGCGGCTGTCCAGCGAGACGCCGACGCCCGGTTCGTCCGGCGGCGACACCCGTCCGTCGACGACGCGGACGGGGTCGCCGGCGACGTACGGGCTGGCGACGTACTCGCCGGGGTCGTCGACCGAGTCGTCGTACACCGCGAACTCGATCAGGTCACAGGCGGGGCTCGCGCTCGCGACGTGGAGCGTCGCGGCGTAGTTCACCAGCGGTCCGAACGCGTGGGGGACCAGCCGCTTCCCGAACGCGTCGGCGAGGGTCGCCACACGGCGCGTCCCTGTCACGCCGCCACAGAGGTACGCCGAGGGCTGGTACACCTCGAGCGCGTTCGCGCGCAGGTGGTCGACGGCGGGGTAGTGTGGCGCGTGTGACTGGTAGGCCGCTATCGGCACGTCGAGCCGGCGGTTGAGTTCGGCCTGTCCCTCGACGTCGGTGTGGGGGATCGGCTCCTCGAACCACTCGAGCCCGACCCGCTCGCCCGTCCGCCCGACCCGGAGCGCCTCGCTCACGGTGTAGGACGTGTTGGCGTCGATCGACAGTCCGAACCCCTCTGGCAGGCCCTCTGCGACCGCCGCGACCCGCTCGCGGTCGGCAGCCGGGTCGGCGCCGACGGTGATCTTCATCGACTCGAACGTCTCCGCGAGCCACGCGCCCGACGCGACGAGGTCGTCGGTCGACTGCCGGCGCGGGAACGTCGCGTACGCGCCGACCGCGCCCGCCTCGCCGCCGAGCAGGCGGTAGAGCGGTTCGCCCGCCGCCTTGCCGGCTATGTCCCACAGCGCCTCGTCGAGCGCCGACATCGCCTTCCACGCGTTCGACCGCTTCACGTCGACGTACATCGCCTCCCACGCCGCCGTCGGGTCGCGCGGATCCCGCCCGACCAGGTCGGACCCGAGCGCCTCGGCCATCCGGGCGACGGCCTCGCCCTCCGCGCCGCTCGCGTCGTAGGTCAGCGTCTCGCCGACGCCGACGTGCTCGCCGTCGGTGTGGACGCGGACGAGCACCGGCTGGACCCCGACCTCGCGGTCGCCGCCGCCCAACGTCATCTCGACGCCTTCCACCGCGCTCGCCAGCGGGATCGCCTCACACCGGGTGATCTCCATGCCATGCGCTCCCACGGGACGGCTCAAAGCCGTTTGGGAGCACAGTGGTGGCCGCGATACGAAACCGGGCACGGTAGCCCGAGCGCCGCGCCGGTCCACAGGTGCAGTCGCCCGGCCTCGGACCCGTTTGCTATCGCGACATGCCGTTTACGGAACGTCGAGGAGCCCAGCCGTTCACCGCGGGGATGAATCCGACCAACTGCTCCTCACCGCTCGACCCGTCGCTGGACCCCGAGCCAGTGTGTCACCGTTCCGTCCTCGCCCGCGAGGGGTGCGAGCGTGACCCGGAGACGAACCGGCGTCCCGTCCCGGCGGTGGTTCGTCAGTTCGACGGTCGTCTCGTTCCACGCCTCGACCGCCGCCCGGAGGTCTGCGACCGCCCTCGGCTCCGTCTGCGGTCCCTGGAACAGCCGCGGGTTCTCGCCGCGGAGTTCGGACAGGTCGTAGCCGGTCAGGTCTCGAACCGTCTGTGTCGCGTAGAGCACCGGCGTGTCGCGGTAGGCCGGGCCACAGAGCGTCAGCCCGACCGGCGCCGTGTCGAACGTCCAGACGCGACGGACGAGCGTCCGCCCGCGCCGGTCGAGCTCCGGCTCCGGCGGGGCCACCGCACCGCGGGCCCGCCGGCGACAGCGCTCGTCGAGGTCGTGGCGGTCACAGACCGCGCGGGCCCGGCTGCCGAACCGGTCGGCGCGAACCGCCCGCACGAGGTCGTGCGCGAGCGACACGGCTGCCGGTCGGGCCGGCGCGACAGTACGTCTGTCGGTCGCGGATCAGGCGCCCGCCGCGCCGGTCTCGCACCGCTCGACGACGGCCCGCGCCAGCGCGTCGAACGTCGCCTCGCGCGGCACCACGTCGACGCTCAGCCCCGCGTCGCGCGCCGCCGTCTGTGTCGGCTCGCCGATACATCCGACGACGGCGTCTGCGAGTCCGGCGACTGCGGCGTCGCGCACGCCCCGTTCTCCGGCCGCGTCGAGAAAGTGTGCGACGGTGAGCGACGAGGTGAAACAGGCGCCGTCGAGGGCGCCCGCCGCCGCACGCTCGGGTGCCTCGCCCGCCCCGGGCGGACGGGTGAGCCGGTACAGCACCGTCTCCGTGACGTCGGCGCCGGCGCTCCGCAGCCCGTCGAGCAGCACCGGGCTGCCGTGGTCACTCCGGGCAACCTCGACACGGGCGCCGGCGACCCGGCGGCGGAGCGCGGACACCAGCCCCGCCGACGAGTACTCCTCGGGCACGACGGCCACGTCGTACCCCTCCTCGCGGAGCGCCGCCGCCGTCTTCGGCCCGATCGCGTGGACCGCACCAGCCGGCGTCCAGCCCGCTCCGGCGACGAGCTCCGCGCCCGTCTTGCTCGTGAAGACGACGTGGGGCGCCTCGCCGGGCGTCGCGCCCGTCGGGTCGACGGCGAGCATCGGGTCGGGCACCGGGTCGGCGCCGAGTTCGCGGAGCCGGGCGACGGCAGCCGTGATACGCTCGTCGTCGGGACGGAAGACGGCGACGCGGGGACGGCTACCCACCGTCTGCTCCTCCGTCTCCGCCCCGTCCTCCGAGCTGCTCGACGACGCGCTCGCGCGTCGCTGCCACCTCGCCGATCACCACCACCGCCGGCGGCTCCACGTCGGCCTCGTCGCGCGTCTCGACGGCTGTCTCGAGCGTTCCGACGACGGTCCGGTGGTCGGGCCAGGTCCCGCGCTCGACAACCGCGAGCGGCAGGTCCGCCGGCAGCCCCGCGTCGCGCAGCGCCGCGGCGTAGTCCGGCAGGTGTCCGACGCCCATCAGGACGACGAGGGTGCCGCCGGCGTCGACGAGGGCGGCCAGCGCCGTCCAGTCGAGCGCGGAGTCGTCCTTCTCGGGGTCCTCGTGGCCCGTCACGACCGTCACCGCAGAGGCGTGGTCGCGGTGGGTGACGGGGACGCCGGCGACGCCGGGCGCGCCGACCGCGCTCGTCACGCCCGGCACCACCTCGAAGGGAACCCCCTCGCGCGCGAGGTGTTCCATCTCCTCGCCGCCCCGGCCGAAGACGAACGGGTCGCCGCCCTTCAGGCGCACCACGTCGCGGCCCGCACGGGCGTGGTCGACGAGGCGGCTGTTGGTCTCGGCCTGTGGCGTGCGCTCCCCGCCCGCCCGCTTGCCGACGTCCTCGCGCCGATCCTCTGGCACGAGGTCGAGTATCTCGGGGCCGGGCAGCTTGTCGTGGAGGACGACGTCGGCCTCCGACAGCAGGTCGCGCGCCCGGACGGTCAGCAGGCCGGGGTCGCCCGGGCCGCTCCCGACGAGGTAGACGGTGCCGGGGGTCTCGTCGCTCATTCCCCCTCCTCTGCCGCCTCGCGGGCCTCGACGATCAGGTCGGCGGCTCCGTCGTCGGCCATCGCTCCCGCGAGGTCCCGGGCCGCCTCTGCGTGGTGTTCGACCGGGAGGTCGCGCGTTCGTTCGACGACCCGCTCGCCGTCCGCCGAACAGACGGCGGCGGCGACGTGGACGTACTCGCCCTGCAGGTGGGCACTGACGCCGATGGGCGCGACACACCCGCCGCCGAGTTCGGCGAGGACGGTTCGTTCCACCGTCGTCGCCACCCGCGTCCGGGGGTGGTCGACCCCCTCGTGGACCCGGCTGGCGACGTCCCCGCCCTCGCGCGCGACGACGGCGAGCGCGCCCTGTCCCGGGGCGGGGACGAACGCCGCGCGGTCGAGCCGGTCGTACGCCACCTCGCGCAGGAGGTCCAGCCGCGCGAGCCCGGCCTCCGCGAGGACGATCGCGTCGTAGGCCGTCTCGACCTCGCGCCCGAGCGCCCGCCGCTCGAGTTCGGTTCGCTCTGCGAACCACTCCTCGGCGACGGTCTCCTCGCCGTCCTCGACCCGGCCCTCGCTCCCGGCGCCGGGCGTGTCGTCGCCCGCTGCCTCCGCCAGCAGCCGCTCGTGGTCGCGCTGGAGCCCCGGCGCGAGGAGCTTCTCGACCCGCGTGTCGACGTTGCCCCGGAGCGGTTCGACCCGGAGGTCCGGGCGCTCGCGCCGGAGGAGCGCGCCGCGCCGGAGCGACGACGTGCCGACCGTCGCGCCGTCGGGCAGGTCCGCGACCCCGCCGCCGTCCGGCGTCACCAGCACGTCGTTCGCCGGTGCGCGCTCCGGGACGCCGGCGACGACGAGCGCCTCGGGGCGCTCGGTCGGCATATCCTTCATCGAGTGGACGGCGGCGTCGACGTCGCCGTCAAGCACCCGTTCGTCCAGTGCGCGAACGAACGCGCCGGTCCGACCGAGCCGGTGGATCAACTCGTCACGGATGCGGTCGCCCTCCGTCTCGACCGTGACGAGTTCGACGGGGTCGCGCCGCCGGTCGAGGGCCGACCGCACGGTCTCGGCCTGCCGGCTGGCGAGGGCGGAGCCGCGGGTGGCGAGCCGCAGTGTCATGGCCCGTGGTCGACGGTCGACGGGCAAAAGCCCACGCACTCGACGCGGGTGGACTCGCCGGAGACACGGGTAGACACCGCGCGTGAGGCCCCGCGTGGCCCGCGACGGGCGCTCCTCAGGAGAGGACCTCGGCGTACACGTCCAGCGTCTCCTCGACGTCCGCCCGCGTGTGCGCCGCGGAGACGAACTGTGACTCGAACTGGTTCGCGGTGAGGAACACCCCACGGTCGCGCATCTGTGGCCAGAACACCCGCTCCCAGCGCTCCGTGGCGGCGTCGGCCACGTCGCCGCCGGTCTTCGGACAGGTCCCGTAGCGCGGGCAGTCCTCGCGCTGGCGACAGCCGGCCTCACAGCAGCCCGTCAGGTCGTCGGGGCCGTCGCGGGTGAAGACGGTCTTGAACATCGAGTCGGTGCCGACGACGGTGTAGGTCGGCGCGTGGTCCGCGAGGAGGTCGGTCAGGCCCCTGCGCAGCCGGTCGGCCAGCCCGTTCACGTGGTCGTAGACGTCCTCGTCGCGCGCGTAGCGCAGCGTCTCTAGCCCTGCGGCCATCGTCACGGGGTGCCCGGAGAACGTCCCGGCCTGGAACACGTCGCCGACGGGCGTGAACCCCCGGATCACGTCGGCCCGGCCGCCGATCGCGCCGACGGGGAACCCGCCGCCGACGATCTTGCCGAACGTCGTCACGTCGGGCGTCACGCCGAGTTTCGACTGTGCACAGCCGAGTCCGCCGACCCGGAAGCCGGTGATCACCTCGTCGAAGACGAGGAGGGCGCCGTGGTCGTCACACAGCTCCCGGAGCGTCCGGTGGTAGCCGTCGACCGGCCCGACGATACCGGTGTTCCCGAGGATCGGTTCGACCAGGACGGCGGCTATCTCTGCGCCGTGCTCCTCGAAGACCCGCTCGGCCGCCGTCGTGTCGTTGAACGGGACCGCGAGGGTGTGCTCGACGAACGAGTCCGGGATCCCCGGCGACGACGGCTCGACGCGGTCGAACTCGCCGTCGACCAGCGTCGTCTCCTGCGCGCCGTGGTAGCCGCCCTGGACGACGACGACCTTGTCCCGACCGGTGTGCCCGCGGGCGAGTCGGACCGCCGACACCGTTGCCTCGGTGCCGCTGTTGACGAAGCGGGTCATCTCGACGCTCGGGACGTGGTCGGCGACGAACTCCGCGAGTTCGACCTCCACCTCTGTCGGTGCGCCGTACATCGGCCCGGCGTCGACGTGGCGGTCGACCGCCTCGCGAACCCGGTCGGGTAAGGTGTGGCCGAGCAGGAGCGGGCCGTAGCCCATCACGTAGTCGAGGTACTCGTCTCCGTCGGCGTCGACGACGCGCGCCCCGTCGCCGCCGTCGACGACGAACGGGTACGGGCGTGTCGCTCGTACCGGCGAGTTGACCCCCCCCGGCAGCACGGAGAGCGCGCGGTCGTAGACGTCACGCGAGCGCTCGCGGTCCATACCGTTCGATCCGGCTGCCGCCGAAAAAACGCTTCTAGTCGCCGACCCGGCGGTGTCCGACCGCGGGCGCGGCGTCGACGACCGACCTCGCGTCGAGGACGCCCGCCGGCCTGCGGGAGACGCCGCGCCGACCGCGCTCCGGCGGAGAGTCGTCCCTGTCACGCACGAGAGCGGACCCGGCTCCAGCCGGAGAAAAAGAACGGTGTCGCAGCCGCGTCAGACCGCCTCGGTGCCCCGGGCGCCGGTGCGGACCTGGAGCGCGTCCTCGACCGGGAGGACGAACACCTTGCCGTCGCCGGGTTCGCCGGTGTCTGCGGCCTCGCTGATCGCCTCGGCGACGTCCACCGCCGGAACGTCGGCGACGACGCACTCGACTTTCACCTTCTGGTGGAGGTCGACGACGTACTCCTCGCCGCGCCACTGGCCGGTCTTCGCGGCCTGCGTGCCGCGACCGGAGACGTTCGTCACCGTGATCGAGGGGGCGCCGACCTCGGCGACGGCCTGTTTCACCTCGCCGAGCTTCTCGGGCCGGATGACGCCCATCACGAGCTCGATACTGCCGTCGTCGTCGGCGCCGCCGTCGGTGCGGAACTCGGGGCCGCCGTCGGTGATGACGCCGCCCTCGCCGCCGAACTCGGGGTAGGTGCTGACGCCGTGTTCCGCGATGTCGAGCCCCTCACGCTCGTGGTCGGGGTCGACCCGGGCCTGGCCGACGGTCTTGAGCGCGCCGAACACCGCGACCGTCGCGACGATCGTCCACGCGCCGATGACCGTGACGCCGATGAACTGCGCGGCGAGTTGGGTCACGGAGAACCCGTTGATCGAGAACACCGGGATCAGGATCGCGCCCATCGCGCCGGCGGAGCCGTGGACGGGGTAGACCGCACAGACGTCGTCGATCTTCAGC
>JAQCMY010000157.1 GCA_028274865.1 Haloferacaceae archaeon | reverse complement strand
CACCACGCGACGTTGCTCGTGCCGGTGACGTTCACCTCGTAGGCCAGGTCCTGCCGGGTCTCGCAGTCGTCGACGCCGCTGACCGCCGCGAGGTGACAGACGACGTCGGCGCCGTCGAGTGCGTCCTCGAGCCGGTCGCGGTGTCTGATGTCGACGTGTTCGACCGCGACGTCACCGATCTGGCGGACGTCGCCGAGGTAGAAGTTGTCGAGCGCGCGGACCGACCACTCTGGGTGGCGCTCCTGGAACAGTTCGACGACGCGGCTGCCGATGTAGCCGGCGGCGCCGGTGACGGCAACGGTCGGGGTCGAGTGTGTGTCGTCAGTCATCGGTTGGAAGCGGCGTCGTGTCGCAAGACACGGGCTGTTGAAATCGCTCGGCAAGCCCGACGACGCCCTCCCGGAGCGTCGTCGTCGGCTCGAAGCCGGTCTCGGCGAGCCGGTCGAACGTGACGTTGTACGACGGGCCGGGCTGCTGTTCCTCGAGATATGTCACCTCGAGGTCGCGGTCGAGCGTCTCGCGGACGACCGCCGCGACCTCGTCGACCCGGTAGTTCTCGTCGTTCGCGCCGACGTTGTAGACCAACTGCGGCCAGTTCTGCGGGTGGCGGGCGGCGTGGGCGTACGCCCGTGCCGCGTCGCGCACGTGGATGAACGGTCGCCAGTTCGACCCGTCGCCGTAGACGGTGAGCGGTCGGCCGGTGAGCGCGCGGAAGACAAAGTGGTTGACCACGAGGTTGAACCGGATCCCCGGCGCGTCGCCGTAGTTCGTGCTCATCCGGAGCGCCGTCCCGTCGAAGCCGTACTCCACAGCCGCCTCGCGGAGGATCGACTCGGCAGCGAGCTTCGACTCGGCGTAGGGGTTCAGCGGCTCGGGGTCGGTCGTCTCGTCGAGTGCCGTGCTCGTCGCCCGGCCGTAGGTGTTACACGACGAGGCGAGGACGACGGTCTCGACGCCCAGCTCCCCCGCGGCGGTACAGACGGTCTCGGTCCCGTCGCGGTTGACCGCGAACGTCTCCTCGCGGCGGTCGTGGGTGCTCGCAGCGCCGGTGATCGCCGCGAGGTGAACAACCGTGTCGGCGCCGGCCATCGCGCGCTCGACGGCGCCGTACTCGCGGACGTCGCCGCGGCAGAACTGGAGCCGGTCGGTTCGGCCCAGGCCGGTCGCGCTGAGTGCGCGCGGCGAGCCGTCGTCGAGCGAGTCGAGCACCGTGACGCGGTCGACGTCGGGTGCCTCGAGCAGCAGCGGGACGAGCGCGCTCCCGATGTAGCCACAGCCGCCGGTGACGAGGACGTCCATCAGTCGGCCCCGTCGGTCAGCACGCCCGGCAGGAACCGGTCCTCGTGGGCGGTGATCGTCGTCTCGTGGTCGGTGAGCGTCGCGAGGATGTCGCGCACCCCGCTCTCGAAGGACTGGCGCCCCCCGCCGATCAGTTCGGCGTAGCGGCTGTTGTCGATCTCCATCTTGTGGGTCTCGTCCTCGTCACGCGGGTTCTCGAAGTGTTCGACGGCGACGTCGAGGCCGAACTCGCTCGCCACGTCGGCGATCGTCGTGGCAACCTCGACGATCGAGATCGCCCGGGTGACCTGGTTGTAGACAGTGTGGTCGTCGGGCCGGTCGTCAGGATCAATCAGGGCGAGTCGCGTCAGGCCCTCGACGGCGTCCTCGAGACTGACGAACGGCTTGCGCTGTTCGCCCTTGCCGTAGACCGTGACGGGATAGCCCGCGACGGCCTGTGCACAGAACCGGTGTGCGACGGTGCCGAAGTAGTAGTCGAAATCGAAGCGGGTCGCGAGGCGGTCGTCGGCTGCCGTCTCGGGCGTTTCTGTGCCGTAGGTGATCGCCGTCCGGACGTCCGAGATCGGGAGGCCGAACTGCTGGTTGGCGAGCCGGAGGTTCTGTGCGTCCAGTCCCTTCGTAGCGTGGTAATACGATCCCCCCATGTTCGGGAACGGCACCTCGTCACGCTCGCCCCCGTGTTCCATCGTCGCGCCGCCCTCGGGGATTGGGAACTCGGGGGCACCGTAGATCCCGGTAGTAGTGGTTTCGATGAGGTGCGTGTCGCCGAGGTCGTTCTCGTGTAGTCCGAACGCGAGGTTCCGGGTGGCCTGCAGGTTGTTGTGCTGGGTGTAGTTCGCTCGCTCGCCGTTGATCTGGGAGTACGGTGCCGAGGGCTGGGCCGCGGCGTGGACGACCGCGTCGGGCTCGTGGACACGGAGCAACTCGTCGACGAACGAGCGCTCTGTGAGGTCGCCCTCGACGAACGAGAGGTTGTGGAGGTCGTGGACCTCGCGGGCGGCAGCGAGGCGGTCGTCGACGCCGGCGACGGGGGTCGCCGAGACGGAGCCGACCTCCTCGACCCAGTCGCGGCGTGCGAGGTTGTCGACTAAGATGACCCGGTCGTCTGTTCGATCTGCGATGCGGAGCGCGGTCGGCCAGCCGATGTAGCCGTCGCCCCCCGTGACGAGGATACCCATTGGTTACTCGACTCGTGAGTAACTAGTGAGTTAAAACCGCCGGATATCCGGCTGCCCGAAGTGTCCGTAACGACACCGACGACCGCTCATCGCGGGCGGCGGGGCGAACGCCGCTCGTCGAGGCCGCGGGCCCGTGCGATCGCGTCTGCTCCGAGGGCCTCAGACCGCCGCCAGCGCCGCAGACCCCGTCCACACGAGCGCCACGAGCGTGGTCAGGTAGACTGTCGCCGAGACGGTCCAGTCCCGCACCACCGTCCGGACGCGCCGGCGGGCGAGCGCGACGCGTGGCAGGACGACGCCGGCGAAGAAGCCGATCATCAGCACGAGCAGGAGCGCCGTCGTCGCCAGGTACGTGGCCGGTGACCGGCCGAGTGCGGCCTCGGCGAACAGCAACAGCGTGACGAACAGCCCGCCGGTCAGCCACCCGGCGGCGTGGTGGACGACCGCCGCCAGCCGGGAGGGGCCCTCACCGACCGGCTGCTCCGTCAGCACCGCGGCGGCGACCGCCGGCGGCGTCTCGCCTTCCGGCAGACGAGCCATCGCGACGTCCATCGCCAGCGTCGCGACGACGGCGGCGAGGACGCCGAGTACGATCCGGAGCGGCGGGGCGAACGACGACACGGTCACAGCGTGTGTA
>JAQCMY010000156.1 GCA_028274865.1 Haloferacaceae archaeon | reverse complement strand
GTTCGAGCGCGACTACGCCCGCCTCGTCGGCGAGGACGTCGCCGCCGGCGACCCGGACCCGCGGGCCGCGGCGCTGGCCGAGAACACCTACGAGGTGCTGGAGTACGTCTACGGACTGCTGGAGAACGGCGCCGACCCCGGCCCCCTCGACGACGCGCCGGCAGACCCCCCCGGCCTCACCTACCACCCCCACTGCCAGCAGCGGACGCTCGACGCCGACGCCCACGCCGTCGCGGTGCTCGAGGCGCTCGGCTACGACGTCGCGACCACCGACGTCGAGTGCTGTGGCATGGCCGGGTCGTTCGGGGACAAGACCGACTACTACGACCTGAGCGTGGCGGTCGGCGAGGACCTGCTGGACCAGCTAGACGACGACCGGCAGACGGTCGCGAGCGGCACCTCGTGTCAGGAGCAGATAGCCGACCTCGCGGCGGCGGACGTACGGCATCCGGTCGAGCTGGTCGCGCCGTCTGACGCGAGCGCCCGGTTTTAAGAACCGGGGCACCGACCCGAGCGGCATGGACGAAGAGCCCCAGGAGATCACGACGCTCGTCGGGCGCGAGGTGTACTCGAACAGCGGCGTGTTCGTCGGCGAAGTCGACGACGTGCGACTGGACCTCGACCGACAGGGCGTCACCGCGCTCGCGCTCTCGAGCCTCTCGGAGGAGCTGTTCGGCAGCCGGGTACCGGCGAACAAGGGCGTGATGATCCCCTACCGGTGGGTGCGTGCGGTCGGCGACGTAGTGCTGATCAACGACACGATCGAGCGGCTGAAGCGCATCGACGAGGACGAGGAGATCGTCGTCTAAGCTCCGTTCTCGCCGCTCTCGACGCCCATCGCCTCGAACAGCTTCCGACGAACCGCCTCCTCCGTCAGCGACAGCAGGGTGTCGCGGTTGTCCGCGCTCGCGTCGATACCGGTGAAGATGCCGAGCGGGATGTCGGCGTCGCCCTGCGTCGAGTGGCCCGACGCCTCGCCGATCTGCTCGAACGCGTCCTCGAGGACGTTGCCGATGTTCATCCGGATATCCTTCGACCGCGCCGAGAGGATGATCCGCTCGTCGGTGATGCCGAACACCGCCGTCGTGGTGATTCCCTCGAGGTTGAGGAGGTGCTGTGCGGCCTGCGAGAGCGCCTCCCGGTCGCGGACGAACCCGGCGTTCGACACCAGGTGTGACCCCTTTACCTCCCGGTTCTGGATCGCCTCGGCGAGCACGTCGAGCGTCTCCGGGCTCATCGACGGCGACTCGACCTGTTCGAGCGTGTCGTGGTCCGCGAACGGGTAGAGGTAGGCCGCGGCGGTGAGGTCGGCGGGTGTCGTGTCGCGCTTGAAGTCGAGCGTCTCCGCCCGGATGCCGTACAGCAGCGCCGTCGCGACCGCCTCGCTCGGGGGGATGTCGAACTCCTGGATGTACTTCGTGAGGATCGTCGAGGTGGCAGAGACGTTCGGTCTGACGTCGGTGAACTCGGCGTCGACGGGCTCGTCGAGCTCGTGGTGGTCGATGAACACTTGGACGTCGGCACCGACGTCGGCCGGGCCGTTCTCGACGTGGTCGACGAGCGCGAGGAGGTCGTACTCCGAGAGCGCCGGCGCCTCGTCTCGCGAGAGCAGGTCGATGCCGAGCAGGTTGACGAACGCGCGGTTCTCCTGGTGGCCGACGTCGCCGCCGTAGACGATATCGGCCTCGACGCCGTGGCTCTCGGCGACCGCCTGGAGCGCCACGGCGCTCGCGATGGAGTCCGGGTCGGGGTTGTCGTGGGTGAGGATCGCCATTCGGCTCTCGACGCCGCCGACGAGCCCGGCGAGCTGTCGGGCCTTGTGCTCCAGCTCGCCCGTCTCCAGCGCCCGGAGCGCCGAGTTGGCGATGACCGTCGAGGGGTTGATCACCACGTCGACGCCGAGTTCCTCGAGTTCGTCCTCGGACACCGGGTCGGCGGCGCGCGCGACGACGAACTGTTCGCCCCCAGCCCCGCGGAGTTGCTCGACGGCCTCCTTGTTCGCCTCGACGTCCGAGGAGAGGATCAGGACGACGTCGTAGTCTGCCACCTCGTCGGCGACGCCCGCGTCGCGGATGTCGGTCGCCCGGGCGTCGAGGTCCTGATCCCGGAGCGACTCGACGCGGCTCTCGTCCTTGTCGAGGATCAGGACCTGCTTCCCGTCGGTCGCGAGACTCTCGGCAACGGCGTGACCGACGCTCCCACACCCGAGAATCGCGTACGACGACATCGACGACGCGGAGACCCCGGTACTCATAGGTCGACGTTTCGCCGTCGCGCCGGTAAAGATGTGCGATTCGCCCCGTCGAACGAAAACCTATATCAGCGGTCGTCGCCTCTATTCGATCACTTGGGCCGGTAGCTCAGCCAGGGAGAGCGACGGGCTCTTAACCCGTCGGTCGGGGGTTCAAATCCCTCCCGGCCCGCTCTCGCGAGGAACAGACGTGACGAGCGGAGCGGCCCCAGATTTGAATCAGACGGCGGGCGAGCGAAGCGAGGCCGACGACGAGGCGCAAACCCCTCCCGGCCCGTACAGGGAACCGCCGAGTACCGGTCTGACCTGCACGACTCCGGTCGGGCCGCGCCGACCGCTCCGAGTCGCCGGGCAGACACGTATCTACGCCGTCACGGGAGACGCCACGTAGCCAACAGTCGTCGGCCGGGGACACTCGAGGGATACAGACCGAGCCGTCGTCGGACGACGAGGACTGCCAGCGACGGCGTGTGTCACCGGCGAGTGCCGAGACGACACCCGGTCTCGGGACGCGACCGCCCGGCGAGACCAGGCGCCGACAGTCGACCGCCACCCCTCGCGGGTCGCGATAGGATCGGGCTATCGACGATAGTCGGTTCATAACGAACTGTTTCAATTTTCTATATCGGCCGATGAGAAGATCGTCCGCGCTGGTGGTCAGCATCGCCGTGCTGGCTCTCGTGGGGGCTGGATTCACCGTCGTGGACCGGGGTCTCGCCGGCGACGGTGTCGAATCCGGTGAGACCCTCGGGTTCGCCGGCGAGACGGCAGACGAGGGTGACGGCACCCCCGCGACCGCAGCCGGCGGTGGCGTACACGCCGACCATAGAGCGGACGGGGTCCCGACGCAGCGGGAGGGCCAGCCCGAGGAAGCAGAACGGGACGACGGTGAGGACGATGGCGAGGACGACGGAACAGACAGCGAGGACGACGGGGAGAGGGAGAAACGGAAGACGGCGAGGAGAACACCGGCGAGGGAGACGACCGGGAGGCCGGTGAGGAGAGCCCCGGAGCGAAAGACACTGAGGAGAGCGACGGAGACGGCGACGGCGAGGAGCGAGGGGAGGCAGAAGGCGGAGACGGCGAGAGCGACACCGGAGCGTCGGGAGACAGCGACGACGAACCAGACGACGGCGACGAGGAGGCTCGGCAAACAGACGACGGCAGAGACTCGGAACAGGATCGAGAACGGGCGACCCGCGACGGCGAGAACGAGCGGGGGGAACGCACCGAGCGGCGAGACGGGAGCGACGAACAGCAAGGAGACGACGAGAGTCCCGGTCGAGAGGACGGGCGGACCCCGGTACAGCGGGATTCGGAGGAGGACGGCGACGCCAGTCCGAGTCCGGCGGGCGAGGCGGCGCGAGCGGCGTTCCGAGTCCTCACCGTCTCGCTCAGCAACACGGTGGTCGACGCGGGAGAGCAGGTCGAAGTCGCGGCTCGAGTCGAGAACACCGGGGACCGCGAGGGACGGTTCACCGCGAGGCTGTTCGTCGACGGCACGGCGGTCGAGACCGACGCGGTCAGGCTCGGAGCAGGTCAGGCTGGCGCGCTCGTGTTCGAACAGCGGTTCGACGAGTCCGGCGAGTACGAGATTACGGTCGGCGACACGGCAGTAGAGACGGTGACCGTGACCGACACGAGCGGCAGCGAGGCGGTTCGAGGCGAGCGTGGAGACAGACGAGTCCGATTCTGGTCCTCGGTGCTACGGCGCCCGCAGACTGGGTCGAGAGCGGCTACGAGGCCACCGTGCTGGCGACAGTCGAGAACACGGCGGACCGGACCACGAGCCGGACGCTCACCGTGACCGTCGACGACCGGCCGGTCGCGAGCAGGTCGGTGACCCTCCAGCCGAACGAGCGCGACGAGATACCGATCCGGTTCGAGGCAGTCGGTGGTGCGGTCGCCATCAAGGGCGTCGAAGCGGGCCGGATCGACACGAGACGGACCACCGAGAGCGACGACATCGACTCCCGGTCAGGGGGGCGCCCACCCGACC
>JAQCMY010000146.1 GCA_028274865.1 Haloferacaceae archaeon | reverse complement strand
TCGACAGCGCCGGCAGCTCCGCGGTGAAGCGCACGCCGTCTCTCGTCGTCTCCGTCGTCGCCTCGAACTCGCTCCACTCCGAGCCGGTCCACCGCTTGACCACCAGGCGCTCCCGACCGACGCCGAGGGCGTCGAGCCGGCTGTTCCGGACCGTGATCGACGTCGTGACCGAGCGGTCCTGTGCCGTCGGCGGCGCGTCCACGCGGTAGTGGCCGGCCACCGTCGACGACGCGGGCCCGACGCGCGGGGGCCCCGAGAGCGCGGTGATCGAGACCACCCCGGTCGCGTCCTCCCGGAACTCGAGGGAGATGCTGTCGGTCGTGTCGCTGTCGAGTGTCGAGAACTCGAACTCGGCGCTGTCGATCGTCGGTTCGATGCGCTCCGAAACCTGCCCTCTCGGCGCGCCAATACCGCCGCCACCGCCGCCGCCACCGCCGCCACCACCGCCGCCGCCACCGCCGGGGGGCACTGCGGTTGGCGTCGGCGTGGGCGTCGGCGTGGGCGTCGGCGCCTGCTCCCGGACGTCGATCGTCCCGGTGTCGGTGCTAACCGCGGAGCCGTTCGACTCCAGCGTCCCCACGTAGAGGTAGCGGTAGGTGCCGCTGGACCAGTTGCCGAACGTCTCGACAGATATCGTCCGCCGGGGCTCCGTCTTCGCGACCCCCCGCATCGACGCGAACAGCTCCGTATTCCCCTCGCGTTTCGTCCGTGGCGGATTCCCCTGTAGGTCCTCCGCGACGAAGTCGACGACGGCGCCGAGCGCGACCGTTCGGGAGACCCTCCCGTCAGAGAGGTCGATGTTGTTCACACTGACTCCGTCCTCTACCTCTGCCACGCCGGTCGTCTCGCCGATCGTGTGTTCGAGCGTGCTGTTACTGAGGTTGAAGTTCCGGTCGACGTCCGCCTCGTCCGTGACGAGGGTAAACCGTGACTGGCTCGGATCGTCGAACGTGTCGTCGTTGTACACCATCAGCACGTGGGTGACGTCGGAACTCCCCGCGAACGCCTCGCTGCTGTCGACCTGGAACGTTATGTCGTCGCCCGGTTCGGCCGACGCGGGGGACGCGACCGTCGCGGGCTCTCGCTGGACGGTGATCTGGTCGAACCCGACGACGGTGACGTCCGAGTTCGCCGAGATGTCACCGTTGCTTATCTCTAGCCCGGTGTCTCCCGTCTTGTTCTTGACGTTGAAGAACACGACGTACTGTCCCGGGCCCTGGTCGAACGTGATCTCCTTCGTTCCGCTCCCGTCGAAGGTGAAATCCTCCTCCCGGACGAACGTCGCGTTCTGGTTCGCGTTGCTCTCGTTGAGCGTGTCGATCAGCCCCTCGAACGTCGTCGGCACCTCGCCGCTCCGCCCGAGGCGTGCGACGACGAGTTCGCCCGGTTCGCCCTCGACGAGACTCGACGACGCCCCGGACTGGTCGAAGGTCACGGAGATCTGCTGATCGGCTCCCACGACGCCGACCTCGCCCGTCCTGACCCCGACGTCGCCCGACACGGGTTCGAGCCGTGCCTGGAGGCTCCCGATCGGCACCTCGGTCGCCGAGCCGTCGAACTCCGCGCGCGTCGTCAGGATCGACCGCTCCCAGACGTCGACGTTCGTCGACGCGTTGAACTTCTGGCCGTCTGGAATCACTCCCGGCGGCTCGGAGGACTGGGCAGCCGTCGGCTGCGAGGAGAGCGGGACACCGACGACGCTCCCAACCACGAGCACGGTCAGGAGAACTGCGACGCCTCGTCGTGGCACTCTCACTGCGTGTATGCTCGCTCCCACCCGTATATTAGTTTGCGTTCGTCGGGTGTGTCACGGACTCCTGTCACGACAGGGAGGGCCACGCCGCGCCGGGTCGACGGTGACGTCCTCCGGACCGGACCACAGTCGACACGTGTGCTCACCCGGTCGTCTCCCGCCGCGACACGCCGCGGGCCCGCTCGCCGGGTGTCCCGGGAGGCGGTTCACTGATAAAACAAATTCGAGTTTTGCGACGTATTTTCTGACGCTCCCGTGTATTCAATCCTTGGACTGTCCCCTTTGTCCCAGTTTTTATGTAGTGTACCACGAATCTAGGGGTGTATGCCATTACCCGAACTGACAGCCGCGACAGACGTGTTGCTCCAGACAACACAGAGTGACGCGCTCTCACAGATACAGAGTGACTTCCTGTTGAACTCGTCGCTGTGGGCCAACATCGCCCTCGCCGGACTGTCGATCGTCCTGTTCGTGTACATGGGCCGGAACATCACGGACAGCCGAGCGAAGCTCATCTGGGGCGCGACGCTGATGATCCCGCTCGTGTCGATCTCGAGCTATCTCGGTCTGGCCTCTGGCCTGACGGTCGGCTTCATCCAGATGCCAGCCGGCCACCCGCTGGCGGGCCAGGAGGTCGTCAGCCAGTGGGGCCGGTACCTCACCTGGGCGCTCTCGACGCCGATGATCCTCCTCGCGCTCGGCCTCCTCGCGGACGTCGACACGGGGAGCCTGTTCGCCGTCATCGCCGCCGACATCGGGATGTGTGTCACCGGCCTCGCGGCGGCGCTGGTCACGTCGTCGCTCACGTTCCGCTGGCTGTTCTACGCCGTCAGCTGTGCGTTCTTCCTCGTCGTCATCTACGCCCTGCTGACCGAGTGGCCGGACTCGGCGGCACAGGCCGGCACCGGCGAGATATTCTCGACGCTCCGAGTGCTGACGATCGTGCTCTGGATCGGATACCCGGTCGTCTGGGCGCTCGGCGTCGAGGGCCTCGCGATCATCTCGTCGGTCGGCGCCACCTCGTGGGCCTACTCCGGGCTGGACATCTTCGCGAAGTACGTGTTCTCGTTCCTGCTGCTGCGGTGGGTGGCCGGGAACGAGCGTGACGTCGCGTCGATGAGCCGGACCGCGGGCGCGAGCCCCGCCGACGACTGACGACCGGCGCCCCACCCCGTCTCTCTCTTCTGCGCCGTCTCCTTCGACCCGCGACGACTCGGAAGACGTTTTTCCGCCCGGTGTCTCCTCCGACCGTGCTCCCGCTCAGCCACGCCGCCCTCGCGTACCTCTGGTACGCCGGCGTGGTCGTCCTCTGGCGCCGGCGGTCGCCGACCGGGCTCGTTCTCGCGCCGCTGCTGGTCGCGAGCCAGCTGCCAGACCTGATCGACAAGCCGCTCGCCTACGCCGGCCTCGTCCCGAGCGGGCGGTCGGCTGGGCACTCGCTGCTCGCGCTCGCGGCTGTCGCTCTCGTCGCGGCGCTGCTCTGTCGCCGCCTCGCGGGGACGACCGCCGACCCCCGGACGGCGCGGCGCCTCGCACAGACGCCGCTCGCGGTCACGGTGGGCTACGCCGCCCACCTCGCCGGCGACGCGTACGGCCCGGTTCGGGCCGGCGCGTACGCCGACGTCGGGTTCCTGCTCTACCCCTTCGTCGCGGCGCCGGTGTCTCCGAAAGACGCCGTCGCGCCGTGGGTCCGGCTCCGGCGAATCTACCTCGGCGGGCGGGG
>JAQCMY010000130.1 GCA_028274865.1 Haloferacaceae archaeon | reverse complement strand
TGATTCGGAGTGTCCCACTCCTACATCTTGTAGACCGCGAGAAAGGATGTTCCACGCCGCGTTCGCGTCCCTGTCCGCCTCAAACCCGCAGGCAGGACAGGAGTGTTCACGGACCCACAGCGGCTTCTCTGTCGAGACGCCGCAGGCCGCGCACTCCTTGGTCGTCCCTCTCGGGTTGACCGCCACGAAGTGCGTGCCTTCGCGGTCGCACTTGTACTCAAGTAGTGAGAGGAACGTTCGCCACGCCGCCGACACCGTGTTGCGACTGTTCGACGGCGATTCGAGCATCCCCTTCACGTTCAGGTCTTCGACCGCCACGAAGTCGTACTCCCGAGCGTAGTACGCCGAGAGCTTGTGGAGGAAGTCGCGGCGCTTCCGTCGGAGGTCGGCGTGACACTCCGCGACCCGCCGCCGCTGTTTCTCGTAGTTGTTCGACCCGTGTTGCTTCCGCGAGAGCATCCGTTGCTCGCGTTCCAGCCGCTCCTGTTCGGCGGAGAGGTCGAGCGACCCGACCGCCGTCCCGTCGGTGTCGTGGGCGTACTTGAGAATCCCAACGTCGATTCTGACGCACCGCTCGGGATTCTCAGGCGGTTCGGGCGGTTCGCGGTCCATTTGGACGCCGAAGGTGGCGAACCACTCGCCCGTCGGTTCCTTCTTGACCGTGACCTGTTTGAGCGTCGCGTCGTCGGGGATGGCGCGGTGGAGCCGAATCGGTATGTCTCCGAGTTTCGAGAGTGACAGGACAGTCTGACCGCCCTTCTTGTCGAGCTTGAAGCCAGACTGACTGTACGTGAAACTGCGGAACTCCCGGGGCGGCTTCCATTTGAGTTGACCGACGCCGTAGCCGTTCTCTTTGAGCTTGGAGAGGCCGTTGAGGTTATCGAACAACCGTTCTACGACGGTTTGGAGAAGCTTCGAGTACACGTCCGAGAGGTCGTCCCACCACTGTTTGAGGTCGGGTAGCTCCGACCGTAACGTGGTCATGGACGGCAGTTCGCCGTGTTCGTCTTGATAGTCGTTGAGGCGGCAGAGCGCGTGGTTGTACAGCTGCCGACAAATGTCTCGGTGGCGGTCCAACTCCTCACGGTGGGCGTCGGACGGCTTGAGACGGTACTTGTAGGCGTAGTACATTCTACTCGCGTTGGTTCTCGACGTACTGTTTCAGTACATCCAGCGACACCTGCCCCGTCGAGATGAGGCAGTAGGAGTCGTTCCAGAACGAGTCGCCCCACAGTTCGGTCTTGAGTTCATCCGCGTACTCGTTGCGGATGCGGCGGGCGGTTGCGCCCTTGACCGTGTTGATGAACTTCACGAGGTCTGTGGTGGGTTTCGCTCGGAAGAGGATGTGTACGTGGTCGTCCTCGCCGTCGAGGTTGGTCAGTTCGACGCCGTAGTTGTCCGTGAACCCGCGGATGACCTCGTGAATGAATTGGGTTCGCTCCTCGGTTAGCACTCCGCGCCGATACTTGGTGGTGAGTATCAGGTGGTAGTGCAGGGAATACACCGAGTGCGCTCCCGTGTCGAGATCATATTCCATTAGGTTCGTAATATTATACATTACCCTAATAAAAAACGTTAGGACTACGTGGGCCTGTGGGTGCAACCGTATCGCTATATGAACAGGTGATGACGGCGTTGACGAGACGCTTCGCGTCTCGTTCGCGCACGAGAGCAGCGCTCTCGTGAACGCTGTATCCCCACCCTACTCCGCTCCCTTCGGTCGCTCCGTTGAGAGTGGGGGCTTAGTGCCGATATCCAGCTAAGCCTCGCTGGCCCTGTGGACGGTCAGCGCGTCGGCGTCGACCGAGACGGTGTCGAGCCAGTGTGGGACGAACCGGCGCTTCTCGAAGTCCTCGCGCTCGTCCTCGGTGCCGACGGTACACCACAGCTGCATCTCGTCGGGACCGTGGTACTCGCCCTGCCGCTGGATGGCGAAACAGACCCGCTCCTCGCCGTCGTACTCGACGACTGCACCCTTGCGGATGTCGGGGTCGCCGCGGACGATCAGGTTCTCCATGTGGTTTCGGTGGCGGCCCCCCGGGATTGAACGCTTCGGCTCTGCCCCGGCTGGAGACCGAACGCTTCTTTAGCGGCGGCGGCCAATCGGCGGTACTATGGAGATGCCGCGCCGGATGAACACGTACTGTCCGCACTGTAACGCGCACCACGAGCACGAGGTGGAGAAGGTGCGCCGCGGGCGCGAGACGGGGATGAAGTGGATCGACCGCCAGCGCTCGCGCGGGCTGTCGACAGTCGGCAACGCCGGGAAGTTCTCGAAGGTCCCCGGCGGTGACAAGCCGACGAAGAAGACGAACCTCAAGTACCGCTGTGGCGACTGTGGCAAGGCACACATGCGCGAGGGCTGGCGTGCCGGTCGGCTGGAGTTCCAGGAGTAATGGCGGGGAGCTTCCACGTCGTCGAGTGCCCCGACTGTGGTAACGAGCAGACGGTGTTTGGCCGGGCGTCGACGCCGGTCGCCTGCGTCGTCTGCGGGTCGACACTCGCGACGCCGACGGGTGGCAAGGCACAGTTCACCGGCGACGTCGTCGAGACGGTCGAGGCGCGCGAGTAGCGTGGCGCGGCCCTGCGGGCCGGGCCACGAGGCGAGGCGGTAAGCAGCGCGAACCGCCGAGCGACGGCGGCCCGCGGGACCGAGCGCGGTGACCCGCTCGTCTTATTATCTCTCCGCCCCTTGGCTTCGCGGGCCGCTCCCCCTGGTCGTGCCGCACGCACCGCACCGTAGCCCCTCACTCCGGTCGACGCCACGCGTCCGATGGAAACGCTTGTGACCACGGAACGCCTACTCGTACGTATGCAGTACACAGGCTGGCCGGAGCCGGGCGAGCTCGTCGTCGGCAAGGTCGACGACATCGAGGACTTCGGGGTGTTCGTCGAACTGGAGGAGTACGAGAGCAAGCGCGGCCTCGTCCACGTCTCCGAGGTCGCGAGCGGCTGGATCAAGAACGTCCGCGACCACGTCACCGAAGGGTCGACGGTCGTCGCGAAGGTGCTCGAGATCGACGAGGAGGCCCAGCAGATCGACCTGTCGATAAAGGACGTCAACGAGCACCAGCGAAAGGACAAGATTCAGGAGTGGAAAAACGAGCAGAAGGCCGACGCGTGGATGACGGTCGCGTTCGGCGAGGACCTCTCGAACGAGCGCTACCGGGCGATCGTCACCGCCCTGATCGCGGAGTTCGAGACGCTGTACGACGCCTTCGAGGCCGCCGCGATCCACGGGACCGAGGCGCTCGACGGCCTCGACCTGCGCGACGACGACGTCGACGCGGTCGTCGAGACGGCCCGCGAGAACGTCTCCGTCCCGTACGTGACGGTGACTGGCTACGTCGACCTGCGCTGTCCGACCGGCGACGGTGTCGACGTCGTCCGCGAGGCGCTCTCGGCGGCGGAGGGCAACGGCGAGGTCGCCGACGAGGTCGACCTGTCGGTGTCGTACGTCGGTGCGCCCGAGTACCGGATCCGGGTGCAGGCGCCGGACTACACGCTCGCGGAGGCCGAACTCGAGGAGAGCGCCGAGCGCGCCCGGGCGGCGATCGAGGGCGTAGGCGGCACCGCGGAGTACCACCGCGAGCGCCGCGAGGAGTGACGCGAGGTGAAGTCTGACATCCGGGTCTGTGGCGCGTGGCGCGACTGTCACGACCGACCGGTGTACACGCTCGGCGAGACCTGTCCCGACTGTGGCGCCGGGACGGAGAACTCGGCGCCGGCGCCGTTCGACCCGGAGGACCCGTACGGCGAGTACCGCCGCGCTCTTAAGCGTCGCCGGCGCGGCTAGTCCGCATGGATCCTATCGAGATCGACCGGGTCGCGGACCCGTCGCTCGACGACCCGGTGCTCGTCGAGGGGCTCCCCGGCGTCGGCCACGTCGGGAAACTCGCCGCCGACCACCTCACCTCCGAGTTCGACTCGGCGCTCGTCCGCCGGGTGTACGCCGACGACTTCCCGCCACAGGTGGCGGTCGAAGACGGCGTCGCGAGCCTCGCCTGTGCCGAGTTCCACGCCGTCGACGCCGACGGAGTCGACCTCCTCGTTCTCACCGGCGACCACCAGGCCGGGTCGACGGCGGGTCACTACCGCCTGACGGACGCCTTCCTCGACGTCGCCGAGTCGTTCGGCGCCGAGCGGGCGTACGCACTCGGCGGCCTCCCGACGGGGGAGCTGATGGACGACGAGGACCACGCCGTCGTCGGCGCCGTCACCGACGCCGAGCTGTGTGACGACCTGACGGCTGCGGGCGTCGAGTTCCGCGACAGCGAGCCGGCGGGCGGCATCGTCGGCGTGTCGGGGCTGCTCCTCGGCCTCGGCGGCCGGCGCGGCCTCGCGGCCGCCTGCCTGATGGGCGAGACGAGCGGCTACCTCGTCGACCCGAAGAGCGCGCGCGCCGTGATCACGACGCTCGAGGACCTCCTCGGGTTCTCGGTGGCGCTCGAGGACCTGGAGGAGCGCGCCGAGGAGATGGAGGAGGTCGCCGGGCGCATCCG
>JAQCMY010000125.1 GCA_028274865.1 Haloferacaceae archaeon | reverse complement strand
TCCTCCTCGCCGACGACCGGTTCGCCCGGGTAGGCGTCGGCGAGGTGGTCCAGCACCAGCCGCTGTGCGGCGTGGTCGGCGGCGGTTACGAAGTCGGTCGGCCCGGACTTGACGTCGGGGTCGACCTCGCCGTAGCCGGCTGCGAGCGCTCCGGCGTCGTTCGCCGCCGTCGCCGCCGTCGCGGCCCGGCGGGCCGCCTCTTCGTCGTCCATGCCGGCTGCCGGTCCGGTCTGGACATAGGCCCGTCGGTTTCAAGGACGCGCCACGCCGGCTCTCTCCATGGACGACCTGCCCGCCGACGTGCGGGCCACGCTCACGCAGCTGTTCGACGAGGCTGCCGCCGCCGCCCGGGAACGCCGGTCGGAGACGGCGACGGCGGCGCTGGAGACGGCGGCGACGGTGGTGGAGAACAAGGTGCCCGAGAGTGACGCGAAGCGCCGCCTCACACACGGCTGTGGCCGCGCCGTCGAGACGGTGGAGGCGGAGCCGCTGGTCGCCGCCGAGTACTGCGAGACGATGCGCGACCTCGTCGACTAGCGCCACGCCGCGAGCGACCGGACGGTCCGGTCGGCTGTCGACAGCCACCCGCCCCGGGAGCGGGTCTGCGCCGCTCGGGCGGAACGCGACCCGGTCCGGACCTGCCTCGTACCTGACGCGGACCGCGGTCAGGTCGTATCGGGTCGTCCTCCACTCGCCGGGCTCGTCGCTGGCTGCCACGGACCGGCGCGGCAGAACGGCTGCTAGGAGCGGTTCTGTGAGCATCAGCGGGCTACGGAGTGCTCCCGAGTGGACCCGTGCAGTTCGACTGGAGATTCGCCGGGCGCGGCGTCGAGTGCGAGGGGCCGGATTCGAACCGACGAACCCCTGTAGGAGCGGGTCTTGAGTCCGCCGCCGTTGGCCGCTTGGCTACCCTCGCCCGCCGGAGAACACAGCGGCTCCGGGTTCACGCTTCCGGTTCGACCCGGTGGTTTGACTACCGGCTCGCCCCCACGACCGGCGTGGACGACCACACCCGCGACCCGCGCGTCGGGCCGCCGACGTCGGGCGACCCGACCGGGTGGCGACGCACCCGGGCCGAATCGAACGGGTGGGAACACGGGACGCTCCGGCGGGCGGTTGTTCACGGCGTCCGCCTGTACAACGCCGGCGCGTTCCACGAGTCACACGACTGTTTCGAATCAGAGTGGTATAACTACGGAAGCGGGACCATCGAAAGCGCCTTTCTTCACGGAATGGTGCAGGTCGCGGCGGGGGCGTACAAGCACTTCGAGTTCAAAGACGACGCCGGTATGCGGAACCTCTTCCGGACGGCGCTTCAGTACCTCCACGGCGTCCCGGACGACTACTACGGAGTCGACGTCGTCGACGTCCGCACCACGCTCGGGCGCGCGCTCGACGACCCGACGGTGCTGGACGGGTGGCGGATCGAACTCGACGGGGCGCAGCCGGACGCCCGGTCGGAGGACTACGACCACGCCGACAGCCTCGAGTGAGGCCGCTCGGTCGCGCCACGCCGTGGTGCGAGCGAGCGCCGACCGGGACGGTCAGGCCTCGTCGAGGCCGTACTTGCGTGTCACTTCCGAGATGTCGGGGGCGATGTAGTCCACGCCTCCGGCGGCCCGCTTCGCGCTCTCCGAATCCTTCAGGCCGAAGCCCGTGCTGACGACGAGGACGTCCTCCTCGATCCCGACGATTCCCTCCCGGAGCGCCTTCTGTACGCCGGCGACGGGCGCAGCCGCGACCGGTTCGGCGTATATCCCCTCGGTCGAGCCGAGGAGTGCCTCCGCGGCGAGGATACTGTCGTCGGACACCAGCACGGAGGTCCCGCCGCTCGCCTCGAGCGCTCGGCACGCTTTGACGCTGTTCCGTGGCCGCCCGACTTTGATCGAGTCCGCCATCGTGCTCGCGACCGCGCCGACGTCCTCGTGTCCGTGGAATGCGTCGTTGATCGCGCTCGCGTCCGTCGCCTGCACCCCGAGCATCTTCGGGTGGTCGTCGACGTAGTCGAGGTCGTAGAACTCTTTGAACCCCGTCCAGGCACCGGTGATGGTGCAGCCGTCACCCATCGAGAAGACGACCCAGTCCGGGACGTCTCCCTGCGTCTGTTCGGCCAGTTCGTGTCCGACGGTCCGCTTCCCCTCGACCTGAAACGGGTTGACCGCCGCGTTCCGGTTGTACCAGCCGTACACGTCGGTGACCGCCATCGAGAGGTCGTACGCCTCGTCGTACGACCGTCGACTCCGAGCACGTCCGCCCCGTACACGAGCGGTTGCGCGAGTTTCCCCTCTGGCGCGTCGCCCGGAACGAAGATCCGGCAGTCGAGTCCGCCCCTGGCGGCGTAGCCGGCGAGCGAGGCGGCTGCGTTCCCTGTCGAGGCACAGCTGACGATGTCGCGCCCGGCGTGTCTGGCCTCGGTGACGGCGACCGACGACGCGCGGTGCTTGAAACAGCCCGTCCGGTTGCGCCCGTCGTCTTTGATCCGGGTCCTGACGCCGAGTTCGTCGCCGAGCCGCGGCGCCTCGTAGATGTCCGTCCCCCCCTCGTTCAGCGTGACGACGTCGGCGTCGTCGTGGACCGGCAGAAACGCCTCGTACGTCCACTGACTCTCGACGTGCCCGTCTAGCTCGGCGTCGAAGTTGTCGTGGACGACGTCGTAGTCGTCTTCACCTCCAGGATGCCGCTCACGCCCTCGTGTTCGGGACAGGTGTAGACGACCCGGTCCGGGTCGTACTGTCGCTCACAGAGCACACACTCAAGCGCCGTGACGTGGTTTATGCCCATCTCCCCGCCTCGTGGGCTGCGGCGCCGCGTAACGACTTCGTCGGTCGTCACCGGCGCGGCGCCGGCGTCGGATTCGCCGGCTACCGCCCGAGTTCGCCGCCGCGGGTGTGGACGGACGACCCGAAGACCTCGCGGATCAGGCGGAGCATCGACTCGTGTGCCTCCGGCGCCATCCCGTCACACCCGGCGGTCGTTCCGCCCGCGATTCCGTCGATTCCGCCGGCCATCGACGCCTCGACGAGCATCCGCCGCTCGACGTCGGGGCCGTGGAGCACGGGCGTCCCCGTCACGTGTCCGAGACAGGCAGCGACCGCGTGTCCGCCCCAGTTCGAGACCGTCGCCGGGACCAGGAGGTTCGTCTCGATGTCCGCCGCTATTCCCGCTTCACAGCCACACTGACACTCGGCACCGTACTGGATCTCGTCCTCGACCGTCTCCTGGACGAGTCCCATGCCGACCTCGTTTCCCGCGTCGCCGACGGCGACCGTCGGGACGTCGGCCGGCAGCCGACGGTAGAGTTCGTCCACCTTCGCCGTCTGCTCGGTCACGTCGTACCCGGCCATGTTGTGGTAGACGCCCGCCTCGTTCGGCGCGGCCTTCTCCACGGCCACGACCGCAGCCGGGTCGACCGCCGAGAGGAGGTCAGCCACGTACTCCCGCGCCTCGGCGCGGTCGGCGGGGAACGCCTCGACCGAGACGGTCTGCCTGCTCCCGGCTGCCGCCTCCCGGTCGAGGACGCCGAGTTCGCCGGCGGTCGCCGCCGCCTCGCAGACGTCGACGGCTGCGGGCTCACAGGCGACAACCGGGTTCGCGTCGAGTGCCCTGTCGACGGCACGCGCGACGGAGACCGCACCGAGCGGTCCGTCCGTCTCCTGCACCATCGACGGCGGGATGAGAAAGCCGGTCAGTACGAGTACGGTGTCGCCGGGGTCGACCGCCTCGTCGAGGCGTTCCGCGGCCTGCATCGACGGCGCTCCCCCCTGGCGCTCGCGGGCGGCGTCGGCGATCGGGCCGATGGTGTCGCGTCCCCCCACGTCGGTCGTCGTCAGGTCGTCGACGATCGCCGCCACGTCCTTGGACTCACTCACTCTCTCGCGGTTCCCGTGCCGCCCACAAAAACTTACGCCGGAGACCCCAAGCCGGCGGCGCTCGACTAGTAACGCCTTTCTCGGCGGGTCACCTCTGTCCGTGTAGATGCGAACGCACACGCTCGGCGACGGCCCGCCGGAGGTGGCCGTCGTCGGCGGTATCCACGGCGACGAACCCTGCGGTGTCCGGGCGGTCGAGCGACTCGTCGCCGACCCCCCGCCGGTAGAGCGGCCGGTGAAGCTCG
>JAQCMY010000114.1 GCA_028274865.1 Haloferacaceae archaeon | reverse complement strand
CTCCTCCTGATGGACGAGCCGTTCGGCGCCGTCGACGCGCAGACCCGGCGGACGCTCCAGGACGAACTGCTCGACATCTGGGCGGAGACGAACAAGACCATCCTGCTCGTCACCCACGACGTCGAGGAGGCGGTCAGGCTGGCCGACCGCGTGGTGGTGATGGCGAGTTCGCCGGGGCGGATCCGGTCGGTCGTCGACGTCGACCTCCCGCGGCCCCGCTCGCGCGCCGACGAGGCGTTCGGCGCGGCCGACGAGCGCGTCCTCGGACTGATCGAGTCGTAGCGGAGCCGTTATGCCCGCGCCTGGTCACTGGCTGGCGTGTACCGCACGGGCCACTACGGCGTCTCACTCCTGGTGTACGCGCCCGTCGGCCTCGCGCTGCTGCTTCTGGGTCGCCCGACTGTCGCCGTCGTCGCCGGTGCCGGCGTCGTCTGGCTGGCGACACTGCCGGACGTGGACCTCCGGCTACCGGGCGTCCCACACCGCGGGCCGACCCACAGCCTCCCGTTCGCGGCGCTCGTCGCCACGGCACTCGGCGGCGCGGCGCTCGTCGCCGCGGAGCCGCTCGGCGCCGACGACCCCGGGTTTGTCGCCGTGCTGGCCGCCGGCGTCGGCGCCTTCGGCGTCTGTACACACCTCCTCGGCGACGTCATCACCCCGTCGGGCGTCCCGCTGTTCTGGCCCGTCGGCGACTCGTACAGCGTCTCCCTCACCACCGCCGACTCGACGGTCTGGAACTACGGCCTGTTCGTCCTCGGCGTCGGCGCGACGGCAGCCGTAGCCGTCGTCACGGCGCGGGTCGTCTGATCCGAGCGCTTAGGGGCCGAGCGCGGCATCCGCGAGGCGTGAGCCAGCCCACCCTGCGCGACGACGCGATGGCACGGTTTCCCGTGCCCGAGTTCGAGGACCTGCCGGAGGACCTCCAGGAGCGGATCGCGAGCGAGGCAGCACAGGCGGGGTTCGTCCCGAACGTCTTCGCCGCCCTCGCCGCCCGCCCGCCGCAGTTCCGCGCCTTCTTCGGGTACTACGACGCCCTCGTCGACGGGACGACGCTCGCCCGCGCCGAGGTGGAGATGCTCGTCGTCGCCGTCGCGGGGGTGAACGGCTGTCACTACTGTGGCGTCGCCCACGGTGCGCTCCTGCGGGTGTACGGGTCGGACCCGACGCTGGCCGAGCAGCTCCTGACCAACCCCGGCGCCGCAGACGTGACGGAGGCACAGGCCGAGATGCTCGCCGTCGCCGTCGAACTGACCGACCGACCGGACCGCGTGACCGGCGACGTCGTCGGGCGCCTCCGCGACGCGGGCTACACGCTCGCCGAGGCGTGGGACGTCGTCTCGACGACGGCCTTTTTCAACCTCTCGAACCGGCTCGCCGCGGCGGCAGAGATGCGGCCGAACGACGAGTTCTACGCGATGGGGCGGGACGGCTGAGCCCCCCGGTCGCGCGCCGAGAGGGTCGCCGCGGACCGCGAGCCGTCCGGGTGTGAGCCGGTCGCACGGGAGCCAGACCGCTACGGCCACCGTCCGGTCGGCCCCCGGTGTTTTTTGTTCACCCCGGCGACCTCGGAGCATGGTGTCTGCCGACGACATGGAGTACACCACCCTCGGGACGACCGGGGTGGAGGTGTCGCGCATCTGTCTCGGGTGTATGAGCTTCGGCGACCCGTCGTGGCGCGAGTGGGTGCTCCCGCCGGAGGAGGGCCACGAGCTCGTCGAACGGGCGCTCGACCTCGGGGTGACGTTCTTCGACACCGCGAACATGTACTCGAAGGGCGAGTCCGAGCGGGTGCTGGGCGAGGCACTCGAGGGGCACCGCGACGAGGCGGTCGTGGCGACGAAGGGCTACTTCCAGATGGACGAGGACAACCCAAACTCGGGCGGGCTGTCGCGGAAGGCGCTCCGGCAGGAGCTCGCCGCGTCCGTCGAGCGTCTCGGCGGCGAGCCGATCGACCTCTACCAGATCCACCGGATGGACGAGACGGTCGCGCCAGAACACCTGCTGCGGACGCTCGACGACGCGGTGCGGAGCGGCGACGTCCACCACCTCGGCGCGTCGTCGATGTGGGGCCGCGACGTCGCCGAGACGCTCCGGGTCGCCGAACGGGAGGGGCTGGAGCCGTTCGTCTCGATGCAGGACCACCACAGCCTCGTCTACCGCGAGGGCGAGCGCGAGACGTTCCCGCTCTGTGAGCGCGAGGACCTCGCGGTCCTGCCGTGGTCCCCGCTCGCCCGCGGCTACCTCGCCCGCCCCGACGAGGCGGTGGACGCGACCGACCGGGGCGAGAGCGAGGAGCGCCTCTACGACCACCCGTACCGCGAGCGCGGCGGTCCGGCGGTGAACAGACGCGTCGAGCAGCTGGCCGAGGAGCGCGGCGTCGAGATGGCGCAGGTGGCGCTCGCGTGGTCGCTCTCGAAGGAGTTCGTCACCGCGCCGATCGTCGGGACGACGAGTATCGACCACCTCGAGGACGCGGTGGAGGCGCTGACACTGCGCCTGAGTGACTCGGACATCGAGTGGCTGGAGGAGCCGTACGAGACCGTCCGGGTGTCGGGACACGTCTGAGGACGGGCCCACGGCGCCCGCAGGGCCCGGCTACAGCGCGCGCTCGACAGCCGACCGTATGCCGGAGACGCTCGCCTCGACGATGCGGCCGTTCACCACGACGCCCGGGGTTGCCTGGATACCCAGGTCGCTCGCTCGGCTCCGGTCTGTCTCCAGCACCGGGCGGTAGACCTCGTTCGCGGCGTCGTTCTGGACCGGGCAGGGCTCGGCGTCGACGGCGCTCGCGGCGTCGGCGACCGCCGCGAGCGAGTAGTCGTCCTGTCGCTCGAAGGCCCGGTCGACGAAGTCGAAGAAGGCGGCGTCGCCGACGGTGTCCTGGACGCCGCGGGCGGCGCTCGCCACCCACCACGACCACTTCTCGTCGACCGGGATCGGCAGGTCGTGGTGTTCGTAGCGGATCCGACCGGGGTCGATATACTCCTCGCGGATCGTCGGCAGCACCTCGGCCTGATAGGTTCGGCAGTGCGGGCAGGCGAAGTCCTCGAACGCCATCACCGTCACGCCGGCGTCCGGGCTGCCGGCCACCGGCGGCGGGAGGTCGCTCACCGTCGGCTCGTCCGTTATCTCGCAGCCGCCGGCGCCGCTGCCGCCGCCGCCGCCGAGACAGCCAGCGAGGCCGCCGAGCCCCGCGAGACCGGCACCGGCGGCGAGCAGACGTCTCCGGGTTCGTCGCATAGCGGGAGGTCGGTCTGCCCTGTACTTATGCCCGACGCCACACGGCTCTTTACCTCGTGGCACGGAACACGACCGTGCCAACTGTCTACTACCGCGGCGAGGAGCTGACCGTCGACCGAGGCGCCGTCCTGCGCGACGTCCTGCGCGACGCCGGCCTGTCGGTCCACAACGGCGGGTCGGCGACGCTGAACTGCCGGGGCCACGGCACCTGTGGCACCTGCGCGGTCGCCGTCTCTGGCGAGCCGAGCGAGCCGACCGGCCGCGAGCGCCTCCGGCTGTCGGCGCCGCCACACGACCCCGACGCGGGGCTGCGCCTCGCGTGTCAGACTCGCGTCGAGGGCGACGTCGTCGTCGAGAAGGGCGCCGGGCTCTGGGGCCAGCACGCCGACGAGTAGCGGCTGTACCGCCGTGCTTTTGTTCGCAAGCCGGCTACGTGCAGTATGAGCTACGAGGACGGCGACGAGGTGGTGCTTCGGGACAAACACAGCGAGTACGACGGCGAGACGGGGACGGTGACACAGGTGATGGAGACGATGTTCGGCGACGCGAGCTACACCGTGAGCTTCGACGACGGACAGGAGTCGGGTGTCCCCGCAGACGCGCTGGAACCGGCCGGGACGGAGGAGTAGCGCGGCACCGTGGCGTCGGTCCCGTTTCACTACGTCGACCTGCGAGCGTTCAGCTACGCCACGGAGGACGACCGGCGGGTGGAACGCGCGCTCCGGACGCTCCTGCCCCCGGAGACGGAGCTCGAGCGGGTCGGGACGACCGGCCACCACGGCGACCCGATCCTCGTGCTGTCGGCCCGCGTCGAGCGCGTCGACGACGTGCGGCACGTCCTCTCGCGGCTGACCGAGGCAGCGGAGTTCGACCGGGTCGAGGCGGAGCTCGACGAGCGGGTGACCGAGAACTGTGAGCTGTTCCTGCGCCTCGACAAGCAGGCCGCGCTCCGGGGCGACGTCCGCCTCGGCGACGGGGTGACGTTCCGCGCGAAGGTGGAGGCCTACCCCGCGAAGCGCGAGGCGGCGGTCGAGAACGCCCGCGAGGCGCTCGCGGCGCTCACCGCCACTTGATGTCGCAGCCCCGGGAGGGGAGGCTCTCGCCGGCGAACGGCACGTCCTCGCCCGCGAGCACCGCCTCGGCTGCCTCGCGGGCGTGGAACCGCTCCGGCTCGGCGCCCGGCGACATCGCGTCGTCGATCCGGCCGTGGTACGCGAGCCGGAACCGCCCGTCTTCGGCTGCGAACAGGAACGGGTCGGGCGTACAGACGGCGCCGTAGGCCCGTGCGACGTCCCCTGACTCGTCGCGGAGGTAGGCGTCGTACGCTACCGTCCCGTCCTCGACGTACTCGACCATGGTCTCGAACGAGTCCTCGGGCTTCTGCTCGGCGTCGTTCGGGTTGATCCCGACGACCGCGAGGTCGTCGTACGCCGCCGCGAGACGGTTCAGTTCGTCGAACTTCGCCCGGGCGTACGGACAGTGGTTACAGGTAAAGACGACGAGCAGGGCGTCGTGGTCGGCGAAGGAGCCGGGCGAGTGCGTCTCGCCGTCGACGCCCGGAAGCGAGAACTCGGGGGCCGGGGCACCGAGTTCGAGGTCGGAGTCGGAGTCGGTGAGGGTCACGACTCCCGTTCGCCGGCGCCGGGCAAATGTCGTTCGGCTGGCCGTCAGCCGCTCGCGAGGTAGACGGCGACGAGGGCGAAGACGGCGGCGAGGGCCTTCCGCGCGGTGACCGTCTCGTCGAGAAAGACGACACCGACGACCGCGGAGCCGACGAGGAAGGTGGCGAACACCGGCGTGACGACGCTCACCGGGCCGAGCGCGAGCGCCCGGTAGTACGCGAGGATACCGACGGTGAGGAAGACGCCGGCGACGACGACGAGCGGGAACTTCGGGTGGTCGAGGTTCGCGGCCACGGAGTCGCCGCTCCAGAGCAACAGCCCGAGCGCGACGACGACGAGAATGCCGTTCGAGACGAGGACGGCCACGGTCGTCGGGACCGCTCCCTCGCCGCTCGTCGCGGCGCTCACCAGCGGCGGCACCGCCGAGTACGCGACGAGCGACAGCACCGCCCACGGCAGGTAGTTCACGGTCGGCAGTCGGGTTACGGCGGCGTATATCAACCGATCCAGACCGTCGAGAACGCGTCGAAGAACGCCTCGTCGGTGTCGACGACGGCGTGGAGCGCGCCGAGCCGACGGCACCGCTCGTCGACCGTCTCGACGTGGCGTTCCAGCCGGTCGCGGTAGCGCTGCGCGAGCGTCCCGCCGAAGTAGGTCCGGCGCTCTGTCTCCGTCTCGGGGTCGACGAATATCGTGTCGCCCGCCGCCTCGCGGCCCGGGTCCCGCTCCGTCGGCGCGAGCACCTGCGGACAGACGAGGCTGTTCGCCGCCAGCGACGAGAGCCCTGCCTCGACGTCGTCCGGGTCCGCGAGGTAGTCCGAGACGACGACGACGAGCGAGCGCGAGTCGAGCGTCGCCGCGTACCCCTCCAGCGCGGCCTCGAACGCCGCCTCGCCCGCGGGGTCGGTCTCGTTCAACAGGTCGATCGCCCGCAGGATCTCGCCGCGGTTCGACCGCCCCGTGTCGAGGCGCTCGTGGTCGTCGGAGAACGTCGCGATCCGGACGTCGTTGTGCTCCTCGGCGGTGAGGTAGGCGAACCCCAGCCCCAGCTTCGCCGCGAACTCGAACTTCTCTCGGCCCTCGCCGCCAAAGCCCATCGACCCGCTCGCGTCTATCAGGACGTGGACGGTCAGGCTGCGCTCCTCCTCGAACTGTTTTATGTAGTACTCCTCGCTCCGGGCGTACAGCCGCCAGTCGATGAGACGGGTGTCGTCGCCCGGCGAGTACCGCCGGTAGTCCGCGAACGTCAGCCCCTCACCGAGGTTCGGCGACTCCTGTTCGCCCTGTCGCAGGTCGTCGGTCCGCCGGTCGAGCGAGGCGTCGAACCGCCGCAGTTCGTCGAGGAACCCGGGGTCGATCACGTCACGCCTCGTCGACGAGGTCGGCGACCACGTCGTCCGGGGTCATCCCCTCGCGCTCGGCGCGGAAGTCGAGGATCACCCGGTGGCGGAGCACCGGTTCGGCCATCGCCGCGACGTCCTCCCACGAGACGTGCGAGCGCCCTTCGACGAACGCCCGCGCCTTCGCGGTGAGGACGAGCGCCATCGACGCGCGGGGGCTGGCGCCGAACTCCAGCCGGTCGTCCTCGCGGGTCGCGCGAGCGAGGTCGATCGCCCGGTCCCGGAGGTCGTCGGCGACGGGTATCTCGCGGGCGAGCGACTGGACCGCGCGCAGCTCCCGCGCCGAGAGCACCTGGTCGACCGCCTCCGGCTCCCGTCCCTCGGCGTACAGCCGGACGATGTCGCGCTCCTCGCCGCGCTCGGGGTAGTCGACGACGATCTTCAGCAGGAAGCGGTCGGTCTGTGCCTCGGGCAGCGGGTACGTGCCACCCTGGTCGATCGGGTTCTGCGTCGCGAGAACGAAAAACGGCCGGGGGAGCTGGTAGGTGTCGCCCGCGGCGGTTACCTGTCGCTCCTGCATCGCCTCCAGCATCGCGGCCTGGGTCTTCGGCGTCGCGCGGTTGATCTCGTCCGCGAGGACGACGTTCGCGAAGATGGGCCCCTTCTCGAAGACGAACTCCCGGCGGTCGCCGGACTCCTGGATTATCTCCGTTCCGGTGATGTCCGACGGCATCAGGTCCGGGGTGTTCTGGACCCGGGAGAACGAGAGGTCGGTGGCGTCGGCGACGGTCCGGACGAGCGTCGTCTTCCCGAGACCGGGGTTCGACTCCAGCAGGGCGTTGCCGTCGGCGACGATACAGACGAGGAGCCGTTCGACCACCTCGTGCTGGCCGACAATACGCTTGCCGACCTCCTCTCGCACCCTCGCGACCCGCGCCTGTAGTTCGTCGACGTCGGCCTCGACAGCCTCGACGGCCTCGCCGGCGCCGTCGGTCTGGGCTCCCCGTTCGGTGTCTCGGTCGCTCATTGGTCGTCCTCCTGTCTGATCTGGAGGTTGTACTCGCGGACCAGCTCCGCGTCCTCCAGGCGCTCTTGCTCCGCGAAGCCGGCCTGCTGGCTCTCTGTCTCGACGGCGCCGCTGCCGAAGCCGCTCTGGTACGCGTCTGCCGTCGCCTCGCGCGACTCGTTGCCGCCGCTCCCCGAACTCTGGACCGTCGCGTTCACCGCCTGTGACCCGGCCTCGACGTCCTCGGACTCGCCGAGCACCGACGACGGCTCCTGGAGCCCCTCGTACTCGTCGGTCGACGAGGACGGGACCGTGGCGTCGCTGCCGCCGTCGAGCGTCACCTGGAACCCGGTCGCCGTCGCGCCGATGGAGGCCGGAGCGAGGACGGCGACGACCACGAGCGCGACGACCACCCGGCGGACGTCGAGCAGGCCGAGGCTCGACGTCTCGCGCAGGCGTTCGACCGTCTCGTCGTACAGCCGGGCCGCCATCCGGCTCTCCCTGTCGGCACGCACGGCGTCGCGTGCGGTCCGGAGCGCCTCGGCCACCGCCGGGTTGACCGCGCCGAACCGCTCGACTGCCGGGCGCCGGAGTCGGAGCCACGCTCCGAGGACGAACACGACGAGCCCCGCGAGGACGGCGGCGACGGCACCGGTGTCGACGGCCGCGAGCGCCGGCGTCGGCGCGACGGCGTCTGGCACCGGCACCGTCGCCGGCACGCCGGCGAGTGGGACGACGGCGACCAGCAGGTCGACGGCGACGAGGACCGCCGCCGCCTCGACGGTCGCCTCCACGAGCGCCGCCTTCCGTCCCTCGCGCCGGATGACGCGAATCGCCCGTTCCATCCGCTCACGGGGCGGTTCGTCGGTCATCGGCGGCACTCGTCCGGCCGGGACTTCTCGGTGTCGTCCGGCCACTCCCGACAGACGGTGTCGAGGCGCTGTTCGAGCAGCTGAATCCGGCCCTCGAGGTTGCTGATCTCGTTCTCGAGGCGCTGGTTTCGCCGTTCGAGTGTCTGTACCCGCTCGTTCAGCTGCTCGTTCTCCGTCCGGATGCTCTCGATGTTCTGCTCTAAGTTCGCCCGCTGCTGGCGCAGCTCGACGACCCGGTCCTCCAGGCTGTTGACCCGCTGCTGTGACTGCGAGAGCTGCTGTCGGGTCTCGTCGAGGCTCTGTCTGGTCTGCTGGAGGTTCTGCTCGGCCTCCGAGAGCTCGCCGGCGACCTGGTCGACGTCGCTTCGCGTGGTGTCGAGGCTCTGGTTCAACTCGCGGTACTGCCGTTCGGTGCGGTTCAGCTCCGTCTGGGTCTCGTTCAGCTCCGTCCGGAGCGAGTCGTTTTGCTCGCGCAGTTCCTGGTTGCGCTCGGAGAGGCGGTCGACCGACTCCTGGTAGACCAGCGTCGCGCCGCCGGTACCGACGGCTGCGAGACAGACGACCGCCGCGAGCACGACGTTGATAGAGCGTCCGAGCATCAGGTGAGTCCGCTTTCTCTTCTCGTTCGGCCACGGTACACTTGAACGCGCCGGAGTGCGACCTCCGCGAGGAAGACCAGGAGCGCGAGCGCGAGCGCGAGCGGGGTCAACGAGTCCCGGACCTCGCGGACCCCGGCGGACTGTTCCCGGGCGAGGCGGGCGATAGCCTCCGCCTCGTCCGGCGCGAACGTCCGTCCGCCGGTCGACTCCACGACCCGGAGCAGCGCGTCAGACTGTCCGAACGCCGCGTACTCGGCGGGGTAGTTTGCCGCGAACTCCGCGCCAGCGACGAAGCCGAACCCACCCTCGCGGGGTACGACGGTCGCCTCGTACCGGTCCGCACCGACGCGGCGGAACGAGGCGCCGCGGGCGTCCGGGCGCTGTTCGCCGCGGTAGACGACGGTCGTCGGCTCGCCGACACGGGTGTCCGCGGCGTCGGCGACGTCGGTCCGGAGGCGCTCCGGGTCACCGACCGCGTAGTTGACCGTCTTCGTCACGAGCAGCGAGTCGGGGCGGCTCAGCAGGCCGTCGAGCGTCCCCGTGTCGTCGTAGGCGGTGAGCGCGGCGACCCGTCCCAGCCCGTAGCGCCAGCGTGCGAGCACCGGATCTCCCTCCGGGCCGGCCACGAGGAGGTCCGCGCCGGTCTTCGTCGACACGTCGTTCGCGTTGCCGGGGTTCGACCTGAGCCGGACGCCCGACGTGAGGAACGTGTTCGGGTCGACGACCGTGAGGCCGCTCCCCTCGAACTGTCGGGAGGCGCCGCCGAACAGGATACGGAGGCGTCGTGTCTCGCCGGCACGGAGGTAGGTCCCGCCGGAGAGGCGCGCTATCTCCTGGAGCCGCTGTGTGTTCGTCCGGTCGCCGACGCCGACGGCGACGATGGGGGTTCCCTCGCTCCCGAGACGGTCGGCGGCGGCGGGCACGGCCGGACTCCCGTCGACGCCGTCCGAGACGAGAATCACCGTTCCCCGCTCGTCGCCGAGCAGGGCCGCGGCGCCACGGAGGCCGGCGGCGACGTCGGTCGCACCGCCCGCCTCGAGCCGACGGATCCGGTCCTCGACGGCCCCGCGGTTCTCCGACAGCGGCTGTGGCGTCGCGACGCGGTAGGCCTGGAAGTTGAACGCCACGACGCCGACCTCGTTCCTGTCGCCCAGCTGGTCGAGGGCGTCCAGTGCGATCGCCTTCTGTGCGCTCAGCCCCTCGCGGGCCGAGCCGGAGACGTCGACCGCGATCACCAGCCGGGCCGACCCGGGGCCGGAGTCGCCGACGCCGACGGGCTGCATCGACCCGAACGCGGAGCGACTGTAGCCGCCGCGGTCGAACGCGTTCTCCCCGCCGACGGTCACCAGCCCGCCGCCGTCGATGACGAACTCCTGGAGCGCCCCGACGTCGCCGACGCGGTCGGCCGGGACGTCCTGGACGACGACGGCGTAGTAGCCCGAGAGGTCCGTGGGGACCCGGTCGCTCGCGGTCACGTCGTACAGGTCGTCGAGGTAGCCCCGGAGCGGGTAGTCACCCTGTGCGACGTAGAGCACGTCCGGGCGGTCGACGACCCGGACCGCCGACCGGAAGACGTCGTTTCGCTCGAACCGGTCGTCGCTGTCGATGCGTGCCACGATCCGGTGGGGACCGGTCTCGTTGAACGTGTGTGTCACCTCGTGGGCGCCGCGGCCCGAGTCGAAGGTGTGGGTGTCGATCTCCTCGCCGTCGGCGGCCACGGTCAGCTCCACCGTTCCGTTTGTCTCGACGCCGCCGACGCTCACGAGAAACGTGGCCGGCACGCCGGCGCTGGTCTTCGACGGACCGTCGACCCGGACGAACCGCTCGGTCTGCCGGGGGCGGAGCCGGACCGCCGAGACGCTGGCGTTCAATGCGCGCGCGCGTTCGCCGGCCTCGGCGATACTCTGCCCGCCGGTCGTCTGTCCGTCGGAGACGACGACGACACTCCCGTTCTCGCGGAGGTTCGCGGCGACGCCGTCGCCGACACGCGAGCGCGTGCCGTTACCGACGGTCGCGACCCGCGTCGGCACGCCGGCCTCCTCGATCTCCTCCGCCAGCCCGGACGCGCCGCCGACAACCGCCGTGCTGTCCGAGTCGTCCGTGAGGAGCGTCACGCGGGGCTCGCCCGGCGTCTGGCGCGTCGTGACGACGTAGGGGCCGGCGACCGCGACGACGACGAGGAGGGCAACGGCGACACGCGAGGCGAGGAGCAGGCGCCGGGACCGGGCGCTCGCCGTGCCGTCCGCCCGCCAGTACGCCAGCGCCCACACCGCCCCGACGACGACGGGGACG
The DNA here is from genome assembly GCA_028274865.1 of Haloferacaceae archaeon. Taxonomy (GTDB): domain Archaea; phylum Halobacteriota; class Halobacteria; order Halobacteriales; family Haloferacaceae; genus A07HB70. The sequence goes on along the minus strand of JAQCMY010000114.1, from coordinate 5,797 downwards.
AGCGCGAGCGCGACCGGCGTCTCGAGGCCGACGACGACGCCGCCGACGGTCGTCTCGGCGGCCATCAGAGGTCCCCCCGTCGCCGCAGGTACAGCAGCTCACCCGCGACGAACAGCAGCGCGGCGAGCGCGATTGGGTCGTCGAGCGGCCGCGGGACGGGCTGTTCGTCCGTACCGCCGGCGACGGCGGTGCCGTCGCCGCGGTCGAGGTCCGGAGCGGTGACGTTCGACTCCGCCGCGCTGTCGAGCCCGGCACCGACCCGACCACGCGGCGTCTCGTAGACGCCGGCCCGGTCGAGCACCAGCCGGGTCGTCCGGCGCTCGCCGTCGGGGGTCTGCACTGTCGTCTCGTTCGCGAACGTCAGCTGGGCGCCCGTCTGCCGGTTCAGCTCGGGCAGCTGTTCGCGTCCGGCGAGGGAGAACACCGCCCGCTTCCAGAACACCGGGTACTGGACGTCGAACTTGAACGGCGAGGCGTCCTCGACGTAGCCGTAGTAGAGGACCCGGCCGCCGTCCCGTTCGTCGACGGCGAGGAGCGGCGTCCCGTCAGAGAGCGTGACGAGCGCGCGGCCAGAGCGCAGGTCGCCGGCCACGTACTCGCTCGGCGGCGGGAACCCGACGCCGCGGACGAGCGGGTCGTCGGAGACGCCGGCGACGGAGGGGTTCGAGCTGGCGCCCCCCGGTTCGATCAGGAGGAGGTCGCCGTAGTCCGGCATCGTCGACTGGGCCTGTATCGCGACCCCGCCGCCGTCAGACACCACGTCACGACCGGCCTCGACGCTGCTCCGGAGCAGGCGGTCCTGCCGGACGTTCGAGTAGATCACCACGTCGTACTGCGGGCGGACGGTCTGTGGCGGCTCGACCACGGTCAGGTCGACGACGTCCACCACCTCGAGCGCCGTCGCGAGGAACCGGTTCCGGTCGTTCGTGAGGAGGAGGACGTCGACGGCCGGGTCCGCCGGCGCGACGACGGGCACGGCGTCGTCGGCGGCGAAGTCGTCGCCCGGCGAGAGCGTCGCCTGGCCGCCGCCGGCGGGCACGGGCAGGGTGACCGAGACGGTGTCGCCGGGCGCGAGCTCGACGCGGCGGCGCTCGCTCCCGAGCGCGACGGTCCGGCGTACCGGCTCCGCCGCGTAGCTCCGCACGGTGACGGTGACGCTCGTCCCGGAGAACGAGCGGTCGACGATACCCGCGCGGTTCGCTCCGCCGCCGAACTGCCGGAGGTCGACGGCGAGGCCGGCGGCGCGGGCGGCGGTGACCTCCTCGCGCCACGCCGAGTCGTCGGCGAAGTCCGAGAGGACGACGACCCGGGCGCCGTCACCGGCGAGAGCGTTCGCCTGCGCCAGCGCCGAGCGGAGGTCGCCGGCCGTCTCCGTCGGGCCGACGCGGTCGAGCGCCCGCCTCGCCGCCGTACGGCTCCCGCTCCGGACCGGGACCCGAGACTGCCGGGCGGCGACGACGACAGAGGTGGTTCCGCTGACGGCTTCGCGCGCCGCGCGCCGCGCACGGTCGAACCGGCTCTCGCCGCCGTCGACGGTCGTCATGCTCGCGCTCGCGTCGAGCACCACGACCGTCTCGTCGGCGGCCTGCTCGCGCGGCACCGTCACGTACGGCGTCGCGAGCGCGACGGCGAGCAACACGACGACAAGGATCTGGAGCAGGAGCAGGAGGTTACGCCGCAGCCGCTCTAACAGCGGGTTCGTCGCGTCGCTGCCGCGGTCCTCCTCGAGGAAGCGCAGGGTCGGGAGGTCGACGCGAACCGGGTCGGGCTGGATGAGGTAGAGCACGACCAGCGGTACGACAGCCAGGAGGGCGAGCAGGCCGAGTGGGGCGAGCAGTCCCGCCTGGAGCGGGACGGGAACCACGGACACGGGCAGCCGTGGGACGGGGAGCACATGCCTCTTTTCCCCGACGACCCGCGGGACATATGTAGGCCCGGAACCAGCGATCGATATGGACGACGCGGCGGTACGCCGCCAGCTGCTCGCGGCGCTGACCGAGGACGCGCGACAGGAGCCGGAGGACCTCGCCCGACAGCTGGGCATCGGCGAGGACCGCGCCGCGGCGGCGCTGTCGGCGCTCGAGGAGGACGGCGTAGTCCGGGGGTACCAGGCAGTCGTCGACTGGGACGAGACGGACGCGCCCTACGTCACCGCCGAGGTGGAGCTGAACGTCGAACTCGACCGGGAGACGAGCTACGAGGACGTCGCCCGGCGCGTGGTGAAGTTCTCCGAGGTGGAGTCGCTCCGCCTCGTCTCCGGCGACTTCGACTTCGCCGCGACGGTCAGCGGCGAGTCGATGAACGACATCTCGCACTTCATCGCGGAGCGTATCGCGACGATTCCCGAGGTGACCCAGACGGTGACACACTTCGTGATGGAGACGTACAAGGACCGCGGGGTGGAGTTCGAGGGGACCGACGAGGACGACCGGCTCTCGGTGTCGCCGTGAGCGAGTTCGAACCCTCCGAGCGGGTGGCGAGCGTCCCGCCGTCGGGGATCCGCCGGTTCTTCGAGCTGGCCGAGGAGGCCGACGACGTGATCTCGCTCGGCGTCGGCGAGCCCGACTTCTCGGCGCCGTGGGCGGCCCGCGAGGCCGCGATCGACGCGCTGGAGCGCGGGCGAACCTCGTACACCGCCAACCGGGGCCTGCACGAGCTTCGCGAGGCGATCGCCGACAGGGTCGAGGCGTGGGGACTGGAGTACGACCCCGACGACGAGATCGTCGTCACGGCCGGCGCGAGCGAGGCCGTCGACGCCTCGATGCGCGCGTTCGTCGACCCCGGCGACCCCGTCGCCGTCCACGAGCCGACGTACATCTCCTACCGCCCGACCGCGATGTTCGCGGGCGGCGAGCCGCTGGCGGTGCCGACGAGCGCCGACGACGAGTTCGTCCTCACGCCGGAGGCGCTCCGCGACGCGGGCGCCGACGAGGCGGCGGTGCTCGTCCTCTGTTACCCGAACAACCCGACCGGCGCGACGGCGTCGCGCGACCAGCTGGCGGCGATCGCCGCGTTCTGCCGCGAGGAGGACCTGCTCGTGGTCAGCGACGAGATCTACGCCTCGCTGACCTACGAGGACGACCACACGTCGATCGCCTCCCTGCCGGGGATGCGCGAGCGCACCGTCGTCGTCAACGGCTTCTCGAAGGCCTACGCGATGACGGGCCTCCGCCTCGGCTACGCGCTCGGGCCGCCGGACGCGATGCGGGCGCTCAACCGCGTCCACCAGTACGGGATGCTCTCGGCCCCGACGACGGCACAGTACGCCGCGCTCGAGGCGCTCCGGAGCTGTGCGGACGACCTCGCGGAGATGCGCGACGCGTTCGACCGGCGGCGGCGGTTCGTCGTCTCGCGGTTCAACGAGATCGGCATGGACTGCTTCGAGGCGACCGGCGCGTTCTACGCCTTCCCGGAGGTGCCGGACGGGTTCGACGGCGACGACGAGGCGTTCGCCGAGGAGCTCCTCGAGGCCGCGTCGGTCGCGCTCGTCCCCGGGAGCGTCTTCGGCGAGGGCGGCGCGGGACACCTGCGGGTGTCGTACGCGACCGGCATGAGCGAACTGAAGGAGGCGCTCGCCCGGATCGAGCGGTTCGTCGCCACGGCGGTCGACGATCAGTCGTCGCCGGAGCCAGGGTCGTCGATGTCGAGGTCGCGGTAGAGCTCCGACAGGTCTGACTGCTCGCTCAGCTCGTCGAGCGTCTCGTCGAGGCGACTCCGGCGGTCCTCGATTCGCGCGGAGAGTTCGGCGTACTCCTCGCTCCCGTCGAGCTCCGCGGCGGACTTCTCGGCCTCCAGCAGGGCCTTCTTGGACGCGAGCGAGAACAGCTCGCGCACCCCCACGGCGTACTCGTCGCGGAGGAGCAGCTTCGACACGGTCCCCTCCAGCGCCTCGCGCGCGACGGGCTTGACCAGGTAGTCGTCGAAGCCCATCGCCACGATGTCGAAGTCCGGCTCGACTGCGGTGACCATCGCGACACGGGCGTCCACCTCGCGGTCCTCCATCGCCGTCAGCACCTCGTCACCGGAGATGTCGGGCATCCGCCTGTCGAGCAGGACGACGTCGACGTCGTCGAGCTCGTCGACCAGCTCGAGCGCGTCCTCGCCGCAGTACGCCGGGTGGACGTCGTACTCGTCCTCCAGCCACGCGGCGTAGAGGTCGGCAAGGTCGGGCTCGTCCTCGACGACGACGACTGTCGGTCGTGGTTCACTCATGGAGGAAGGTGTGGTCGTACCGAGTGATTCTCGGGAGGGGACATCAAGCTGGCCATCGGATGCTGCCGCTCCGGGCCGCTGGCGGCGCCGGTCACTGGCCGTCCGGGCTGTAGTTCGGTGCCTCGTCGGTGATGGTCACGTCGTGCGGGTGGCCCTCCGTCTGACCGGCCTGTGACACCCGCACGAACTCGGCACGGCGCTTGAACTCCTGGAGCGTCCCGGCGCCGACGTAGCCCATCCCCGAGCGCATCCCGCCGACGAGCTGGTGCAGCTCCGACGCGAGCGGCCCCTTGTACGGCGTCGCGGCCTCGACTCCCTCCGGGACGAACTCCTCGCCGGGCGCCTCGGGGTCGTCCTTCAGGTAGCGGTCGCCGCCGCCCGAGCGCATCGCGCCGACGCTCCCCATGCCGCGGTACTGCTTGTACCGCTTGCCGTTCATCGTGATGACCCGTCCCGGCGCCTCGTCGGTGCCGGCGAAGTACGAGCCGAGCATCACCGCGTCCGCGCCCGCGGCGACAGCCTTGATCGCGTCGCCGGAGTACCGGATCCCCCCGTCGGCGATGACGGGGACGTCGTGCCGGCTCGCGACGTCGGCCACCTCCGCGACGGCGGTTATCTGTGGCATGCCGGCGCCGGTGACGACGCGGGTGGTACAGATGCTTCCCGGACCGATCCCCACCTTGATGCCGTCGGCGAAGTCGACGAGCGCCTCCGCGGCCCGGCGGGTGCCGACGTTGCCGACGACGACGTCCGCCGTGACGCGCGCCGCTATCTCGCGCGCGCTCTCGATGACACTCCGGTTGTGGGCGTGCGCGCAGTCGACGAACAGCGCGTCTGCGCCGGCGTCGGCGGCGGCGACGGCGCGGTCGTCCTCGAACGGCCCGACGGCCACGCCGACGACGAGGTGGCCGTCGTCGTCGCGCGCCGCGTCGGTGTGTTCGCGGCGCTGGAGAACGCCCTGCATCGTCACGAGACCGGCGAGCCGGCCGCGCTCGTCGACGACGGGGACGCGCTCTATCTTGTGCTCGTAGAGCAGCTCCAGCGCCTCGCGGGCGTCGACGTCCTTCGAGGCCGTGATCACCTCGTCGGTCATCGCCTCACGGACCGGGTCGCGCTCCTCGACGCCGAGGTACGGCCGGATGTCGGTGCCGGAGATGATACCGAGCACCTGGTCGTCCCCGTCGACGACGGGTGCGCCACTGACGCCCTCGCGGTCCATCATCTCGTCGACCTCGGCGATCGTCTGGTCCGGGCCGGCGGTGACGACGTCCGCTCGCCGGATCACGAGTTCGTCCGCCCGCTTGACCCGTTCGACGGCCGCGACGGTGTCGTCGACGGGCATGTTCCGGTGGAGCACGCCCATCCCGCCCTCACGGGCCATCGCGACGGCCATCTCGGCCTCCGTGACGGTGTCCATCGCCGCCGAGAGGACCGGCGTCGACAGCTCGACGTTCGTCGAGACGCGCGTCGAGAGGTCCGCCTCGTCCGGCTCCACCCGGCTCTCCATCGGTCGCAACAGGACGTCGTCGAAGGTGAGCGCCTCGGGAACCCGGAGCTTCCCGGTGAACACTCCTCCGGACTCGTT
>JAQCMY010000099.1 GCA_028274865.1 Haloferacaceae archaeon | reverse complement strand
CCATGCCACCGGGAGGCGTCGTGAGAGCGTATCCCTTCCGTGCCGTGGCGCCGGCCTGCACGGCCCGCGGAACGGCTCGTGGTGCGTCCCCGACGCCCGGCCCAGCGTATCGGACCGCCCGTTGCGGGCGCGGTCGTGCCCGTCGATGCCCGCCGACGCCCGGCGGTCGCGCCGTCCGCGGAACCTCCGCCCGTGGTCGTGCATGACGGCGCCACCGACCCTCCGGACTCTTGTGTCTCGCCCCGTTCCGTGACGGTATGCCCGACGAGATCACCGTCTACTCGGACTACGTCTGCCCGTTCTGCTATCTCGGCCGCGAGTCGCTCCGCCGCTACCAGGCGACGCGCGAGGAGCCCCTGGCGATCGACTGGCACCCGTTCGACCTCCGGTCGAACAAGCGCCGCCCCGACGGCTCCATCGACCACTCGGTCGACGACGGGAAGGACGAGTCGTACTTCGAGCAGGCCCGCGAGAACGTCCGCCGGCTACAGGAGCGCTACGACGTCGAGATGACCCTGGAGATCGCGACGGAGGTCGACTCCCTGCCCGCGCAGGTCGTCTCCTACCGCGTGCAGCAGGCCGACCCGTACGAGACGTGGCTCGCGTTCGACGAGGCGCTGCTGGCCGCGCTCTGGGAGGACGGCCGCGATATCGGCGACGAGGCCGTGCTGACCGCTATCGCCGCGGACGCCGGCCTCGACCCCGAGACCGTGGGCGAGGCGCTGGCCGACGAGGCGCTGCGCGCGGAGCTGCACGACGCGTTCGAGGCGGCCCACGGCGCCGGCGTGACGGGCGTCCCGACGTTCGCCTCCGACGGCTACGCGGCCCGCGGTGCCGTCCCGCCGGAGCAGATCGAGCGGCTGGTCGAGGGCGCCTGAGTCCCGGACACTCTTCCGGGCGCCACGCCTCGATCCGACCGTGCTTCCCGCGCCGCTGAGCCGCGCCGTCGCCACCGTCGTCAGCGTCGTCTGGAACCGCGCGGCGCGGCGGCCGCGGCTCCCCCTCCGACTCGTCCTGACCGCCGTCGTCGCCGCCCTGCTCTCCGGGATCGCGGCCCTCGGCGTCGACCTCCTCGCAGGCGGCGGGTCGGGCGGTCCCCTCCCGGGCATCGACTCCGGGCCGGTCCTGCAGGTCGCAGGTGCGGTACTCGCGGCCGTCGGCGTGACGGCGGTCGTCGCCATCGCCGGGGTCGCCATCGACCGTCGCCGGCTGGCGGACTTCGGCCTCCACCTCGACCGCGACTGGTGGCTCGACTGTGCCTTCGGCGCGGCGCTCGGTCTGGCGCTGATGACGGGGGTCTTCCTCGTCGGCGTCGGCGCGGCCTGGTTCCGGGTGACCGGCCTCGTCGTCACGGCCGCCGGCGCCTCCGCGGTCGGGCTCGCCGTCGGCTATCTGGTCCTCTTCGCCGCCGTCTCTGTCGCCGAGGAGCTCGCCGTCCGGGGCTATCTCCTGACGAACCTCGCCGAGGGGCTCCGGGTCGGCCCCGTCGGCGGTTCCGTCGCGCTCGGGGGCGCGGTGCTCGCCACGTCGGCACTGTTCGGCCTGCTGCACGCCGGCAACCCGAGCGCCACCGCCGCCAGCACGGCCACCATCGGTCTCGCGGGCCTCTTCCTGGCCGCGGGCTACGCGCTCACGGGCGAGTTGGCCATCCCGCTCGGCCTCCACCTCACCTGGAACTACGCGCAGGGCGTGCTGTTCGGCTTCCCCGTCAGCGGGCTCCGGCTGGGCGTGGCGGTCGTCGAAACCCGGGAGACG
>JAQCMY010000231.1 GCA_028274865.1 Haloferacaceae archaeon | reverse complement strand
CGAGTCGCCGATGCCACGCGGGTTCGACTCGCGGACGGCGGCGCTCGCGGCGGCCCGCGAGCACGTCCGGACGCAGTTCGCGCGCGTCGGCGTCCCCGGCGACGACGTTCGGGTCGAGGTCGAACGGGTCGAGACAGACGCAGCCGCCGACCCGGCTGCGGTCTGAGGCGGAGAGGGGGTCCGCGGCTCGTCTCTCGCCCCGCTCCGCCTCGCGGGCCGTCTCGGTTCGTTCGACGCCCCGCGCTACTCCTCCCACCGCACCTCGTCGTAGGTCCGCACCCGCTCGCTGTCGAGGCGCTGCTCGAACTTCCGGCGGAGCGACACCTTCTCCGCGCGTCCGATTCGTGCGAGTTCGTCTGCCTTCTCCACGGCGGGCGGCGGCCCGCGCCCGACGGCCACGTCGTGGATGACCTGTCTGGTGAGCGCGTCGCGGTCCGTCCGGTCGGCGACTGCGGCGCGGGGCGCCTCGACACGGTAGCAGACGTCGACCCGCGGGTCGTAGACGTACAGCGTCGCCACCTCGTACGCCGCCGGGTCGAGGCGGCGTTCGACGCCGAAGGCGTCGCCCGTCGCCGCGAACGTCCCGTCTGTGCCCCCCCGGGAGACGAGCCACGAGGTGAACGTGAGACGGTCGGTCAGGCGCTCGCCGTCCTCGCGGCGCTCCAGGAGGCGGCGAAACAGCGCGGCGTCGTCCGGCCACGGCGAGCGAACGCCCCGGTCCCGGAGCGCGCTCGTCACCGTCGTGCCAGTCGCCGTCTTGACGAACCCGACGACGGGGACGTCGCGCTCGACGAACGCCTCGACGAGCCGGACGTAGTTCTCGACGACCGCGCGTGGCGTCGCCGCCTCGGCCAGCGCCGCGAGTTCGCGCTCGCGCTCGCGCCACGACAGCAGCTCCGTCGGGTAGAGCGGCCCGTCGAGGACGAGGAGGTCGGAGACGACGTTCGCGTGGTACAGCGCGTGGGTGGACTCGGCGAGGGAGAGCGAGAGCGCGTGGACGACGCCCTCGGCGAACCGCGAGACACGGGGCGCGTGGAGCACCCGGCGGCGCGAGTAGCCGTCGTCGTAGGTGTCCCAGTCCTCGCCGAACGAGAGCGTCGCGTCGCTCGCGTGGACGGTCGCGACGAGGTGGCGCGCGCGGTGGAGGTCGAGGTCCGAGGGAACCGCCGCCATCGCCGCCTGTGCGACGTCGACGACGAGCCCGTTGCGGAACGTCGTCGGGTTGATCGTCCCGGAGTCGACGCCGTGGACCGTCTCGAACGGCGGGGCCGAGAGCGCCGCGTCCTCCAGGTCCGCGGCGCGCAAGCGCTTCTCGCCGAGCGTCTCGACGACCGGCCCGTCGTCGTACAGCGGGAGGTACTCGTCCCAGACCGTCCGGGCGAGGTCGGGGTGGTCGGCGTCGTCGACGGTGCGGGCGATGGCGCTCGCGAGGTCGGCGATGCCCTCGACGTGGACCGGGTCGAGCGTCACAGGCAGTCGAGGAGGGGCGGGGACAAGAGTCAGTCGGCCCCCTCGCGGAGGTCGCGGCGGACGCGCTCGGCTGCCGGGCCGACGTCGACACCGTTCGCGCGGGCGTACAGCACCGCGGCGGCCTCGGGGGTGACGCCGAGCGCCCGCTGGCGGCTGTTGACCGCGGCGACGGCGGCCTGCTTCTCGTGGCCGGCGTCGACGAGGGCGTCGAGGACGCGCTCGAACGCCGACTGTTCGCGCAGCACCGACTCGTCGGGCCGGAAGTCGTCGGGCACCGGCACGTCGCCGGGGTCGAACCGCGCGACGACGTCGGTACCGTCGCGTTCGAGCAGCCCCCGGCCCGCGGCGACGTCGACGACGCGCTTCGCCTGGTCCGGCGAGAACCAGTCGCGGTCGAGCGACAGCGCGACGACGAACCGCCCCTCGCCGACGCGGTCGGTGCCCGCGTCGCGAAAGGGGACGGCGACGGCGGCCTCGAGACTCACGTGTGTCCGTCGCTCCCGTCCATGGCTCGCCGCTCTCGCGGGGAGGGCTTAGTTCTGCGTCCCGGACGGTCCGATCGCACGGTTCAAGTGCTCACCCGGGAGACGTAGACGTATGAAGGATCAGGGCCCCTCGACGCGGAAGCGGACGGGCGGGCGACGGGTCCGCTCGCGGAAGAAAAAGCGCCACCAGCTCGGTCGCGACCCCACCGAGACGACGGTCGGCGAGCCGCGCCTGCGGACCGTCGACGCGCGCGGCGACACGACGAAGACCCGTGCGCTGTCGACGAACGTCGCGCAGGTGGCCGACGGCGGCGAGACAGCCGAGGCCACGGTCGAGGACGTCGTCGAGAACCCCGCGAACCCGAACTACGTCCGGCGGAACATCGTCACGAAGGGCGCGGTCGTCGAGACGAGCGCGGGCCGGGCGCGGGTCACCTCGCGGCCGGGCCAGACCGGACAGGTGAACGCGGTGCTGATCGAGGAGTAGCGCGGGGCGCGACCACAGGGAGCGGCCCGCGCCTACGGCGTCGGCGCGGCCTTCTGGAGCGCGGTTTCGGCGACGTTGCCCCCGTAGTCCGCCGCGCGGGACAGCGAGTCGACGACGAGGCCGAGCATCTGCGCCCGTGCGGGGTCCAGATCACGCAGGAGCGGGTCGATCTCGCGGGCACGAGCGTCGATGCCGGGGACCGACTCGCGGGCGTCGTTCGCGAGTCGGGTCGCCTCGGCGCTGTCGTCGACGAACAGGGCGTCCATCCCGCGCTCGACGACCCCGACGGCGTCGTCGTGTAGTTCCTCGAGCGCCGCTCGTACGTCTTCGGGCGGCGTCCCCTCGAACTCCCGGGTGAGGTGGGCGACCTTCGTGGCGTGGTCGGCGACGCGCTCGAGCTGGCGGGCGGCGGAGTGGTAGTCGAAACAGACCTCCCGCGGGACGCCGAGCTCCTCGGCGGCCTTCGGCGTCCGGATCGTCGCCCGGAAGATGCGCGAGACGACGAGCCAGAGCCGGTCGACGTCGTCGTCGCGCTGGATCACGTCCGCCGCGAGGTCGGCGTCGTCCTCCGCCAGCGCCTCGACGGCGTCGCCGAGCATCGACAGCGCGATCAGCCGCATCCGGGTGACGGCGTTGTAGATCGACAGCTCCGAGGAGTCGAGCAGGTCCCGAATCACCACGCGGTCCCGGGTCTCCTCCAGCACCTCGAGGCCGACCAGCCCCTGTGTCGACTCGCGGATCGTCCGGCGCTGGTCGGTCGTGATCCGCCCGCTCTCCAAGCCGATGATGTCGAACCCGCTCACGTACATCGTCATCACCGCGCGGCGGAGCTCCTCGCCCGACAGGTCGCTGACGTCCAGTGTCCCTTCGGTGTGCTCGTCGCCCGTCTGCGGCGTCAGGAACAGCGAGTCACCCTCCGGGTAGAACGCGACCTCGCTCCCCGCGCTGACGCCGTTGTCGGTCGCCCACCCCTTCGGGATAGAGACGGTGTACGTCGACCCACCCGTGACCTGCACCTTCCGCGTTTCGGCCATGTCTCAGTATATTCCGCAGGATGG
>JAQCMY010000085.1 GCA_028274865.1 Haloferacaceae archaeon | reverse complement strand
GGCTCTTGTCGGTTTCCTTCCGCGAGGAGGCGCCGAAGCCAGGACTCGAACCTGGGACCGCCTCGTTAACAGCGAGGCGCTCTACCAACTGAGCTACTTCGGCCCGCCCGGAGGTAGCGAGGTTGCCCGATTAAGCGCTTCGTTTCCGCGCCGGGACCGACACCCACTCGGCGCTGCGGCGCCGAGGCCGGGTATGGACGCACACGCCAGCCGGGGGCCGCGGTGACGAATCTCGAGCGAGTGGTCGAGCGGGTCGACGACCGGGTTCGCCCGGACGCCGCCGAGCGCGAGCGCCTCGAGACGGTCGCGGACCGCCTGACCGAGCGCGCGAGACGGGCGCTCGCGGACCGTGGCGTCGACGGTGACGTCGTGCGCGTCGGCTCGACGGCCCGGGACACGTGGCTCGCGGGCAGCCGCGATATCGACCTGTTCGTCCGTCTCCCGCCCGACCTGCCGCGCGAGGAGCTCGAACGGCTCGGACTGGCCGTCGGCCACGACGTCCTGCCCGACGGGCGCGAGGAGTACGCCGAACACCCGTACGTCACCGGGACCGTCGACGGGTTCGACGTCGACCTGGTCCCCTGCTACGACGTCGGGGCCGCGACCGAGGCGCGGTCCGCCGTCGACCGGACGCCGTTTCACACGGCGTGGCTCGACGGGCGGCTCGGCGGCCTGACCGCGGACGTCCGTGTCGCGAAGCAGTTTCTCTCCGCGCTCGGCGCGTACGGCAGCGACCTCCGGACGCGCGGGTTCTCGGGCTACCTGACCGAGCTGCTCGTCCTCGAACACGGGGGGTTCTCCGGGCTCGTCGCGGCAGCGAGCGGCTGGCGCCCGCCGGTGCGGTACGACCCCGCCGACCACGGGACCGCCGAGTTCGACGACCCGCTCGTCGTCGTCGACCCGACCGACCCGGAGCGGAACGTCGCCGCCGTCACCGCGGCGGAGCAGGCTGCACGGCTCCAGCACCACGCCCGCGACGTCCGTGACGACCCCCGCGTCGAGGCGTTCGTCCGCGACCCGCCGGCGCCGCTCGGCGCCGACGCCGTCCGCGACCACGTCGACCGCCGCGGGACGACCCCCGTCGCCGTCGTCTTCGACGCGCCGGCCCTCGTCGACGACCAGCTCTACCCGCAGCTCCGCCGGTCGCGCCGTGGCGTCCGGTCGGCGCTCGACCGTGCCGGCTTCGCCCCCGTTCGCGCCGCGGCGTTCGCCGACGACCGCGCCGTCCTGTTCGTCGAGTGCGCGACCGGCGAGGTCGCCGCAGTCGACCGTCACGAGGGGCCGCCGGTCGCCGTCGCGGACCACGCCGCGGGCTTTCTCGACGCCCACGCCGACGACTCCGACACCTACGGCCCGTTCCTCGACGGCAGCCGCTACGTCGTCGAGCGCCCCCGCGAGCACACGACGCCGGCGGCGCTGCTCGAGAGCGACGCGCTGTTCGGTGTCGCCCTCGGCGCCCACGTCGAGACGGCGCTCCGCGAGGGGTACGAGGTCGTCTCCGGCGAGGCGGTCGCGGCGCTCGCCGACGAGTTCGGACGCGCGCTGGCACGGTACTTCGAGCCACGGGTGTAGCGGTCCGTCGTCCCGTTCAGAACCCGTGGCGGTCGCGTGCGCGGTCCAGCAGGTCGGTCACCCCGTCGTCCGGGTCGCCGTCCGGGACGACCGGCGTCCGCCCGTCGAACGTCTCGTGGACGGCGGCGACGCCCTCCGAGAGCGTCTCCAGCCCGTACCCCCCCTCGAGGACGAACCCGAGGCCGGCGCCGGCGGCGTCGGCGGCCTCGCGCATCCGGCTGGCGAGGACCGCGAACCCCTCCGTCGAGAGGCGCATCCGCGAGATCGGGTCGTTGCGGTGCGCGTCGAAGCCGGCGCTGACGAGGAGCAGGTCGGAGCCGTGCCGACGGACCAGCGGCGCGATCACCCGGTCGACGGCGGCGAGGTAGTCGGTGTCGTCGGCGCCCGCAGACAGCGAGAGGTTACAGGTCCAGCCCTCGCCCGCGCCCTCGCCCGTCTCGTCCATCCCGCCGGTGCCGGGGTAGAGCCCGGTCTCGTGGACGGAGGCGTAGAACACGTCCGCACGGTCGTAGAAGAGGTCCTGTGTGCCGTTGCCGTGGTGGACGTCCCAGTCGAACACCGTCACCCGGTCGGCGCCGGCGTCGAGGGCCGCCTCCGCGGCGACGGCGGCGTTGTTCAGGAAGCAAAACCCCATCGCGTCGTCGACGACGGCGTGGTGTCCCGGCGGGCGGCCGAGCGCGAACGGCGTCTGCCGGCCGTCGTCGCCGTCGAGGGCGCGGAGCGCGGCCCAGCGGGCCTGTCCGGCGGCGGCGAGTGCGGCGTCCCACGTCGACTCGCAGGCGAAGGTGTCCTGGTCCCACTCGCCGCCGCCGGCGTCGCAGAACTCGTGGATCTGGTCGAGGTAGCCGGGGTCGTGGACGGCCTCGGTCTCGGCGCGTGCCGCCGGGTCGGCCTCGACGTAGTCGACGCCGTGGCGGCGAGCGAGCACCTGCCGGATCGCCCGCAGACGGTCCGGCGACTCCGGGTGGCGCTCGCCGGTGTCGTGAGCCAGACAGGCCTCGCTGTAGCCGTAGCGCATCAGACGGCCTCGTTACGGCGGCTCTGGCGTGGGGGGCTCTCGCTCGACCGGGTCGAACAGCGCGAAGTAGGTCTCGACGTCTTCGGCCTGGACCGTCCGCCTGTCCGCGTGGCGGGCGAGGACCGCGGCGGCGGCGGCGACGCCGTCGGCGTGCTCCTCGAGGACGCCCGCGAGCGCGACCCGGGCGTCGGTCGAGACGCGGTAGCGGTCGTCGACGTCGAGCCGGGCGATCCGGTCGACGGGCGCGACCGGCAGTGTCAGGTCGGAGCGGTCGACGGTCCGCTCGACGTCGAAGTCGGCGGCCCGCAGGGTCTTTCGACCGTCGGCGGTCGCGCGCTCGGCGGCGTCGACTGCCAGCGCCGCGCCGTGGCGCTGGATGCGCCGGGCGAGCTCCTCGGCGGCGCCGGCGCTCACCCGGAGGTCACCCGCGTTCCGACGGATGATCTCGTCGACCGGGGCGAACGGTAGCTCGACGCTCATGCCACGAGAGGGGTTCGTGTGTCGTATAACGCTTTCCGTCGACTCAGCGCGTCACCTCGTCCGCGTCGATCCGACCGTCGCGGAGTCGGCCGCGGACGGTCACCTGCTCGCCGAGCTGGAGGCGCTCGTCCGCCTCGACGCTCCGGGTCTGCTCCCCGTCGTCGAGGACGACCGGGTCGCCCGTCTGGACGACCGTCCCGGTGAACGTGGTCTCCTCGCCGTCCGACGGCCCGTCGACCGTCTCTGTCGCGGTGCCGCCGTCCGCGAACGAGGAGAGGTCGCTCCCGGCGGCTGCGTCGTCGCCGGCGTCGGTCGCGTCGTCTGTCTCCCCGCCGGCCGACGCCTCCCGCTCGACGACGGAGACGGTCGAGCGCCAGTTCGCCGACGCCTCGAGGTCGTCCTGCCAGCCGTCCTCTATCTCGACGTCGGTCACGACGACGTGGTCGCCGAGGTCGACGTCCGCGTCGGCGTGGTCGCCCCACAGCGCCACGCGGATGTCGCCCGTCTCGTCGCGCAGGCGGACGTTCCGGACCTGGCCCTCGCCGCCGCCGTCGCGCTCGAAGGTGCGGACGTCCGACGTCTCGATCACGCCCCCCGCGAGGTCGACGGTGTCGCCGAGCTCGACCGACTCGACGTCGGTCGTCTCGGGGACGTACTCGACGTCGTCGTCGACCGCCTCGACGGCGCCGCGCGAACTCACGTGGAGCTCGAGCTCGCCGTTCCGCTCGCGGGTGTAGCCGTCGACCACCTCGACGGACGTCCCTTCGGCGAGCTCCGTCGCCCGGGGCGCGCGCTCGTCCCACAGCGTCGCCCGGACTCGGCCCGTCGGGTCGCCGAGCGTGAGGTTCGACACCCGGCCCTCGGAGCCGTCGTCGCGGTCGAACGTCCGGACGTCGTCGGTGGCCAGCACGCGCCCGCGGAGGTTCACGTCCGAGAGGCCGAGCGAGAGGTCCTCGACGCGGTAGACGTCTTTCACCTGGACGTCGACCTCGGCGTCCTCGTCGACCTCGGCCCGGTCGACGCTCACCTCGACGCCGGCGTACCCCTCCTTCGGGCGGCCCTTTATCTTGAGCACCTCGCCGGGCTCGAGTTCGCCGCGCTCGACGCCCTCCGCGAGGTCGTCCCAGAAGCTCACCCGGACCCGGCCAGTCTCGTCTGCCACCTCGACGTTCGCGACTTTCCCGTCCGGGTCGTCGCCGTCTCGCTCGAACGTCCGCACCTCGCCGACGCCCGTCACCTTCGCGACGAACTTCACCTCGTCCATGTCCGGGTCGACGTCCGCGACGCCCTCGACTTCGCCACCCGACTCCTGCAGCTCGTGGGCGACGAGCATCGCCGCCGTCTCCTCGTCCGCGAGCCCGTCCATCTCTGCTACCTTCTCGTGGACCGAGGCCTCGAACTCGTCGCGGCTGACGTCCGCCTCGAGGTCCTCGTAGACGTCCTCGATGGCTCCCATACTCCTGCTATCTTGTACGCTCGGAATCGCGGTTAAGCGTTTTCGTCGGCGCGCTTCGACCGCTCGACACAGCGGTCGCACCGGCGCGCGTCGACCGCCGTTCTGGCGCCACACCCCCGGCAGTTCGTCCGTCTCTCGCGACCGTCGTCGCCGCACAACGCCCGGACCTGCGCGAATCCGACCGCGACGAACACGACGACGGCGACGCCGGCGACCCGCCCGGCCGTCTGGACACCACTCGCCGACGTGCCCTCCAGTTCGACCTGACGCCGGCCCCGGACCGTAACGGTCTTAGGTCGCCGCCGGGTCTGTTGAGGTAGTCCTGGTAGGGTAGTGGACTATCCTCTTGGCTTGCGGAGCCAGGGACCGGAGTTCAAATCTCCGTCAGGACGTTCTCTTCGCGGCTCAGGGAGCGGTCGGCAGACACGTACGGGTCGGTCGGCGAGTTCTCCGTTGGGCCCTTCGACGGCGACGAGGTCACGGCCACCGTCGACGGGGCGTCCCAGCAGACGCGTTCGACCCGCCGCTGTTCGGGCGGGCGCTCCGAACTCCGGCGGTTCAGGCCCGGAATCCGCGGCCCCGGCTGTCGACGAACGGGAACATATAAAATGACACGATTGTTACTGTCTCAGGGGTTGCTAAGCCGTCGTCTTCGACCGAACGCTGCGGCACTCGTCGCGGGGCTGGGGGCAGCGCTGCTGCTCGTCGCTGTTGCCCACCACGGGGCCGAGGTCGCCGCCGCCGGCGTGGTCGGTCCGCTGCTCGCGGCTGCGCTGGACGTCCCGCTGGCGCTCGGACTCGTGTACGCCGGGTACCGCCTCGGCGGCGCCGACCTCTCCCCGGAGGACCGCCGGCAGGTTCTCGTGTGGTGTCTCGCCGGTGCCGTCCTGTTCGTGGCGGTCACGGGACTCTCGATACTCGTTCGGCTCTTCGAGGGGCGTGCCGTCGCCGAGGCCGTCTTCCCGCTCCTGATCGCAGCCGAGGCAGGCGCCATTGCGGGCGTGGTCGCGGGCTACCAGACCGCCCGCGCACGGATGGAGGCCCGCAGCGCACGGACGGCGCAGCACTCGCTCCGCGAGCGGACGAGACAGCTACAGGGGGTACTCGACGGCGTCGAGGCGGCGATCTGGATCCGGGACGCCGACAGCCGGTTCGTGCTGGTGAACGAGGCGTTTCGCGCGATGTTCGGCATCGACGAGGACGTGGACGTCTCCGGAGCGGCTCCCGAGCAGCTACTCTCGTCCGAGACCGCGGCGCAGTTTCGAACAAACGACAGACGGGCGATATCGGAGGGCCGGCCCGTCGAGGTCGAGGAGACAGTCGAGACAGAGCACGGGACGCGGACGTTCCTGACGCGTATCACCCCGCTGTTCGAGGACGGCGACCCGTACGCGACGTGCGGAGTCGCGTCCGACATCACCGAGCGAAAGGAGTACGAACGGACGATCGAGCGGCAGAACGAGCGGCTGGACCAGTTCGCCAGCGTCGTCTCACACGACCTCCGGAATCCGCTGAACGTGGCCGACGGGCGGCTGTCGCTCGCGATGGACGACCACCACAGCGACCACCTGGTGCAGGTCGACCGCGCCCTCGACCGCATGTCGGCCCTGATCGACGACCTCCTGACGCTGGCCCGTGCGGGTGACTCCGTCACCGACCCCGAGCCGGTCGACCTCGCGGCGCTGGTGGCGTCCTGCTGGGAGCACGTCCAGACTGCCGACGCCACGCTCGTCACCGACGTCGACCGGACGGTCCGCGCCGACGAGAGCCGTCTCCACCAGCTGTTCGTGAACCTCGTTCGAAACGCGGTCGAACACGGCGGCGACGACGTGACCGTCACGGTCGGCGGCCTGGACGACGGGTTCTACGTCGAGGACGACGGGCCGGGTATCCCC
>JAQCMY010000081.1 GCA_028274865.1 Haloferacaceae archaeon | reverse complement strand
ATCGGCTCGTCGAGTTCGGCGGTCCTCACCTCCGGCCCTTTCAGATCGACCATCACCGCGAGCGGGTCGTCGGTCGCGTCGTCGACGTCGCGGATCCGCTCGATGACCCGCTCGCGGTGGGCGGTCGTCCCGTGGCTGGCGTTGAGTCGGGCCACCGACATGCCGGCGTCCGCGAGACCGCGGACCGTGTCGTGGTCGTCCGACGCCGGACCCAGCGTACAGACGATCTTGGCGTTTCGCATACCCCTCGTTCGACGGAGGGCCGCAAAAAGCCACCCGGTCGCCTCCTGGAGCGACAGCGACGTTACACGCCGGGTCGAGCCGTTTTGACCGCCGATACCCGACGATCCGCCAAAACGATCTGGGACGATCACGACAGACCGATCCGTGCCGCTGGCCCGCGGTGTGACCCGCCGAAGTGCCGACGAGCCGGTCCGGAGGCCAGCAATATGTCAGGTGAATCAAAATACATATACACGCTCATTGATACGTATCGGTGAATGGAAGAGATCGCCGCGGCTCGTCCGCGGGACGCCCTCGCGTTCTCGCTGCTCGACAACCACGTTCGGCTCGCGATTCTCGACTCGTTGTACGAACGGACCGTCGAACCGGGGCCGCTCGCGAGCGACGCGGCCTACTCGGCGGTCAAATCCGACGTCGGCGTCGAAGACAGCGGCCGGTTCAACTACCACCTCGACAAGCTCACGGACTGGTTCGTCACGAAGACCGACGACGGGTACCGGCTCGCAGAGCCCGGACGGAAGGTCGTTCGTCTGCGGCGGACCCGTACCCTCGCGGCCGACCCGGCCGTCGAGGCCGAGCCGGTCGACGCCGAATGCTACCGGTGTGGGGGCGACGTAGAGGCGTCGTACGACGCCGGCTACCTGCTGGTGCGGTGCCGTGAGTGTGAGGGTCTGGTCGACCATCCGCTCGTCCCCGAGGGGACGCTCTCGGCGCTCGCGTACCCGCCGTCCGGAGTGTCGGAAGTCGGCATCTCGACCGCGTTCGAGCGGTCTCACCGGCGGCTGGCACACTACTTTCGGGCGATGGGCGACGGGTTCTGCCCGAACTGCGGCCGCGACGTGACGGTGACGTTCCCCCCCGACGACGAGACACGACCCGGCACGGCGGTCGGATTCTCTCACGTGCGCCACGACGGCCTGGTCCGGTTGTCGTGTGGCTTCTGTGGCCAGCGGCGGCTCGCCCACCCGCTCTCGGCGACCGACGACCAGGAACCGATGGCGGCGTTCTTCGGGGATCGCGGCCTCGAGCCCGGCTGGGACCGCATGGCCGCGGCGATGTCGTGGCCGGTGACGAGCCGCGACGGCCGGCTCGCCTACGAGACGCCGGACGGCACCCGATTCGTCGTCGACGACGACCTCACCGTGACCCGAGAATGATCCGGAACGCCGTCAGGTTCCGTCCTCGCCGCCGACCGCCAGAACCGACGGGCAGCCCTCCCGGCGCCCGAGACGACCGATGACCGAGCCCGGCGCGGCGGCGTTTTACACGCGCTACGCCGAACTGTACGACCGGATCGCGACCGACGCCCCGCTCGTGGCGGGGCTCCGCGAGCGGGTCGTCGACGCGCTCGACCCCGACCGCGGCGACGTCGTCGTCGAGATGGGGTGTGGGACGGGCGCGAACCTCCCGCTCTTGCGCGACCGCGTCGGTCCTGGCGGGACCGTGATCGGCCTTGACGTCTCGACAGGCGTTCTCGACCGCGCCCGGGCCCGGATCGAGCGGGGCGGCTGGACGAACGT
>JAQCMY010000079.1 GCA_028274865.1 Haloferacaceae archaeon | reverse complement strand
GAACTCGGTCCAGACTGGGCCCGCCACGAGTACAGTATCTGATAACTGGTTCGGAGATGTATCTCCTGCTGATCGACGCCACAACAGTATGGAGTTTCACGAGAGCACTCGTGGCCAGACGCTGCAGCTCGGCGCGATACTGCTTCTCGGAATCTTCGTACTTGGACCGACTGTCGTACAGACGCAGGTCGTGCCGGCGGAGAACGAGCGTGTCGATTTCAAACACAGCCTGACGGTACAGAACGACCTGTCAGAGCTGCGCAACACCATCCTCCGGGCTGGCACGTCCGAAGGCGTCCAGACGGCCGATATCACGATGGGCACGACGTACCCGACACGTGTCTTTCTGGTCAATCCGCCACCGGCACAGGGCTCGCTTCAGACCGATACCTCCCGGACGGTGCGCGTAGCCGGCGTGACGGCGACGAACGGCGAGACACGCGACTACCTGAACGGGAGCTACGTCTCGGAGACGAACTCCATCTCCTATAGCCCGGGATACAGCGTCTACCGGAGTGCGCCAACGACCACGTACCAAGCAGGTGTTCTGGTCAGCGAGCACCGAAACGGGAACACCACACCGGTCACCGAGCAGGCGCTCGTCAGGCAGAACGAACTCTACACCGTGTCGGTAGGCGGTAACGTCTCACGCGCACAGCTCCGGAGCGTCTCGCTCACCCCACAGTCGGTGAGCACGTCGACAGACGCGACGACGGTGACGAACGCGAGCGACGGCAGTGTGACGGTCACGGTTCCGTCGACACTCGGCGAACAGCAGCACGTCGAACTGCTGGGACCGCGGTACGACCCGGACGCAGAGACGGGCAACGACAGCGCGTACGTGACCGACGCGACGAAGCCCGGTCCCGAGAGGGTCACACTCACGCCCGAGCCGGGTGTCACGTACCGGCTACACACGGCACGGGTGGCAGTCGGCCCCGATACTCACACCACCGAACCGGCGTACCTGACGAGAAACGGCGCAGACCGGCGAAGACGTGACCTTGGCGGTCCGTGATCGGTACAACAGTCGGGTTCCAAACTCGGATACGAATCAGAACCTGACCGTCAACGTCTCGACGGGACGTGGTCAGGTTGCCGACAAGGACGGACGCAACGCTGTCGGTGAAGACGGTCGCGCCGGGTTCGACGTGACTGCGGCGAGCGGAGCGATCAACTTCACCGGCGGAAACCAGTCGAACTGTGTCACGAACACCACCGCAAGCGGGGGTAGTGACAGGTACCTCCTCAGCTTCGATCTGACCAATAGCGGAAACTGTGATTCGATTACGCTCACGAAGTTCGGACCCGCGTACGATTCAAACGGAAATAGCGGGGGACGCAGTACGTTATCGAAAAAGGCGAAGAAGGGTAATGACGGTCCCGACAAGAGAGACTCCGAGGTAGAGATCTCCGGGGCTGGAAGCGGCTCATCTAGTACGGCCAACAGTAACCGAGATCACAGTATCGACGGGTCGTACGAACCGATGAATCCGGCGGCAACTATCCCTACAGGTGGAGAGGTAAACGTCGGCGTCGGATACGTATACAAGACACAAAACGCCAGCAAGGGAGATCAGATAAAGATCGCGTACGACGTCGTCGACTCGCCACCCGAGAGCTTTGGATACTTTAGGATAGAGCCGCTGTTCGGGGACGGCTCCGGAAAGAAGGTGTATCTTGAAGTCACCAACATCGACTCATAACCGACCTATCAGAGTGTGATTTTTCGGCACCCGCTGTCGGGCCTGTCCGGTGTGCAGATACGGCCCGGCTGACGCGACAGAGAGCGCTCCGACGAACAGTGCGACACAGACGTCAACAACGTTCTTGCCGTGGGGTCGGTCGGGAACGATCCTCTCACGGATGGCTCTCCGGGCGAACCGGGGTGGTGACCGAGGGAACTGCCACACGGCGGAACGGGGACACGACTGGCACCCGGACCGACGAGCTGTTGCCTACTCACCCCCGAGAACGCCAGCCCAACCGGCGGCGCGTGCGTCGGATGTCTGCCATGCCGCGCCGGAGCCGACCCACGTCGAGGTACCACCCTCGTGGGTGGAGGCCGATTCCGCAGACTGCCCCGACACGGATCCCCGCGTGCCACACGAGCACGAACGAGGTGTGCCGGTAGCCGGCGCAGTCGTGTCTCGCGGAGCAGTCCAGGGTCGCTTCGACAACCCCGACCGCTGGATTCCGCGGACTATCACCTGGGCTCGGAATGCAGACACTCTCGTGGCGACTCGACCGGACAGCGTCGTCGCCCGCTGCCCACCCGACGCACACGCGGTGTACTCGCCCGGGACCGCGCGCTCGTCTCTCCGGAGCCGCCGTCGTCCCCGCGTCGGCTCGACCGTCGATCCGGCGTCTCCGCTCTGTCCACCGGCGAGAGTGCCCGTACCGACACCGTGTGCCCGGGGGCGCGCAGAGCGCTCGCCACGGCTGCCGGTGGACCGGGCAGGACGGGCGTTCGCGAACACCCCGAGGGGGTGCCGTCCGTGGCGCGGCCCGCGGGAGCCGGCGTCGCGCGACTGGAGCGCCGGGCGCTCCGACACGTCGTGGACACGACGGGCCCGTCACGCCGGCTGCACAGCGACGAGGGCGGCGACCGTGGCGGCTCGTCGGGAGGACGAGCGGGGCCGACACGGCTTTGTACCGTCGCCGCGCCCCACGAGCGTGTTCCGCGCCGGAGCGGTCGTCGCCGACCACGTCTCGCCGGTGACCGAGGAGCAGGTACAGCCGAACGGCGTCGACCTGACGCTCGACGGCGTCGAGCGGTTCGTCGAGCCGGGACGGATCGGGCGGGACGACAAGCAGCTCGGCGCCCGCGAGCCCCTCGCGGCCACAGACGGCGACTACCGCCTCGGCCCGGGCGGGTACGCCGCGACGTACGCCGAGCGGGTGGCAGTCCCCGAGGGTCACGTCGGGTTCGTCCTCCCGCGCTCCAGCCTGATGCGCAGCGGCGCGACCATCGACACCGCCGTCTGGGACGCCGGCTACGAGGGACGGGGCGAGGGGCTCCTGCAGGTCCACAGCGAGGTGCACGTCGAGCGCGGCGCCCGGGTCGCGCAGTTCGTCCTCGCCCGCGCCGGCCACGAGGAGACGTACGACGGGAGCTATCAGGGCGAGCGGCTGGAGGAGGACGGCGCGAGCGGCGCCTGAGACCCGCGACCGCGCCGCTGGGCCGTCGAAAGCCGACCGCGCGGGATTTATCCCGGTGGACGATGGAGATTCGGTCGCTATGGGACAGACGCTCACGGAGCAGATCCTCGACGACCATCTCGTCGAAGGCGACCTCGAGCCCGGCGAGGAGATCGGGATCGAGGTCGACCAGGTGCTGACACAGGACACGACTGGCACGATGGTCTGGCTCCAGTTCGAGGCGCTGGAGCTGGACGAGATCCAGACCGAACTCGCCGCGCAGTACTGCGACCACCAGACCTACCAGTTCGACTTCAAGAACACCGACGACCACCGGTTCCTCCGCTCGGCGGCGGGAACCTACGGCGCGTACTTCTCGCAGCCCGGCAACGGCATCTGCCACCAGGTTCACAAGGAGAACTTCGCCGCGCCCGGCAAGACCCTGCTCGGCTCCGACAGCCACACCCCGACGCCGGGCGGGCTCGGCCAGCTGGCGATCGGCGCCGGCGGCCTCGACATCGCCGTCGCGATGGGCGGCGGCGCCTACTACGTCGAGATGCCGGAGGTCGTAAACGTCCGGCTGGAGGGCGAGCTAGACGAGTGGGCGACCGCGAAGGACGTCATCCTCGAGCTGCTCCGCCGGCTCTCGGTCAAGGGCGGCGTCGGGAAGGTACTGGAGTACACCGGCCCCGGCGTCGAGACGCTCTCTATCCCCGAGCGGACGACCATCACGAACATGGGGACCGAGCTCGGCGCCACCTCCTCTATCTTCCCGACGGACGAGCACACCCGCGGGTGGCTGGAGAAGTTCGACCGCGGCGACGAACACGTCGCGCTCGCTCCCGACGAGGACGCCGACTACGCGGACGAGATCGTCGTCGACCTCTCGGCGATCGAGCCGCTGATCGCCGCGCCCTCGATGCCGGACAACGTGATGCCGGTCGGCGAGGCTGCCGGCACCGACGTCGACCAGGTGATCGTCGGCTCCTGTACGAACGGCGCCTACGAGGACATCCTCCCCGCGGCGAAGATGCTCTCGGGCCAGCAGATCGACCGCCGGACCGAGATGATCGTCGCGCCGGGGTCGAAGCAGGCCTCGGAGATGCTGGCGCGAAACGGCTGGACCGCCGAGCTGATGGCCGCCGGCGTCAACTTCTCGGAGGCCACCTGCGGGGCGTGTATCGGCATCGGTCACGTCCCGGCCTCGGACTCGGTGTCGCTCCGGACGTTCAACCGCAACTTCGAGGGCCGGTCGGGAATCGAGGACGACTCGGTCTACCTCTGCTCGCCAGAGGTGGCAGCGGCGGCGGCGCTCGCGGGCGAGATCGTCGACCCGCGGGACCTCGCCGACGAGCTCGACGGGCTGGAGGCGCCCGGCTTCGAGATGGGCTCGGGCTACTCGCCGGGCTACGGCGAGGGCGACGCCGACATCATCCGGCCCGAGGAGTCCGTCGACGACGACCTGATAAAGGGGCCGAACATCGGCGACGTGCCGCTGAAAGACCAGCTCGGCGCCCACATCGAGGGGCCGGCCCTGCTGAAGATGGGTGACAACATCACCACCGACCACATCATCCCGGCCACCTCCGACATCCTGATGTACCGGTCGAACGTCCCGAAGCTCTCGGAGTTCACGCTCTCGCGCGTCGACGAGGCGTTCGCCGACCGCGCGCTGGAGGCAGACGGCGGGTTCTTGCTGGCGGGCGAGAACTACGGCCAGGGCTCCTCGCGCGAGCACGCCGCGCTCTGTCCGATGTACCTCGGCGTCGAGGGCGTCCTCGCGCGGAGCTTCGCCCGGATCCACAAGGCAAACCTGTTCAACTTCGGGCTGATCCCGCTCACGATCGACGAGGCGACCTACGAGCGGATCGACCAGGGCGACGACGTCGAGATCGTCGACGACGTCCGGACCGCGGTCGACCAGGGCCGCGAGGCGTTCACCGTCCGGGTGAACGACGACTGGGAGGCGACCGCCCGCCTGGACGCGAACGGCCGCGAGCGGCGCATCCTCGCCGCAGGCGGAAAGCTCCCGCACACCCGACAGCAGTTCGCCTGAGGCCTACGCCTCGGCTGCCTCGACACGGAGGCCGTCGTCGAGCGGCGCGAGCGCGACGGACCCGTCGAGCAGGCCCGCCTCGTACGCCGCCGTGCGGTCGACGTAGAGCCGCAGCCCGGAGTCGGTGCCGCGGAGCACCGCACGCGCGCCGCGGTACGCCGGCTCCGGGACGACGACCACCGCGTCGTCCTCGTCACGGACGCCGAGTCGGTCGCCGGCGTCGAACGGGAGCGTCTCGCGAACCGACCCGGGGACGTCGACACTCGCTCGCTTGGCGTGGTCCTCGAACGACGTCACGTGCCGCTGATCGCTCATCGACGGGTACGACGACGAGCGCCGTCCTAACCCTTCCGCCACGGCTGATATAACCCTCCGCGACGAGGCGCTCGTATGGACCTGCGCTCGTGTTACTTCTGCGGCGCTGCCGGGCGGACGGTCGGGTCGACGGCCGTCGGCGACGCGACGGTCGCGCTCTGTCCGGCCTGCGAGGAGAAGCTGGGCCGACTGCGCCACGCCGCCGGCGACGCCGACGCCGGCGGCGCAGAGCCGGTGACGCTCGGACGAGACGACGGGGGGGAGACGACGGAGCGGTCGGGCGGCGCGGGCGCCGACGAACACCGGACCGACACGAACGAGGACGACGGCGACAGCACGGGAGGGACAGACGACCAGCCGACCGGCCTGCGCGGGCTCGGCGCGGGCGAGCGCGGCGGCGGCTCGGACTACCGCAGCGCCCTCCGGCTCCTCGGCAACCGCGAGTTCCCGATGGAACGGGCGGCGGCAGTCGACCTCGTCGCCGGCGCGTACGACCTCGACCGGTCGGAGTGCGAGCGGCTCGTCGACCTGACTGTCGAGCGAGGACTCCTCGAGGAGGCAGGCGGCGAACTACGCAGGGCTTAGTCCGCCGACTCCTCTGTGTCTCCACGGTTCGGCGGCTCTGCGGTCGGTGGTTCGTCGACGCCGGTCGACGACCGGGTCGTCACGGCGGGGCGCTCTCGGTGGACGTCGTCGCCCGACTCGGCGTCGAACGCCGACTCGACCCGGAGCGCAGCGACGACGCCGAGGAACGTCGCCACGAACGTCGCGACCATCCCGACCCCGCGGCCCGTCGCCGCGACGACGAGGACGACGAGGACGACGCCGACGACGACCAGTCCGTCGCGCTCTCGCTGCAAGTCCATACTGTGACGAGGGGCGCGGTTCACCTAAGGGCGGCGGTGGCCCGTCAGTAGCTCCGGGAACTCGGCTCGTACGCCCGCGACCCGCCCTCGAGGACGACCGGCTTGTACCAGAGCCGCGGCTCGCCGTCCGTCCACGTCAGCATCGTGTGTCGCAGCCACTCGTCGTCTTTCCGCTCCTGGTGTTCCTTGCGCCAGTGAGCGCCACGGAACTCGTCGCGTGCGAGCGCGCCGAGCGTGATCGCCTCGGCGAGGTCCAGGACGTTCCGCGTCTCGATCGTGTGGATCAGGTCCGTGTTGAACGTCCGCGACGGGTCGGAGACGTAGACGTCCTGGTAGCGCTCGCGGGCCTCGCGGATGTCCGCCAGCGCGGTCTTGAGGCCCTCTTCCTCCCGGAACACGTTGACGTTTCGCGTCATCGTCTCCTGGACGTCGGCGCGCACCTCGGCGTGGTTGACGCCGTCCTCCTTCGTCAGCAGGCGGTCGACCCGCGCCTGTTCGCGCTCGACCGTGCGCTGGACCGTCTCGTCGGGGCCGACCGCGGCGCCGCCGGGCGCCGCCGCCGCGCCGCCGTCTGCGGCCACGTCGCCGCTGGAGAGGCCGGCCTCGCCGAGCGCCACCGGCGACTCGACGGAGCCGACCTCGCTGTCCCCCGTCTCGCCGACGGTGATCCGCGCCGGGTCGAACTCGCCGCCCGCGGCGTGGCACCCGGCGCGCGCGCCGAAGACGATCAGCTCCGGCAGCGCGTTGCCGCCGAGGCGGTTCGACCCGTGGACCGAGGCGCAGGCGCACTCGCCGACCGCGTACAGTCCCGAGACGACCGTCTCGCCGTGTTCGTTCGTCTCGACGCCGCCCATCGCGTAGTGCTGGCCCGGCTTGACCGGCATCGGCTCCGACAGCCCGTCGACGCCCTCGAAGTCCTCCGCGAGGTGGAGGATGTTCTCGAGGCGGTCCGTGATCCGCTCCTCGCCGAGGTGGCGCATGTCGAGGTGGACGTACTCGTCCTCGATCCCCCGGCCCTCGTTTACCTCCGTCAGTTCGGCGCGGGAGACGACGTCGCGCGAGGCGAGTTCGCCGGCGTTGTTCGCGTAGCCGTGCTCGAACAGGAACCGCTCGTCCGCTCCGTTGTAGAGGATGCCGCCCTCGCCGCGAACCCCCTCCGAGATGAGGACGCCCGTCGACGGAAGCGTCGTCGGGTGGAACTGGATCATCTCCATGTCCTCGATCGGGACGCCTGCGCGGTAGGCCATCGCCACCCCGTCGCCGGTGTTGGCGACGGCGTTCGTGGTGTGGTCGTACACCTGACCGAGGCCGCCGGTTGCGAGCACGACGCCCTCGCGGGCCACGAAGCCGGCCAGTTCGCCCGACTTGATGTCGTAGGCGACGACGCCGTGACAGCTCCGGCTCTCCGGGTCGTCCTCCGCCGTGACGGCGAGGTCCGAGACGTACCACTCGTCGTACACCTCGATGCCGCGCTTGACGACCTGCTCGTACAGCGTGTGCAGCAGGTGGTGGCCCGTCTCTGCGCCGGCGTACGTCGTCCGGGGGAACGAGAGGCCACCGAACGGCCGCTGGGACACCCGGCCGTCGTCGTCGCGCGAGAAGGCCATTCCCCAGTGCTCCAGCTGAATGACCTCCTCGGGGCTGTCCTGACACAGGGTCTCCACGGCGGGCGCGTCCCCGAGGTAGTCGGACCCCTTCATCGTGTCGTAGGCGTGGTCCTCCCACGAGTCGCCCTCGCGGAGCGCCGCGTTGATGCCGCCCTCCGCCGCGCCGGTGTGTGACCGGACCGGGTGGAGCTTCGTCACCAGCGCGACGTCCGCGCCCTGCTCCTGGGCCGCGATGGCGGCTCGCAGTCCCGCGCCGCCCGCGCCGACGACGACAACGTCGTGCTCGTACATCGTTCTCTACGGCACGGTACGCCCGGGCGTACTTGAGCGTGCCGTCGCACGGGCGCGGGCGGCTGCGCGAGTTCGTCTGTACGACTGTGGGATTCTATCGAAAAAATCACCGGAACAACAGGCTACGGCGGGCTTCGGTTCGCAGAGTTCACGCGTACCGGCTACCGGAGTGAGTGTCCCCGGACTCGGCTGGCACCAGAGCAGACACGGCGTCGTCTCCCTCGACGGGCGGAGACAGTCTCGTACGACAGCGGCAGAACGTCGGGGGTGAGCTCCTCACCCGGGGCTGGGCCGGTCCCAGGCGTAGTCGTCGTACTCCGTCATCTTCGCTATCCCGGCGATCGCGGCCCGGAGGCTGATCCCGATCAGCGGGACGTCGGCGACCGTCACGACGATGTCTGCCTGGACGACCACGCCCCGCTCGAGCAGGACGTCGAGCAGCTCGACGATCGCGTGGTCGTCGGCTCTCGTTGGCTGCACGGTCAGTCCCCCGGTCGGCCGTGTGCGTGCGGTTCCGGCTGCCGGTCACGCATCGTCGGTGATCTGCGTGGTGAAGGTGTAGGGCGGCCAGGGACCAGTGAACCGGACGTCGACGCCCGGGGTCGCCGCCACCTCGTCCAGCGACGACCCGATCTCCGACTCCCTGTCCGGGGGTGCCAGGAGCGCCACCTGTGCGACGGCGTCGTCGTCCAGTTCGACGTCGAGAGAGGCAGCCGCGTCGGACCGCACCGGCCGTTCGGTGACCTGTCTGCCCTGCTCGGCGAGCCGGTCGACGAGGTCGGACTGTAGCGCCGCCCGCCGCTCCCGGACCAGTTCGCGCACCCGCTGGTCGTACTGCTTCTCGAGCAGGAACCGCTTGCCGTCCCCGGACTGGTCGAGCCGACGGTCGATCGCCGACAGCTGTGCGTCCGTCGCCCGCTGCTCGGACTCGAACGCCGTCGAGTCCCACGACAGCGTCACGCGGTACTCCCAGCAGCCGGCCACCTCGTCGAACGCGTCCGCGACCTGGTCGGCGTTCCGGCCGAGCCACGCGGCGACCGCGTCGTCGTCGCCCTCGAGCACCGTGTCGAACCGGACTGGGAGCGGCGTCCCGAAGCGGTCGCCGGCTGCGTCGACGACCTGCTGGTGGGCGAGCAGCCAGTCCCGGAGCTTCGTGAGGTCGGTCGAGTCGAACGGCTCGCGCCGCGGGTGGACGACGGCGCCGACGGGCGCGGCTGCCGACTCGACGACGGTGACCGGCGCGCCCTCGATGCCGGTCGTGTCGAGCCGTGGCGGGTCCTCGTTCTCGCCCGCTCCGTCGAGGCTGACGAGACAGTAGAGGTACCTGCCGGCGTCGACGGCGACCGTCCCGTCTGCCGCTGCGGACTCACTCACCGGCCGGCCCTCCGTCCGCGACGTTCCTGAGCGCGTCGTCGACGAGCGTGTCGAGCTGTCCGCGGAAGTCGTCGACGTCGCCCTCGATATCCTGCTCCGACTTCAGCCCCTCGAGCTCCGCCTCGAGGCGCGACAGCTGCGCTCCGAGGCGTTCGATCTCCGCCTCTGAGAGCTCGCCGCTCTCCATCCGGCGGACTGCCTCGCGCTCGAGCGCCTCGACGAGCAGTTCGACGACGGTCACGACGAGCGACGTCAGTCCGCGCTGGACGTCCGCGCCCTCGTCGATTGTGAGCTCCACTGCCGGTCACCCCTGCTCCCCCGCCGGCGCGTCCGCCGACGCCCGGTCGCTCGCCTCGGCGACCGCCTCGAGGTCGGTTCCGAGCGGGAACTCGAGACCGTACTCGGCTGCGGTCTCGAACGACGCGATCGCCGCCCGGAGCTTCACGCTCAGCAGCTCCGTGTCGCCGATGGTGATCGCGATGTCGGCGTTTATCACCACGCCCTTGTCGAGCAGCGTCTCGAGCATCTGCGCGAGGTCGCCCTGCGTGCGGGTCGGCTTCGGACCGCTCATCGGTCACCGCCTCCGTCGGGGGGAGACTGGTCGGCGTCCGGCTGTGCCCCGTCGCTCTCGGGCCGGATCTGCCGGTAGAGACCGAGGCCGTAGAGACGGGCCGCCGCCGGCACGGTCGACCCCTTCGGCTGTGCCGGCACGCTCGAGTGCGAGTGTCGCGCCGCGACAGCCGCGTTCGAGTCCGTCGACGGCACCGTCGAGTGGGCGCTCGCGTTCGTCGACCGGTCCGCGTCGGCCGTGCTGTCCCGGTCGTCGTCGACGTTCTCGGCGCGCCGCCGGGCGAGCTTCCGGCCCTGTGCGAGGAGGCTGCGCCGCGTCTCGTCCCGGTTCCGGAGCGCCTTCGCGACGACCCGGTCGCGCTGTCGTGCCTGCTCCCGGCGCCGCTGCTCGGCGTCGGTCACGGCTCCGCTCCTCCGTCGTCGCCCTCCGCGTCGGCGGACGGCTCGACGCGCACCTTCAGCACCTGGTTCTCGAACGTCACGCCGGTGACGGTCGCGCCGTCCCAGTCGAGCGGGACCGACTCGACGACCGCGCCGTCGACGCGAATCTCCAGTTCGTCGTCGGTCGTGCTGACGTCGAGGTCCTCTGCCGACACCGACGGCAGGTCGGCGACGACGACGAGTTCGTTCTCCGCGTCGTTGATCCGGACGCGGTACTCGCGGTTCTCGGACTCGCCTTTGATGTCCCAGTCCGGGCGCCGCCGGTTGCGGCGGCTCTCGCCGGCGGGGTTGATGCTGCCGACGCTGACGTTGTAGTCGAACGTCGCGTCGCCGCGCCGGACGCTGCCGGACCGCCGCTCGCCGGCGTCCAGGTCCAGTTCCTCGAGCTGACTGAGCAGCTCGGAGAGCGTCCCGAAGACGCTCCCGAGCGGGATCGACCCGTCAGCTCGGTTGTCGTCCGGCTCTTCGTCGTCTGTGTCGTCTGTCATTGTTATTGTACCTCGATGTTGCCGTCGATGAGCTTCTCGCGAACCTGCTCTGCGACCTGCAGGTTGGTCTCCAGCTCTGTCTTCCGCCGTTCGTACTCCGCCTGGGGCCGCTCGCCGAGCTCGTACAGGAGCTGGTTCTCCTTGATATCGTCGCGGATAGCGTCGACGTCGTGGAGCTCCTCGAGCACCATCGCGTGGAGCACGTCGAGCAGCGAGACGAACGGCTTGATCAGGAGGTCGTCGACGAGGATCATCAGCTGCTCGCCTCCGCACCGACACGGATGTCGACGAAGTTGTACGGCGCCCAGGGGCCGGTGTACTTGACGAGCATCGCCTCGTGGGCCGCCTCCACCGTCTCGACGGCGTCGTCGAACGCCTCGCGGTCGGCCTGCTCGACGAGGTACGACCGGTTGGCGACCAGCCGGTCGCTGAACAGGTCGTCGTCCGTCTGTCCGACGCTGAGCGGGTCCAGTTCCGAGTCGAGTGTCGCCCGGAGCGCGCCCGGGTCCGCCGACCCGTCGGCGGGGTCGACCGCCTTGAGGCCGAGTTCGACACACCCCTCGACGTCGTTGAGCGCCTTCCGGAACGCCCGGCGCGCGCCCCGCATCACGCCTTTCAGCGTCCGGGCGTTTTTGAACGCCATGCCGAAGCCCATCGGGACGACGGTCTGGACGTCGTCGCGCTCGATCACCGTCCGGAGCACGTCGTCGTGGGCCGCGACGGCCTCGTCCGTCCGCTCGGGTTCGGTCGTGTCGATCGGACAGGTGAGCGCCAAGAGTGACTTGTAGTCGACGGTCTGGACCGTCGACGCGCCGTAGACGCCGTCGACCGCCATCTCGATCGCTGTCTGTTCTGTGATACCGTACACGTACAGGTTCGAACTGTCGTCGCTCATTGTTCTGTGTCGTCGGTGGTGGTGTCGTTCGCCGGGCTGTTCTGTCGGGCCGTCGGACCGGTCGTGGCGCCATCTCACACCATCTCCTGGAGCGCGACGTCGAGCGTCCCCTCCGTGGCGGTCGTGTCGAAGCCGAGAAACGGGGTCACGGGGTTCTTGCCGTACAGAAACGCGGTCTCGCCCCGGCGCTCGAGCCGCAGGTGGACGTCCGCGATGCGGTCGACGCGCGTCCGTTCGCCGCCGCCGGGCTTCGTGACGAACACGGAGAGGTCGTTGTGGAGCGCGACGTACCTCGCGTGGTCGCTCACGGCGTTGCTGAGCGCGCCGTCCGCCGCGTCCAGGCTGATGACGTGCAACAGCGGCCCGTCGCTCTCCTCGCGGAGCGCGGCGAGACGACCGAGGTAGTCGTCGTAGTCGAACCCGCCGCCGTCGGCGTCGGGGTCCGGGTCGTGCTCCTCCGCCGGGTCGGAGCCGGAGACGCTCGCGTGGTCGTACGTCTCGAAGACGTCACACCGGGCTTCGAACGCGGTGTCGGGGAGAACCGGGTCGAGGTGCCGGCGCGTCAGCCCGGGGCTGCTCTCGGGGAGCGGGACGACCGCGACGCCGAGACCGTGTGCGAGGAAGTTCCGCGCGGTGGCGAGACAGGGGAGGCTCCAGGCGTCCCGCGAGAGGTCCGGTCCGAGTTCGAAGTGGACGACGCTCCCGCGGCTGTACCCCCCGCCGAGCATCGTGTCGAGCCCGCTGATCCCGGTCGAGAACTTCCGCTTCGAGTTGTCGATCGGCTGCCTGCCCGACCCGCTGACGTCGCTCCCGGGAACCGGGAGGTCGACGGGCGTGAACACCTGGAACGTCTCCCCGGAGAGGGTGAACGGGCGCGTGCGGTTGGCGATCCGGACGCCTCGAAGCTTCTCGAGCAGGAGCTCTCGCTCCGGTCGGCCGCCGGTGCTGTGGCCGGCGTGGAGCTCGACGACGCCGTCGACGACGTAGTCGAGGTTCGTCTGCTCGGCCTCCTCGGTGATGAGGATGATCCGGACGTCGTGGCGGCGGGCGAGCGTCGCCGTCCGGGTCACGAGCTCCCCGGGCTCGACGGCGTCCTCCTGTGGGGCCTGCGAGAGCAGGTGCCGCTCGACGAGCTCCCAGCTGTCGAACGCGACGGTGAGCGGGTTCGAGACGTCACCGACGGCCCGCAGCCACTCGAGGAACCCCGCCGGATCGAACCGGTCGGCCCCGATGTCGTCGGCGGGGGCGATGTCGGCGTCGAACGGGTCCTGCGAGACGTCGAGCACGTTCGACCGCGCGAGGTCGGTCGTCCCCTTGAGGTAGTTGCGGTACACCGTGTCCGTGTCCACGCGCGTGGTCACGTAGAGGACGTCGCCGCCGTACCGGCGGAGGACGTTCAGCGCCTGGACGGCGAACAGCGTCTTCCCGGCGCCGGGGTCGCCGCGCACGAGGAGGACGCGGCCCTCCTCCTGCGTAAAAAAGCGCAGCAGCTCCGAGGGGAACTCCTCGACCCCTCGCGGGCCGCCGTCGACGTCTCCGATATCTGACCAGTGTACCACTGCGTCAAGATATATTCACCCAACTGGCAAAACGATGTGTCCGGTTACGTCCCCCGTTCTCTCGCCCGTTACGTCGGCCGTAATGCGGTCCGTTACGAGGCTCGTAATCCTATTTGAAATCGAACATACCTATTTCCCTCCCCACGGTGTCTACCGAGATGGGCACGAGCCCAACACAACCAATGGCACAACCCGACTCTTCCAGTCTGGCAGAGGTACTGGACCGCGTGCTCGACAAGGGCATCGTCGTCGACGTGTTCGCACGGCTGTCGCTCGTCGGCATCGAGATCCTGACCGTCGAGGCCCGCGTCGTCGCCTCCTCGGTCGACACGTTCCTCCACTACGCAGAGGAGATCGCGAAGATCGAGCAGGCCGAACTGACCGCGACGACGGCGGCAGAAGCGCCGACGGCGTAAGTACGCCGGCGCCTCCGCCACGCGCTCGCGTTTTTGAACACACACGGTGACGACAGATGACAGTCAAAGACAAACACGACGCGTTCGTAGAGACGCGTGACCAGTTCGCGCGCGCACAGGACGGTTTCGACCAGTACGCCGACGGATTCTGGAGCGACGTCCAGGAGAAGCGGCGGCTCGCGGAGGCGTTCGGCGACGAGGCCGCGGAGCTGCGCTCGGCGTTCGAGCAGGTGGTGACCGCCTTCGACGAGTACGCCGCCGCGTTCGAGGGAGACGTCGCGGCCAGACGCGACGCGGTCGACGCCCTCCACGGTGAGATGGCGGCGACGCGCGACTCGTTCGCCGCCGCGCTGGCGGAGTTCGACGCGTACGCCGGGCGCTTCGACCAGGCGGTCGACGCGAAGCGACAGGGGGCAGCGGCGTTTCGGGAGGAGGCGACGGCGACCCGCGACGAGTTCGAAGGGTTCGCCGAGGCGTTCGACGACGGCGTCGACGAGCGCCGACAGGCGGTCGAGCCGGTGCTCGACGCCGTCGAGGCGCTCCGCGCGGAGTACGAACGGGCGGGCGAGAGCCTCTCCGAGGCCGTCGTCGAGTTCTACGGCTACGAGACGTCGACAGCCGAGGACACCGACGCCCCGTCGCCGGCAGCGGAGCCGTTCGTCGAGGCGGAGCCGGAGTCCGACGACGCGACGGCAGACGACGGCGACGACGGCGACGACGGCGACGACGTCCACGAGGACATGGTCGCGTGTCAGGTCTGTGGAGAGTACTACCAGGCCATCACGGAGTCGCACCTCCAGACACACGACATGTCGATGCAGGAGTACAAAGACGAGCACGGCCCCGAAGCGACCATCTACCCGGGTGAGGAGTGATGGCGCGGCGCGACGGCCACGAGCGGAAGGTCCGCGGCTCACAGATCCGTGACAGCCGGACCGAGAAGCGCCGCGGGAGCGGGCGGACGGCCCCGTCTCCGGACCAGACGACAGCCGAGGGCGGGTCCGTGTCGGACGCTGCGACGGGAATCCGTGACGTCGGTGCCGTCCTGGACTCCTTCGTAGAGAGTCCCGAGACGGCGGCGGTCACCGAGCGCGTCGAGCGCTGGATCTCGGCAGACCGGCCGGTCCACCTCATCGGGCCGACGGGCTGTGGGAAGACGGCGCTCGCGGTGCGCGTCGCGTCCGAGCGCGACCGCCCGGTCGTCTGGATAAACGGCGACGCCGACCTCGACACCAGCGACCTCGTCGGCGACTACGACGAACAGGAGCGGGTGTCGATCCGCGACAAGTATATCCACAACGTCACGAAGAGCACCGACATCGTCCGGGACCGCTGGGTCGACAACCCGCTCACCGTCGCGGTTCGAGAGGGCGCCACCCTCGTCTACAACGAGTTCTCGCGGACCAAGCCCGCGGCGAACAACGCGCTCCTCTCCGTGTTCGAGGAGGGGATCCTCGAGCTTCCGGGACAGCGCGGCGACGACCGGATCGTCGACGTCCACCCGGAGTTCCGTGCCATCCTCACCTCGAACGACGTCGAGTACGCGGGCGTCCACGAGCCACAGGACGCGCTGCTCGACCGTCTCGTCGGGGTCTACATGGACTACTACAGCGCCGAGACGGAGGTCGAGATCGTCCGCTCGCACGTGGCGGACGTCCCCGTCTCGCTCGCCGAGGACTGTGTCGAGGTCCTCCGGACCGTCCGCGAGGAGTTCGAGTGGAACCTCGGGACGCGCGGCGCCATCATCGCCGCCGAGGGGATGATGACCGCCTCCGAAGAAGCGCGGGACGACGCGCTGCTCGTCGAGGTGACGACCGACGTCGTCTCGTCGAAGGTGTCCGGTCGGTCGGAGCTCGAGGCGGTTCGTGACTGCGTCGCCGACGCCGTCGAGGCCGCCCGGGGTGACGGGTCGTGACAGACCAGCCAGTCGTGGGGACGACAGGCGAGTCCGGGTCGACCGGCGACGACGACCAGGAGTCGATCGGCATCCTCGAGATGCGTGACCTCGTCGCCGAGGTCGCGGGGACGCTGCTCGACGGCCCCTTCGACGGCATCACCTCCGTCGAGCGCACCGACGACGGCAGGTGGCGGGCCGTCTTCGAGGTCGTCGAGCGAAGCGCCGTTCCGGACACACAGGACATCATCGGCCGGTACGAGCTCTACCTCTCCGCGACCGGCGAGGTCGAGGAGTACGCGCTCAAGCAGCGGTTCAAGCGCAGCGAACTCCAGGGCGAGACGCTCTGACCGCTGTCGGCGCCCGCTCGTGCCGTCTCCCGACGACGCCCGGCGCTCCTCCCGGAGGCGTCGACACGGCCCCGCAGCCGACTGCCTCGCCGTCGTTTTCAGAGATGGTAACACTCCGGTGGTACTTTTCACCCCAGGAGACCACCCCGGGGTATGTGCCTCGCTGCCCGACACGAGCCGCCTGGTGGTCCGCGACCCGGGGACCGTGGACCGCCCGCTCCCGGTGACCGGCGACGCTCGCTCGTCGCCGGCGCCGCCGACCGGAGCGTCGCACTGTCGTCGCGCGCTCGCCCGCGTCGTCAGCCGGCCCGCCGTGGGGAGGGGTGTGGCAACACGTGAGCGGGGACCTCAGTCTCGACCCCGACACCACGAGGTCGTGGGGCGATCGGGAGTGGCTCGACACGACAGCCGGACACGGTGGGTCGAACGACCACTTCGCGCTCCTCTACACGGACCGGGCGGAGCAGCTCACGACGGTCGCGGCGTACGTCCGCCGGGGGATGGCACGAGACGAGCGGTGTCTGTACGTGGCCGACGACAACAGCGCCCGGGCGGTGCGAACCGCGTTCGAGGAGAGCGGTATCGACGTCGAGGCGGCGCTCGACGCCGGTGCGCTCTCGGTCGTTACGGCGGAGGAGGCGTCCCTCGACGCCGGCTCGTTCGACCGGTCGGCTGCCGCCGGGTTCTGGGACGACGCCCTCGACCGGGCGCAGCAGGCGGGGTTCGACGGACTCCGGGTGGCCACGGAGATGACGTGGGCCCTCGACGCCGGGGTCGACCCCGACTCGCTCGTGTCGTACGAACACGCCCTCAACCCGCAGCACACCGGCGCGGACTGCACCGTGCTCTGTCAGTACAGCCGGGACAGGTTCCCGTCGGAGACCGTCGAGGCCGTCGCCAGTGCCCACCCGCTTCTCGTGGACGGTGCGACCGTGCGTCACAACAGCCGCTACCGGCCAGCCGGGGCGGACGCGACCGCCGACGCCGGCAGGGAGGACACGGCGCCGGAGCGGGACCGAGCGGCGACGACTCCTGACACGCCGGCTCCGTCCGCAGCCCCGCCCCCGGTCGACTCCCCGGTCCGCGTCCTGCTCGTCGACGACGACGCCGAGTACGCCGAGATGGTCGGCGAGTGCCTCGGGTCGAGCGACGATATCGACGAGGTCGTCACCGAGACCGACCCTCGCCGGGCGGCGAGGCGACTCGAGGACGGCTCGTTCGACTGTGTCGTCTCGGACTACGAGATGCCCGGGCTCGACGGCCTGGAGCTGCTCGACCTGGTGCGCGAGGACCACCCCGACCTCCCGTTCCTGATGCTCACGGCGAGAGGCGACGAGGAGACCGCCGTCGACGCCATCTCGGCCGGGATCACCGGCTACTTTCGGAAGCGGGGCAGCACCGACCAGTACGCGAAGCTGGCACACCGAATCTCGAGTGTCGTCAGCCGGTACCGCGCCGAACGGAAGGCCGCGGCGACACGGCGGCAGTACACGCGGCTGGCCGAGGAGTCGACGGACGTCATCGCGGTTCTCGACGAACACTGGCGGATCGAGTACCTGAGTCCGGCGGCAGAGCGACAGCTCGGACACCCGCCGGAGGCGCTCGTCGACGACGTCGTGTTCGACCACATCCACCCGGCCGACGGGGAGACGGCGAGGGACCGGCTCGGGGCGCTGACAGACGGCAGCCGCGAGTCGGTCGCCGCCGAGTTCCGGGTCCGACAGCACGACGGGTCGTGGCTCTGGGTCGAGGCGCGGGGACGCAACCTGCTCGACGACCCGGACGTTCGGGGACTGATACTCCACGTCCGGGACGTCTCCGAGCGAAAGGAGCGCCAGCGCGACCTGCGCGAGAGCGAACGCCGGTTCCGGTCGATGTTCGAGGAGGCGTTCGACGCGATGGTGATCGCCGACGACGAGGGCAGGTGCGTCGACGCGAACCCGGCGGCGCACGAGCTGTTCGGACTGTCCCGCAAGCGGCTGCTGGGCCGGCCGCTGGCCGGCTTCGTCCCGGACGGCCACGACGCCGAGTGGCCGCGTCGCGCCTCCCAGGCGCCGGCACAGGCCCGAGGGACCGTCCCGCTACGGACCGCGACGGGCACCCGGCGCGTGGTCGAGTTCGCGGCGACGCCGGACGTCGTCCCGGGGCGACACCTGTTCGTCCTCCGGGACGTCACGGACCGCGAGCAGTACGAACAGACGCTGACGACGCTCCACGACTCGTCGCGGGAGTTCCTCGCCGCCGAGTCCCGGACAGACGTGACGCAGACGGTCGTCGACACCGCGACGGAGGTGCTGTCGATGCCCGTTGTCGCCGTCTACCTGTTCGACGACACGGAGGGGACGCTGACACCCGCCGTCGTCAGCGACGCGACCGTCGACGTGTCGACGCTCGGGTCGCTGGCGCCCGGTCGGGACGGCGTCGTCGGGGCGACGTTTCTCGACGGCGAGCCGCGGTCGATCCGGCCCGACACGGCGGCGACGCCGCCCGGCGGCCTGCCGCTCGTCGACGGGGTCGTCGTCCCCCTCGGCGACCACGGGGTCTGTGTCGTCGGCGACACGGAACCGGGGGTGAGCGACGCCGACAGGGACCTCGTCGAGACGCTCGCGGCGACCGCCGAGACGGCGCTCGACCGCGTCGAACGAGGCGCGGAGCTCCGCGACCGGACGGCGGAGCTCGAGTCACAGAACGAGCGACTC
The DNA here is from genome assembly GCA_028274865.1 of Haloferacaceae archaeon. Taxonomy (GTDB): domain Archaea; phylum Halobacteriota; class Halobacteria; order Halobacteriales; family Haloferacaceae; genus A07HB70. The sequence goes on along the minus strand of JAQCMY010000079.1, from coordinate 1,947 downwards.
GAACAGCTCCACGAGCTGAACGCGACCGTCCGCGAGATCGGGAAGACGATCACACAGGCCGACACGCGAGCAGACATCGAACGCGGCGTGTGTCGACACCTGTCCACCGCCGAGGGAATCGCGCTCGTCCGGGTCAGCGGCCACGACCGAGAGAGCGACTGTCTCGTCCCGCACGCCTCGGAGGGAGACGCCCGGGTGGAGGACTACCGCGACGGCGACCCGGTCGCGGTCGACGACACCGCCGAGCCGGCGGCGCGGGCCGTCGCGACCGAGAGTCCGGTGTACGTGCCGAACACCGCAGCGGACCTCCAGACACAGCCCTGGCGCCGGTCCGCGCTCGCCGCCGGTCTCCAGTCGGTCGTCAGCCTCCCGCTCACGTACAAGCACATCTCGTACGGCACCCTCACCGTCTACGCGGAGCGGGCGGAGTTCTTCGACGAGCTGTCGCGGCTGGCGCTGGCCGACCTCAGCCACAAGGTCGCGAACGTGATGAACGCGGTCGAGCACCAGCACGCGGTGCTCTCGGAGACGATGACCGAGGTCACGGTCCGGTTCACCGACGAGCGCATCGCGCTGTACGACATCGCCTCCCGGCTTGACTGCTCGCTCGCCCTCGAGACGGTCGCCCCGCAGTCCGGGGGGGATATCCTGAAGACCGTCCGGGTCACCGACGGCGATGCAGCCGCGGTCGCGGACGTCGCCACGGAGGTCCCCGCGGTGTCCGGCGCGACGCTCGTGACCGGCACGGACGGGGGCGACGTCGTCGAACTCCGGTTCTCGAACAAGCCACTCGGCGACTACCTGGCCGACCGCGGTGTCCGCGTCCTCGAGTCGGTCGTCGACGCGGAGTCGGCGACGTTCACCATCTCCGTCCCCGACACCGTCGACGTCCGGGCGCTGCTCGAGAGCCTGACGACCCGGTACGGCAGCCCCGAACTCGTCGCGAAGACGGAGCGAGACGCCGCCGTCCGGGCCGAGCGGCGCTACCGCTCGGAGCTGACGCCGCGCCAGCGGGAGGTCGTCCGAACCGCACACGAGGACGGCTTCTTCGAGTCGCCGCGCGCGTGCGCGGCGGAGGACATCGCCGACGAACTCGGTATCTCGCCACAGACGTTCTACCGCCACGTCAGAACCGCCGAGCGGAAGCTCTTCGACGCCGTCTTCGACCCCCCACGTGAGTAGTCACCCCGGGTGTGCCGGGACGGGACGAGTACTCTGCTCCGGCAGTTAACCAGGTGTCTCGTGTTGTGTTGTTCGATGCCGAGGCACAGCTGCGGTCCGACGTGTCGGTTCTCCTCTCTCCCCCCATGCACGCGCCGGACCGTGTTCCGGGCGCGCTTCGGCATCACCCCCCAGACGCCGCCCGCAGGCACTCCGGCCGGCGCCGTCGCGCGCGCGGCTGCAGATCCACACACATGACCGAGGACAGCCCAGAGGTGCTCCCCGACGACATCGCAGAACAGCAGTCCGACCGCGCACCACCACAGAGCGGCGCATCGGAGACCACGCGCGCCGCTCCCGAGGCCTCCGGAGCCGGTCTCGACCGGGCGTTCGCGAGCGAGTACCTCGACGAGCTCATACTCGCGGTCCTGCTCCGCCGCGGTGAGGCAAACGGCATGGAGATCATCCGGGAGTTCACGCGGCTCTTCGGGGTTCAGTTCAGTCCGGGCACCGTCTACCCGCACCTGCACTCGCTCGAGAAGGAGGGAACCCTCGTGTGTCGCGAGTGCGTCCAGACGAAGGAGTACCGCATCGACGACCCCGAGAGCGCAGAGGAGTGTATCGACACCACGCTGGCGCAGATGTCACGGCTCTCCGCCTTCCTCGGAACGACCCCTTCCGACGACTGACCGGCTCCGGCGGCTGTTCGCCGCTACAGTCCCCGACAGCGTCCGGTGAGAACTCCGGTCGACCGGGGGCGCCTGCCCGGCCCCTCGGACGTGTGTC
>JAQCMY010000065.1 GCA_028274865.1 Haloferacaceae archaeon | reverse complement strand
TCGTTCTCACCGGGTGTTACCGGTCAGTTCGCGGAGCGTCTGCCTGTGTACAGTCGACCGGACGTCCCCGTCCGCGGTCGGTCGGACCCGACCCGTCCGGGGAGCACACGACCGACGGCTGCGAGACCGACGGCGGCGCCGCCGGCCGGCAGCCGCGTCGTGTGGTAACCAGCGGCCCGGGCGTCCCCGCCCCGGCTGTGGCGCTCTTTGGTCACGAGCGGTTCGCCGAGGACGAACGCCGCGAGCCGCGCCGTCGCGGGCTGCTGTGGACCGCCCCCGCGCCTGCTCGGCGGCGACGAACAGTCGCCCAAACGCGGTGAGGGGCAGCGTGTGAACACGCCGACTGGCCCGGCTGGCGCTCGTCGCGGCACGTCGCTCGCGGTCACCGACCACCAGAACGCCTCTGTCCCGTGGCACGCCGCCGGAGCCGCCACGGTGCCCCGGGTCGCGCCGAACGACACCGACATCAACCCGGTCGTCGCGCGCGTGACTCCGCCGACACCGGCCGAGAGCGCCCGCGACGGGAACGACCGTACCGACCCGGTCGAGACGACAGTCGACCGTGTGACGCGAACGGTCGACCCGAGGCTCCGGTCCAGACAGCCGACGGCGCCGTCTCGGGCCTGTCGACTACACCGCGAGCGTTCCGTCCCCGGATCCGGCGCAGCCGGTGGGTCCGGTCGACTCCGAACAGAACGAGACCGACGCCCGACTCGCGCGACGTCCACCGTCTCCCGTTCCGTGGCGCCGGCGGTCCAGACGCGTCGACAGGCCCCCGACCCGGGGCGATCGGCCTCAGTCCTCGGGCTCTATCGACGGCTCCGACCGGGCTCCGACCGCCCGATCGGGGTCGGTCTGTGCCGACGGCTCCGTGCCCGGCTCCGGCGGCGCCTCGTACGTGTAGCGGTAGCCGTCGTGGACGACGTGGTACGTCCGTTCGCCCGGCGACTCCAGGACGACCTCGTCGCGGTCGTCGGCGAACACGACGAGGTCGGCAAGCGCGTCGGCCTCCACGACCGGGAGGCCCCGGGCCGCCGACGGCAGCTGCACGAGACCGTCTGCCGACGACGGGAGCCAGACCGTCTCGATTGCGTCGTCGAACTCCGCGCGGTCGTCCCGGTAGTCGAGCCACGCCCGCTCGCGAGCCGAGAGCGCGATCGCTCCCCGCCGGCGACCGGCGACGAGGCCGACGGCGCCGCCGAGGCCGACGAGAGCGAGCAGCGGGCCGCCGACCCCGCGGAGCGGACCGGGAGCTCGCTCGACCGTCACCGTCTCGGTCCGCTCGAACCGCTCCGTCCGCCCGTCCGAGTCGACGCGGTAGAGCCCGCCGTCGGGCAGTGCCCGGAGCGCGAAGGTCGTGGTCTGCGCCGCGCCGGCTCCCGTCTGCCGGTCGACGGTGACGTCGATGACGACGGCGACTTCGAGTCGGCCCGACGACCCGGCGTCCGCGCTCGCGTTACGGGCCGTCTCCGTCGCGCGCGTGACGTTCAGGGAGAACGGCACGCGTGCGCCCCCTCCCGGCCGGAGCGTGACGGTCCCCGACTCGACCGGCTGCGTCCGCTGCCAGTAGACCGTCTGCCCGCCGTCGGTCGTGTCCCCGACGCTCTGGATCCGGACGAGGCGGCGAATCCGGACGTCGGCGGGGGCCTCGCCCTCGTAGCCGAGCGAGAACGTGCCCGACAGCACCGGCATCGTGTCCTG
>JAQCMY010000063.1 GCA_028274865.1 Haloferacaceae archaeon | reverse complement strand
GCCCCGTCAGCCGTCCCCGTCGTCGACGAGGCGCCACCCGTCGCCGTCGTCGGCGAGTTCGCCGACGCGGCTGTTCACCTCGGCGATCGGCTGCGTGTCCCACTCGTCCCAGTTGTCCGCTGCCTCCCACCTGTACCGGACGGTGCGGTCGCCGTCGAGCAGGACGACCCCTCGTTTCGGCTCGTTGACGCCGCTCTCGGCCCGTTCGACCATCCCGTAGCGCTCGTAGACGCGCTTCTCGCCGTCGGTCAACAGCGGATACGAGAGGTTGTTGTCCGACATGAACTGCCGGTGACTGTACGGGCCGTCTGTCGAGATGCCGAGCACCCTCACGCCGGGGTCGAAGGTGAGAAACTCCGCGTCGTTCACCTCGCACATCTGGGCCGTACAGACGGGGCTGTAGTCGTAGATGTAGAACACCAGAACGGTCGGGTGCCCCTCGGCGAACTCGGACAGGGTGAACTCGCTGACCGTGTCGCCGCCGGTCCCAACGAGGGTGAAATCGGGGGCAGTCTCTCCTAACCCGACCATACGAGTCGATCGGAGAGCCGTCTCATAAATGTGTGCGGCGCGGGCCGGACGCGCTCGTCTGCCCGCCGACCAGTGGCGGACCGCCCTGCCGACACGATCTTCGCGTCGAGACGGCTGTCGGCGTCGGCGCGCACGGCTCGTCCGGCGCGTCCTCTGGACGTCACCCGGCGACGGAGAACAGGACCAGGTTGTGGACCGCCGGCCCGAGACCGACGGCGACGACGAGGGCCGCCATCGCGTACCCCTCGGTCGACTCGTCGCGGACGGGCTCCGCGAGGACGACGACGACGACCGCCGCGAGCGCCACCTTCACGACGACGAACGGCCACCCGGTCCCGAGGACGTCCGCGCCGGGGAGCGCCGCGCCGACGTCGAGGATGAGCCGCGAGAGCGGCGTCCGCTCGCCGAAGCCGAGCACGTCGACGCCGACGGCGGTGGAGACGCCGTCGAGGGCGTGGGCGAACACCACCAGCGGCCCGAGCCCGCCAGTCGCGGCGACGCCGGGCCGGAGACGCCGGAGACCGCCCCACGTCGTGCCCGCGACGGCGGCGGCGACGACGACGGCGAGGCCGGGCCAGAGCGGGGTCAGCCGCGGCGCGGCACCGACGCTCGCGGCGAGCAACGGGAGGAGCAGGGCGGCGCCGACGGCGGCCAGCAGCCGGCAGGGGTCGCGTCCGGCGGCGTCGAGGCCGACCCACGCCACGCCGGCGACGCCCGCGACACTCAGGTAGACGGCGGGTGTGCCGGCGAACGGCCGCAGGGCGCCTGGCAGCGCACCGACGACGTAGAGGACGTGCGCGACGCTCCCGACGAGCATCCACGGCACCAGCGCCAGCACCTGCCGCTCGCCGACCGGAGGCCGCCGCGCCGCGAACGCCGCACCGACCGCGGCGAGGAGGAGCACCAGCCCGAACAGGTACGGGAGCGGCGGGACGACGACCCCGTCGGGGACGATCATAGGCGATTCCGCGCCGGTCGGGGCGAAAGCCTTGCGCTCGACGGCGAGGCTTTTTAGCTCGCACGCCGTGACGGGCAACGTGTCACTCACCCGCGCGGCGCTCGCGCCGCGAATCGACCACACGGTCCTCGGCCCGGCGACGACGGCTGCGGACGCCCGGCAGTGTCTGGAGGAGGCCGCCGAACACGGGATGAACGCCTGTCTCCCGCCGTGTTACCTCGGGCTCGCGTCGTCGTACCCCGACACGACGGTCGTGACCGTCGTCGGGTTCCCGCACGGCCAGCACGCGCCCGAGACGAAGCGGACGGAGGCGCGACTGGCGTGGGAGGCCGGCGCAGACGAACTCGACGTCGTGGTCAACGTCGGGCGCCTGACGGGCGGCGAGGCCGACGTCGTCCGGGCCGAACTCGCCGACGTCGTCGCGGCGGTGCCGGTGCCGGTGAAGGCGATCGTCGAGACGGCGCTCCTGACAGACGCCGAGATAGACCGCGCCTGTGCCGCCGCCGCGGACGCCGACGCCGCGATGGTCAAGACGTCGACGGGCTTCGCCGACGGCGGCGCGACAGCCGCAGCCGTCGAGCGGATGGCTGCACACCTGCCGGTGAAGGCGAGCGGCGGTGTCGGGAGCTACGACGACGCAGCCGCGATGGTAGCAGCCGGCGCCGAGCGCGTCGGTACGTCCAGCGGCGTCGCGGTTCTCGACGGGGCGCCAGAGGCGTAGGACCGCGGGGCTTTTGCTCGCGCACACCAAGTCCCGACAGTCGGATGGCCAGCTACCACATCGAGACCTACGGCTGTACGGCCAACCGGGGGGAGAGCACGACGATCGAGCGCCGCCTCCGCGACGCCGGCCACCACCCCGTCGACGGCCCGACCGCCGCCGACGTGGCCATCCTCAACACCTGTACGGTCGTCGAGAAGACCGAGCGCAACATGCGCCGCCGCGCGGAGGAGCTGGCCGACGAGACGGCAGACCTCATCGTCACGGGCTGTATGGCGCTCGCGCAGGGCGAGCAGTTCTCGGACCTCGACGCGCGGGTCTGTCACTGGGAGGAGGTGCCGACGGCGGTCCGGAACGGCGAGTGCCCGACGACGACGCCGGACTCGGAGCCGGTACTCGACGGCGAGGTGGGTATCCTCCCGCTGGCACGGGGCTGCATGAGCGACTGCTCGTACTGTATCACCAAGCAGGCGACGGGCCGCATCGAGTCGCCGCCGGTCGCGGAGAACGTCGACCGCGCCCGTGCTCTCCTCCACGCCGGAGCGACCGAACTCCGGCTGACCGGGCAGGACACCGGCGTGTACGGCTGGGACATCAACAGGGGCGAGAGCCTCCTGCCCGAACTCGTCGACCGGGTCTGTGCGCTCGACCCGGGCCACGAGTTCCGAGTGCGGGTCGGGATGGCCAACCCGAAGGGCGTCCACGGCGTCCGGCACGAACTGGCCGACGTCTTCGCCCGCAACGACGAGGTGTACAACTTCCTCCACGCGCCGGTCCAGTCCGGCGACGACGACGTCCTCGTGGATATGCGCCGCCAGCACACCGTCGACGAGTTCCGGGCGGTCGTCGCGGCGTTCGACGACGCCCTCGACGAGTGGACGCTCGCGACGGACCTCATCGTCGGCTTCCCGACGGAGGACGACGACGACTTCGCGCGGACGGTCGACCTCGTGCGCGAGGTGCGCCCGGAGCGGATCAACGTCACCCGGTTCTCGAAGCGCCCCGGCACCGACGCCGCCGAGATGAAGGGCCTCGGCGGGACGGTGAAAAAAGAGCGGTCGAAGGCGCTCTCGGCGGTCAAGCGCGACGTCTGTGACGAGGCCTACGACGCGATGGTCGGAACCGAACGCGCGGTCCAGGCCGTCCGGCCGGGCACCGGCGACTCGGTGAAGTGCCGCGACAACTCCTACCGGCAGGTGGTCGTCCAGAACGCGTCCGAGTGGGGCGTCGACCCCGGCGACCGGCTCTCCGTCGAGGTGACGGAGGCCCGGACGGTGTACGCGCTGGGGCGACCGTGCTAGTCGACGGTCTCCTCGTCGCCGCCGGCGCCGTCGGCCTCGGCTGGGTGACGCTGCGCCGGAACGACGTCGGGAGGGTGACACGGGCCGGTAACGTCCTGTTGTGTGCGGGACTGGCGACGACGGGCGGCGTCGGCCTCGCCGGCCTCGACGGCGGCACGCGGCTGGCCGGGCAGACGTTCGCGGCCCTCCTGGCCGCCGCGGGGTTCTACCTCCTCGTCGTCAGGGACAGCGGCGTGCCGCGCGAGGCGGCGGAGTCGGACCCGGCAGACGTCCCCGAGGACTGGGACGGAGAGTTCGACGGCGCGGAGGAGCCGACGCCGGACGACCGCCCTTAGTCCCGCTCGCGTCGGTCGCCGTGCGCGGCGCGTCCCGGCGGCTCGGCGAGTCCCGGCCCCGGGTCGGCGGGCTCCTTCCACTCGCCAAGTTCGCGCGGGTCGACGTGGACGAACACGTCGTCGACCTGGTCGACGGCTCCGACCGCCTCGGCGACGGCGCTCTCTATCTCGTGGGCCTCGCCGAGCGTCAGGTCGCCCTCCACCTCGACGTGGAGGCTCACGTCCACCTCCGGGCCGACGTAGTGTGCGATCACGTCGTGGGCGCCGTGGACCTGCGGGTGTTCGAGCGCCCGCGACAGGATGGCCTCGCGGAGCTCTTCCGGCGGCGCGCCGCCGACGAGATAGTCGACGTTGTCACGGACGATGTCGACGCCGGCGTAGCAGATGCCGACGCCGACGACGCCCGCCGCCAGCGGGTCGAGCACCGGCGCGCCGGCGGCGGCGCCGAGGACCCCGGCGAGGGCGGCGCCGGCGGTCAGCACGTCCGCGCGGTTGTCGAGCGCCGTGGCGACCATCGCCGGCGAGCCGTGGCGCTCGCCGACGGCGCGACAGTAGCGGTAGAGGCCGAACTTCGCGACGCCCCCGACGACGAGCACCCCCGCCGGGAGCGGCCCGGTCACGGCGCCGTACGAGCCACCGAGAACCGTGACGACCGCCGACCGGAAGACCAGCGCGCCGGCGGCGAAGACACCGAGGGCGACGACGAGCGAGACGAACGGTTCGATCCGCTCGTGGCCGTGCGGGTGGCGCTCGTCCGGCGGCCGGGTCGTGAGGTAGAGGCCGCCGACGAGGACGAGGCTGTACGTGAGGTCCGCGAGGCTGTTGACCGCCTCGCTCCCGACCGCGAGGCTGCCCGTCCACGCCCAGACCGCGCCCTTTCCGGCGACGAGGGCGAGGTTGACGGCGAGGACGACGACCCCGGCACGCCGGACTGCGTCGCGACGCTCCACTCCCGACCGTAGGCTGCCGGGGCGCAAGGGGCTTCGGGCCGCTCGCCTCAGACCGGGAGTCCGACCGCGCCCGACGCCGTCTCCCGCGCGCCGTCCTGTGCCGCGAACGCCCCGTGGAGGCGGCTGTACGACTCGTCCAGCGCCTGGACGATCACCTTCGTGTCGCTCACGACGGGCATGAACGACGTGTCGCCCGCCCACCGCGGCACGACGTGTTCGTGGACGTGGTCGTCGATGGAGCCGCCCGCGGCGGTGCCGCCGAGGTTCGTCCCCGTGTTCAGCCCGTCCGGGTCGAACGCCTCACGGAGCGCCTCGAGCGTTCGGACCCTGAGACGGGCGTGCCCGGCAACCGCCGCGTCGTCGAGGGCGGCGTAGCCCTCGACGTGACGGTGCGGGATCACCATGAGGTGGCCGGGGTTGTACGGCGCGTTGTTCAGCAGGACGAAGCCGTGGTCGCCGCGGGCGACGATCCGGTACTCGCGGTCCGCGTCACGGTCGGGCAGGACACAGAACGGACAGCCCTCGCTTCCGTCGTCGTCGCGTTCGACCCACTCGATACGCCACGGGGCGAAGATCTGGTCCACGCGTCGGAGTGGACGGGCGGCGGGTTAGCTCCGTCGGCGTGGGGTTTTAGGACGCAGCCGGTCGTCCGGTCGACCGGATGGCGACGGACGCGGCGGTGCGAGAACGCTGCGAGCGGTGTGGCTCCGAGACCCCGCACGACGTCCGTCTCGAGATACGGACCGAGAGCGCGGCGAGCGAGAACGCGGCCTTCTCGCGGGAGCCGTACCGGGTCGCCGCCTGCCGCCGCTGTGGCGACGAGTCGTCGACGCGGATGAACGACGCCTGACGGCTACGCCGTCGTCACCTCGCACCCGTCTTCGGTGACGATCATCGTGTGTTCGGCCTGACTCACCAGCCCGCCGGTCGTCTCCTTCAGCACCGGGTAGCCGTGGAGGACACCCTGCTGTTCCAGCCGCCGCACCGCCATCTCGGCGCGGCTCTGGTCGAACCACCGGGCCGCGAACGGCAGGGTGCGGTACTGCTCTGTTACCTGTGCCATGACCTGTCGCGCGGTTCGGTCGCGAACCGACCGCTCCTGTTCGAGGCTGTAGATCTCGGTCAGCGACCCCTCGCCGACCTTCCCGCGACCGGTCGTGGCGAACGGCTCGATCGCGACCACGTCGCCGGCCTCCAGCCGCGCGCCGCGGTCGACCGCGCGGTTCGGGATGCCCGGGTCCGTGTGGGCGTCGTAGCGGTCGACACCGTGACCCGAGAGGTTCAACACGGGCGTGTGGCCGTAGTCCTCGATCGTCTCTTCGATCGCCGCGCCGACGTCGCCGGCGTCGACGCCGGCGGCCACCTCGTCGACGGCGGCGTCGAGCGCCGCCTCCGCCGCCTCGACGAGCCGGTCGTCCGGGCTCTCGCGGAGGTCGACCGTCGTCGCGGCGTCGGCGATGTAGCCGTCGACGTGAACGCCGACGTCGAGACAGACCAGGTCCGCGCCGAACTCGCGGTCCCCGTCCCGCCCCGGCGTGGCGTGAGAGGCCTCGTCGTCGACGCTGATGTTCACGGGGAACGCCGTGCCGTCCGCCAGCTCGTCGATCCGTCTCTCCGCGTGTTCGGCCACCTCGAGCTGTGTCACGCCCGGCTCGACCATCTCCGCCGCCTCGTCGAGGACGGTCCGGAGGGCCTCGCCGGCTGCCCGGTAGCTCTGTCGCTCCTCTGCCGACAGCGATCCGACGCCCGTGCTCATATCTGTCGGTCGGTCCCGGGGACAGAAGCGGTTTCCGGTCGGTCCGTGACTATATATCACACACGTCTGCTCGTAGCACCGATTAAGTTGACCCGTTACGTCCGCAACGGTAGATGGAGACTCTGGAGTTCGCACCCGGTGTCGACCACGTCCGCGTCGACGAAGACGCGTGGGAGTCGATCCACGTCGTCGGCGACGTCCACGGCTGCCTCCGCGAGTTCGACCTGTTGCTCGACCGCCTCGGCGTGACCGACGACGACCTGGCCGTGGTCGTCGGCGACCTCGTGCGAAAGGGGCCGGACAGCGCCGGCGTCGTCGAGCGCGTCCGCGGGTCCGAGAACCTGCTCACCGTCCGCGGAAACAACGAGGAGAAGTTCCTGACCGGCGAGAAATCCCCCGAGAGCGCCGGGCTGACCGACGACCACGTCGACTGGATCGCCGACCAGCCGGTCGCGATCGGCCTCGGCGACGCGCTCGTGGTCCACGGCGGCGTCGACCCGCGGACGCCGCTCGAGCGACAGTCCGTGGACGACCTCCAGACGGCCCGGTCGCTCGCGACGGGGTACGACCGACCGTTCTGGTGGGACGTCCACGACGGCCCGTACACGGTCTTTTTCGGCCACACGCCGCTCGCCGCGCCAGCCGTCCGGGGCCACGCCGTCGGCCTCGACACCGGCTGTGTCTACGGCGGGGAACTGACCGCGTACAGCTACCGGACGGGCGAGTTCACCGCCGTCGAGGCCGCCGAGGCCCACGAGAGGCGGGCGGCCTCGAAGTTCGTCGAGCCGGTGCGCCAGGACCGTCTCCCGGTCGAGGCCTGACCCGCGCCGCGGGCGGCTCCGGATCGGCTCGACCGCCCCCCGGCGGGCGGCGGCGAGCGCCGCGCACGCGGGCGAATCCGGCGACGGCCCCGGGCTGGCTGTGCCGGAAGCGGCACGTCTATACCGGTGGTACAGAAACGCCCGCGCAGCCGTGAGCTACGACTACGACCAGGTCTCCGTCCCCGACGAGGGCGAGGCCGTGACGCTCGTCGAGGAAGGGAGCGACGAACTGGACGTCCCGGACCACCCGGTCGTCCCGATCATCTACGGCGACGGGATCGGTGTCGACGTCGGGCCCGCCACACAGCAGGTGCTCGAGGCGGCGGCACACGCGACCGGTCGGGATATCTCGTGGATGCGCGTCTACGCCGGCGAGAGCGCCCGCGAGCGGTACGACGAGAACCTGCCCGACGACACCGTCGAGGCGATTCGCCGGTTCCGCGTCGCGATCAAGGGGCCGCTGACGACGCCCGTCGGCGCCGGCTTCCGGTCGCTCAACGTCGCGCTCCGGAAGGAGCTCGACCTGTACACGAACATGCGGCCGACCTACCACATCGAGGGTGTCCCGTCGCCGGTCACGGACCCCGGCGCGATGGACATGGTGAACTTCCGGGAGAACACCGAGGACGTCTACGCCGGCATCGAGTGGGAGGCCGGCTCCGAGGGCGCCGAACAGGTCCGCGAGTTCGTCGAAGCGGAGATGGGCTTCGACGACACGATCCACGACGGCCCGGTCGGCATCGGTATCAAGCCCATCACGGAGTTCGGCACGAAGCGTCTCGTGCGGAAGGCAGTCGACTACGCCCTGGAGAACGGCCGCGACTCGGTGACGCTCATCCACAAGGGGAACATCATGAAGTTCACCGAGGGACAGTTCCGCGACTGGGGCTACGAGGTGGCGAGAGAGGAGTACGGCGACGAGGTCATCACCGAGGACACCCTCTGGGAGGAGCGCGACGGCGAGGCGCCGGACGGCGCCGTGGTCGTCAACGACCGCATCGCCGACAACATGCTCCAGCAGCTGCTCACCCGGACCGACCAGTACGACGTGCTGGCGATGCCGAACCTCAACGGCGACTACCTGAGCGACGCCGCCGGCGCACAGATCGGCGGGCTCGGGGTCGCCCCCGGCGCGAACATCGGCGACGGACGGATCCTCGCGGAGCCGGTCCACGGCTCCGCGCCGAAGTACGCCGGACAGGACAAGGTCAACCCGACCGCGATGATCCTCTCCGGTCGGATCATGCTGGAGTACCTGGGCTGGGACGACGCCGCCGACCTCGTCTACGACGCGGTAGAGCACACTATCTCCTCCGGGACGGTGACCTACGACCTCGAGCGACAGATCGAGGGCGGCGAGAAGGCCGCGACGAGCGAGTACGCAGACACGGTCGCCGCCGAGATCGAGCGGCTCGCCTAGCGCCGGCGGCGAACCCGCCAGCCGTCGCCGTCGACCCGTGCCGCGGCGTCGGCGGCGGCCATCATCTGCTGGACCGTCCGGTCGTCGCTGGCGGTCGGGTTCAGGCGCACGAACGCGGTCGCGTCCTCGCGGGCCGCCCGGCTGCCGAGGACGTCGACGAACCGGTACAGTGACTCGGCGTCCGTGTAGTGAACGAGCGGCCCGAGCGAGTCGAACCAGAGCTGCCAGCCGGGCTCCCAGTCGTCGACGAGGCTGGTGATGGTCGTGCCGACCGTGGTGAGGTTGGCGGGGTCGTTCACCGACTCGACCGGCACGTCCTCGAGCGTTTCGCCTCCCGCCGACGGACCGACCCGTACCGCCGCACACGGACCCGACGGCGACTGCGTTCGCCCGCGGTAGCGCTCGACTGTCACTGCCGGGTCGACGGTCACTCCTACTGCGACGAGGCCCTCGCCGGCGTCCGGGGCGAGGAGCGTACGCTCGGCGTCTGGCGTGTCCCCCGCCAGTACCAGCACGCACGACTCCCGGTCGAACGAGAGCGTACTCTCACTCACGCCCGAGTCGCTAACGTGATTCTCCGTCTCTCCCATTCTCCTGTTTGCCCCACGGTCCGGCGTTGATATTTATAGTAATAAGCTTTCCGACGGATTACATATACGGTGCTCTCGCGCCCGGGAGTTTTCACCGCGGCGGCGCTACCGGACGACGTGTACGCCGTCGTCGGCTGTTCGGACTGCTCGGGGCTGTGGGTCGTCGAGAACCCGCGCGACCAGGAGACGGCGACCTGTGCGCGGTGTGGAACGCGCCACCGGACGGCGTCGCTCCGGCGCCTGTTCGAGGCCGAAGACCGGGCGACCGCCGTCGAGGCCCGCGGGACGATGCTCGCCCGCCGGGCGGGCGAGGGCGCGGCGTTCGACGCGGTGCCGAGCGGCGACGAACTCGCCCGCGCCGCGGCGGCGGCGGGGATGGACGACGACGACTACCTCGCGGCGCGCGGTGTCGACCCGGACGAGGCCGCGTCGGCGGGCAGCCGGGCCGGCTCCGGGTCGGGCGGCGACCGCCCGAGCGTCGTGCGCGAGGCGGTTCGGGCGCAGGACGACCCGGACGAGCAGGCGGTCGTGTCGTACGCGGCGGCGCGGGGCGTGCCCGCCGACGCCGCCCGGGACCTGCTCGACAGGCTCGTCCGGCGAGGCGAGGCCAGCGCCGACGACGGGGTCTACCGCCTGCTCTAGCGGCCGAGCGAGGCGTGTGCGCTCGCGAGGTGGCGCGACGACAGCGCCGCGAGCAGGGAGAGTTCGCCCGCGAGGACGCCTGCGGCGATCGTCTCGGCGAGCGCGTCGGCGTTCGACCCCGGCGGGTCGCCGCCGCCGGCCACCCCGAGGAGTTCGAGCGCCTCGCCCTGCGACGGCAGCCCGGTGCCGCCGCCGACGGTTCCCACCTCGAGCGACGCGAGCGAGACGGAGACGTACAGGCCGTCCTCGCGCGGCTCGACCGTGGTGATGGTGTTCGCGGCCTCCACCACCTGTGCCTCGTCCTGTCCCGTCGCGAGGAAGACGCTCGCGACGACGTTCGCGGCGTGGGCGTTGAACCCCAGGCTCCCGGCCTTCGCCGAGCCGACGAAGTTCTTCCGGCGGTTGACCTCCGCCACCGCCGCCGCCGTCGTGTCGAGGCGCTCTTCGACCACCTCGGTCGGGAGGACGGCGTCGGCGGTCACCGACCGCCCTCGCCCCTCGACCGCGTTGACGGCGGCGGGCTTCTTGTCCGTACAGAGGTTGCCCGACAGGGCGACCAGGTCCGCCGTCGTCTCGGCCTCGACAGCCTCGCACGCGGCCTCCGTCGCGATCGTGGCCATGTTCATGCCCATCGCGTCCTTCGTGTCGTAGCGGAACCGCAGGAACACGGAGTCGCCGACGACGTAGGGCGTCACCCCGAGCAGTTCGCCGTGGCTCGTCGTCGACTCGGCGGCCTCGCGCAGGGTGTCTTCGTGTTCTCTGACCCACTCGACTGTCGCCTCCGCCTCGGCCACGCTCGCGACGCGGAAGACGGGCGCGCGGGTCATCCCCGACTTCGTGACCCGCGCCCGCGCGCCGCCGGCGGCCCGGAGCGCCGTACAGCCGCGGTTGACCGAGGCCACCAGCGCGCCCTCCGTCGTCGCCATCGGGAGGTACGCCTCGCGGCTGGTTCGCGCGCCCTCGACGGGGAGCGGCCCGGCGACGCCGAGCGGTATCTGGACCGCGCCGAGCATGTTCTCGACGTTGCTCTCGGCGACGGCGGCGTCGAATCCGTACGCGCCGACGGCGTCGAGGGCCGTCTCCGTCCGCTCGCCGACGACCGCGCGGCGCGCGTCGACGGCGGCGTCGGCGTCGACTGCGCCTGCCGTCAGCTCGTGCAGGCGGCGGTCACCCGCCCGTACCCGCGCCGCGAGTGCCGCCGCGTCGAGTCCGCCCGCCTCGGTGTCGTCCCCGCCCTCGCCCTCGCCCTCGCTCATGGCTTCGCGTGAGGTGGCCCGCGCAAATGTCCTCCGGTCGTTCGCGCCGCCCGTGGGCCGAACGGTTTTGTCCCCGCCCGCCGCCCGGCCCGTATGACCGCGCCCGCGGACCTCGTCCTGACCGACGCGGCGGTCCACACGCTCGCGCCCGACGACCCGGTCCACGAGGCCGTCGCCGTCCGCGACGGACGGGTCGTTCGCCTCGGCTCGACGTACGACCTCGACATGCTGGTCGGCGCCGACACGACCCGGGTGGACCTCGACGGGCGGGTTGTGCTGCCGGGCTTCGTCGACGCTCACACCCACCTGACGGTCGTCGGGCGACACGAGGTCCACGCCGACCTCTCGGCTGCCGACTCGCGCGACGAGGCGCTGGCCCGTCTCGCCGCCCGCGCCCGCGACGACGGGGTCGGTCCGGACGACTGGCTGCTGGGCTACGGCTACGACGAGTCGGCGTGGGGCGAGACCGACCCGCTCGACGCCGCCGACCTCGCCGGACTCGACCATCCCGGCCCGGTCGCGGCGTTCCGCGAAGACCTCCACCTCGTCTCCGTCGACGAGACGGCGCTCGACCGCCTCGCGGGCGACCTGCCGCCGGGCGGCCACGACGGCGGCGTTCTCCGCGAGGCCGGCGCGACTGCGGTCCGGCGCCGGCTCAGCCCCGACCGCGCCGGGGCTCGACGGCTCCTCCGGGCCGGCCAGCGCCGCGCCGTCGCCCGTGGCGTGACGACCGTCCACGACCTCGTTCGCCGCTCTGCCGCGCCGCGGGCCTACCGCGACATGGCACGGGCGGGCGACCTCGACCTGCGGGTCCAGCTCTACTACTGGCGCGACCACCTCGACGCCGTCGAGGAGGTCGGACTGGCGACGAACGCCGGGGGGCGGGTCCGGTTCGGCGGGATCAAGACGTTCGTCGACGGGTCGGTCGGCGCCCGGAGCGCCCGCCTCTCGGCGCCGTACGACGACGCGCCGGACGAGCGCGGCGAGTGGGTCGTCGCCCCGGACGCCCTCGACGCCCTCGCGGCACGTCTCGACACCCTCGACGTGCGGCTGTCGGCTCACGCCGTCGGCGACGAGGCGGTCGACGCGGTGCTCGACGCCTACGAGGACCGGGCGAGCGGTCGCTGGCGCGTCGAGCACGCGGTGCTGGCGAGCGACGCCGCCGTCGAGCGGATGGCCGACGCGGACGTGGTGGCCTGTGTCCAGCCCAACTTCCACCGCTGGGCCGGCGCGGGCGGGCTGTACGAGCGACGCCTCGGCAGCCGGCGGACGGAGACGACCCGCCTGCGGACCCTGCTCGACGCGGGCGTCGACGTCGCCTTCGGGAGCGACGGGATGCCGATGGACCCGCTCGTCGGCGTCGACCACGCGGTCAACGCGCCGACCGGGCCCCAGCGCCTCGACGTGACCGAGGCGCTCCGGGCGTACACGCTCGGCGGCGCGCGTGCCGGCCTCGCCGAGGACGAGGTCGGCACCCTCGCGCCCGGGAAGCGCGCCGACCTCGTCGTCTTGGCGGCGTCGCCGTGGGGCCGCCCGGGGTCGATCGCGGAGATCGGCGTCGCCGGCACCCTCGTCGGGGGCGAGGTTGTCCACGCGGCGGCGGGCGCCCCACTCGCCCGGAACGCTTAGGCCGGCGCCCCGGCAGCGGCCGGGCGTGTCAGACGCCTTCTTCGACCGCCTCGCCGACCGTATCGAGGCCGTCGACTCCGTCGTCTGCGTCGGCATCGACCCGCGCGTCGAGCGGACCCCCGACTTCCTCGCGGGCCACGACCTGCCGCGGTGGGCGTTCGCCCGCCGGGTGATCGACGCGACCCACGAACACGCCGCCGCGGTCAAGCCGAACGCCGCCTTCTTCGAGGACGCCGACGGCTGGCGTGCGCTCCGCGAGACGGTTGCCTACGCACACGGGGTGGACCTCCCGGTCGTCGTCGACGCCAAGCGGGGCGACGTCGGCGCGACCGCCCGCCGGTACGCGCGCTCGACCGCGGACCTCGGCGCCGACGCCGTCACGGTCTCCCCGTACATGGGCCGGGACTCGGTGACGCCGTTTCTCGACGCCGGGCTGGGCGTCTTCGCGCTCTGTCGCACCTCGAACCCCGGCGGTGCCGACCTCCAGGACCTGTCGCTCGACTCGGGCGACCAGGTGTACGAGCGGGTGGCCGCGCTCGCGGACACGTGGAGCGACCGCGCGGACGTCGGCCTCGTCGTCGGCGCGACGGCACCAGACGAACTGGAGCGCCTGCGGTCCGTCGTCCCCGACCGCCCCTTCCTCGTCCCGGGCGTCGGCGCGCAGGGCGGCGACGTCGAGGCTGCCGCCGAGTTCGGCCTCGCCGACGGGGTCGGCCTCGTCAACTCCTCGCGCGGGATCATCTACGCGGGCGAGGGCCACGACGACGAGCGGCGGTACTTCGGAGCGGCTGGTGACGCGGCGAAGCGCCTGAAGCGGCGGCTGAACGAGTACCGGTAGCGCGGGGCGCGAACGAACGGGGCGCGAGCGGTCCGCGAGACGGAGGCGGCGACGGCGGAGCCGCCGGAGCGGCGGGGCGGCCCCGACACCTCGGCTACCTCGGCACGTCGCCGGGGCCGAGGTCACCGGCGCCGGTCGGGCCGTCGAGACAGTCGGCGCAACAGCCGTGGTCCGACTCGAAGTGGGCGTCACAGACGGCTCGCCCACAGAGCGCACACGTTCGCCCCGCGGCGGCGGTCTCACAGACGGCACAGAGCGTTGCGGTACTCACGCCCGGGGGTACGGCCCCACGGTGCTTGTGCCTGCGGGACGCTCTCCTCGCACCGGGAGGCTTAGGACGGTCGCCGCGTTAGTTCGCGTGTGGACCGCGACCGGCTGTTGCTGGGGCTGGCCGCGACGTTCGCCGGGCTGACGGCGCTGCTGACCGTCGCCGCCCTCGCCGTCCAGCCGTTCCTGCTGTTCGTCGCAATCCCGTTCGGACTCGTCACGTACTTCCTGTGGTACCAGGCGACCGGGCGGCTGGAGGCGCGCACCCGGCGCCGGAGCAGACGCGCGGAACGGCAGCGGGCGACGGGCCGGACGGCGTCGACGGGGCCGCGCGGCGAGGCCGGTGACCGGCGCCGACAGCGCCCCGGAGCCCCGCCGGCGGACGACGGGCCGAGCCGCGCCGAGGCGTACCGGCGGCTGGGGCTGGAGCCGGGCGCGAACGACGCGGCGGTCAAGCGCGCCTACCGCGAACGGGTGAAGGAGGTTCACCCCGACACCGCCGACGGCGACCAGGAGACGTTCAAGCGGGTTACCAGGGCGTACGAGCGGCTGACCGGCGTGGACTCGTAGCGCCTGTCGACCGGTAACCGGTCGCACGGAAAGCGTTTTGCCGAGCGGAGCCGGAAGACTCGTCGATGAGCGCCGACCGAGCCGCGCTCGACGAGGCGATCGAGCGCGGCGAAGAGGAGGGTGGTCCGGTCGAGTTCAAAGAACGCCTCTCCCGCGAGGTCCACCTCGCCGACGGTCGGATGGAGAGCCTCGCCGCACAGCTCCGCCACCGGGTGCTGTCCGGCGACGGCGAGGCGACGTACGTCGTCGGCGTCACCGACGACGGGCAGGTGGCCGGTATCGCGCCGGAGGCGTTCTCGGAGTCGATGGACGTGCTCTCGCTCCTCGCCGACGAGGCGGGCGCCCACCTCGACGACGTGGAGACGTGGGCGGTCCAGCCCGGCGACGAGGACGCCGACCGGGGCGTCGTCGGCGTCGCGTCGGTGTGCGAGGGCGCGATGCTGGAGACGGACGACGAGCACATCGTCGTCGGGACGGCTGGCCACGTCGACCACGGCAAGTCGACACTCGTCGGGTCGCTGGTCACCGGCGACGCAGACGACGGCGAGGGCGGCACCCGCGGGTTCCTCGACGTCCAGCCCCACGAGGTCGAGCGGGGGCTCTCGGCCGACCTGTCGTACGCCGTCTACGGCTTCGACGACGACGGCCCGGTACGGATGGACAACCCGGACCGGAAGACCGACCGCGCGCGCGTCGTCTCGGAGTCCGACAGGCTCGTCTCGTTCGTCGACACGGTCGGCCACGAGCCGTGGCTCCGCACCACGATCCGGGGGCTGGTCGGGCAGAAGCTCGACTACGGCCTGCTGACCGTCGCCGCCGACGACGGCCCGACCCGGACGACACGCGAACACCTCGGCATCCTCCTCGCGACCGAACTGCCGACGATGGTGGCGGTGACGAAGGTCGACCTGGTCGACGACGAGCGGGTCGCGGCGGTCGAACGCGAGGTCGAGCGCCTCCTGCGGGACGCCGGCGAGACGCCGCTCCGGGTGGAGCGACACGGCGTCGGCGCCGCCGCGCGCGAGGTTGGCGACGTGGTGCCGGTGATCCGCACCTCCGCGGTGACGATGGCGGGGCTGGACACGCTCGACGACCTGTTCGAGCGCCTGCCGAAGACGTCCGACCGCGGCGAGGAGTTCCGGATGTACGTCGACCGCACGTACAGCGTCACGGGCGTCGGCGCGGTGGCGAGCGGCACTATCAACTCGGGGGCAGTCGAGGCGGGCGACGAACTCCTCCTCGGGCCGATGGCCGACGGCTCCTTCCGCGAGGTCGAGGTTCGGTCCATCGAGATGCACTACCACCGTGTCGACCGCGCCCGCGCGGGCCGCATCGTCGGCATCGCGCTGAAAGGGGTCACGGAGTCGGCGGTCGAGCGCGGGATGGTGCTGCTCCCCGGCGACACCGACCCGTCGCCGGTCCGGTCGTTCGACGCCGAGGTGATGGTGCTCAACCACCCGACCCGGATCGGCGACGGCTACGAGCCGGTGGTCCACATCGAGACGGTCAGCGAGGCGGCGACGTTCTACCCCGAGGGCGGACAGCTCCTCCCGGGCGACAGCGGGCGCGCCCGTGTCGAGTTCAAGTTCCGACCGTACCTCGTCGAGGAGGGCCAGCGGTTCGTCTTCCGCGAGGGCCGGTCGAAGGGTGTCGGCACCGTCACCGGCGTCCACACGGACTAGTCCAGCGGCGACGCGCCCGGCGCGAGGCCGGCCACCGAGTCGACGGCGTGGTCCGGCGCCGGCCCGTCGCCGGCGTCGTCTCCGCCGACCAGTACGGTCGTCAGTCCCGCCCGCGCCGCGCCGACGACGTCCGCCGCCGGCGCGTTCCCGACGTGGGCCGCCCGCTCCGGCGGGACGCCGAGCCGGTCGAGCGCGACCCGGAACGGCTCGGGGTCCGGCTTCGCGGCGACGACGCCCCAGTTCTCGTGATCGTTCGGGTGACCGGCGAACACCTCGACCCCGAACGCGTCGGTCAGGCCGAGCGCGGCCAGCTTGTCGCGCTGCACCGCCGGCCCGCCGTTGGTCACCAGCCCGACACTCGTCTCGCGGCGGAGCGCCCGGACCACCTCCGGAACCCCCGGGAGCGGGTCCACGGCGGCGTGG
Organism: Haloferacaceae archaeon; assembly: GCA_028274865.1. Classification (GTDB taxonomy): domain Archaea; phylum Halobacteriota; class Halobacteria; order Halobacteriales; family Haloferacaceae; genus A07HB70. Next base: position 11,436 of record JAQCMY010000063.1, on the reverse strand, counting down.
TCGCGCCGCTCGGCGTACGCCCGCGCCAGCCGCCGGCCGAGCGACGCCGGCCGGCCTCGTTCCGTCGCGATCGCCTCGAACGCCAGTTCGCGGAGCTCCGTCGGACCGTCCGCGTCGGCCGCCAGGTCGCCGTAGCGCTCGTAGTAGTCGGCCACCTCGAAGAACCGGTCGATGCCGACGGCGTCGAACGCCGCGTTGAGCACCTCGTCGCCGGGACGGCGGTAGACACAGAGCGTCCCGTCGAGGTCGAACAGCACGGCGTCCATCAGCCGTCCTCCGGCGCCCGCCAGCCGCCGTCGGCCCGTTCGGCGGCGCCGAGGAGCGTCAGCCACGCGAGCAGGCGCTCCGTGCGCTCGCGCCACGCCCGCGCCGGGTCGACCGACCGCCGGCGCTCCCACGCCGGCTGTCGGACGCGCTCTCCGACCGCCGCCGCCGCCCGCGGCGCCCCGTCGAGCGCCGCGAGCGCCTCGCGCGCGCCGTAGACGCCGTCACGGAACCGGCCGAACAGGTCGCCGCTCTCGCCGGTCTGCCGGTAGCCGCCGGGCGTGCGCTCGACGAGCCCGAGCGCCCGGAGGAGCGTCAGCCAGTCCCGCGCGGTCCGCCGGTCGACTCCGAGCGCGTCGCCGACACGAGCACAGCAGTCGTCCTCCGGGTCGGGGACCCGTCCCACGGCCTCGCGGGCCCGGTCGACGGCGTCGAGCGACGCCGGCGCGGGCGGGAGCCGCTTAGCCAGCAAACGACTCCGCGAGGACGGCGTCGTCTCGCGCGCCGTGCGTCTCGGTGCCGCCGCCGCGGACGTCGACTGTCACCTGTGCCGGGCCGAACAGCGCCGGCGACAGGTCCTCGAACCGCCAGTCGACGCCGTCGAACGCCGTCGCGAGCGGCACCCCGTGCTCCGTGGCAGCCGTCGACGGCACCTCGTCGAAGCGGTCGAACGGCGCCGCGACCTGGAGGTGGACCCGCGAGCCGTAGACGAGCGCGTCTGTCGTGCGCGCGAGCGCCGTCGACTCCGCGTCGCTCGCCGGCGCGACGGGCGCCGACGACGCGACAGAGCGGACGTCTCGCGGGTCGTAGCCGAGTTCGAACAGCCGGAAGACGGCGAGTTCGGCGGCGCGGGCGGCGCTCACGACGCTCCCGGTGACGGAGCCGGTGGCGAACGCCGGGAGGTAGACGGCGCTCCGCGGGACGCCCGCCCGCTCCGCGACGTGTTCGGCCACGGCCTGTGTCGGGAGCGCGTCGGACTCGACGGCGAGGACGGCGAGGTCGAACTCGTCGCGGTAGCCGACGGCCTCGAACTCGGCCTCCTCGGCGACGAGCGCGCGGGCCGGGCCGCTCCCGAGCCCCTCGAACCCCGGGAGCGAGAGCTCCCAGCCGGCCTTTCCCGAGCAGAGCAGCGCCGTCGCGGGGTGGTCGGTCGCGACCTCGACGTGGGTCCGCGGGCCGCCGCCCGCCTCGTCGAGCGTCGTGCCCACCGTCGCCAGTCCCGCCGTCGTCACCTCGGCGAGGAGGAGGCCGGCCTCCAGTCCGCCGGGCACGTCGACGCCGAAGTCGAGGACGGTTGCGTCGGAGTCGAGTTCGTGGACCGCGAGGCCGAGTTCGGGGGCGAAGTCGATCGCCTCGTCGACGAGTTCGACGGCCATCCGGTTGAGGCTCTCCATGTCGGCGCTTAGGCGTTCCGCGTGAAAGGTCTGTGTCTACCGCTCCGCCGCCGACCGCGGCGTCTCCCCGAGTTCCTCGGCGACGCGGTCCACCTTCTCGCTCGCCGACCCGTCGCTCGTCCGCTTGTCGTCGATCTTCAGGAGCGTCGAGACGCGGTCGCCCTCGACGGCGCGGTGGGCGGCCTCGACGGCGTCGAACAGGTCCCCGGCGTCATCGGCCTCTATCGTCGTCCCCATCGGCGTCGTCTCGTAGGCGACGGGGTAGTCCTCGAGCGCCGAGACGGCGCGCGCCACGTCGTCGGCCATGCTCCCCTCGCGAACCGGCGCGACGGAGAGGAAGGCGATCACTGTCACGCCGCGGGCGTCGAGGCGGCGACACTTCACGGCACCGTCGCAGCCCTCTTTATTCACGCTGTCCGACCCGCCGTCGTGACGGACTGTACGTACTGCGGCGCGCCCGTCGAGCCCCACGACCCGGTCTACGTCGACGAACTCGTCGACGGCGAGCGGACGACGACCGGGCGGTTCTGCAACTACGCCTGCCTGACGGCCACGTCGAGGCGGCCGGGCTGACGACCGGCGCCTGCTGTCGCTGGGAGCCGTCGTAGCCCCACGGCCGAGGGGACGGGCGGAGCCACGGTCGGGTCGCGGAGTCTCTCTAGTCCGGTACTATCGAAGTGTGATCGTCTCGACTCGTGGTCCGATGTCTGAGCGTGTGAACCGACGAGCGGCACTGCGAGCAGGGGCACTCGGCATCGCCGCCGGGCTGACGGGCTGTAGCGCCCGGACGCTCGGAGCCGGGCAGACGTTCCAGTCGCAGCTGGACGAGGTGCGAAGCGAGACAGAGCGCTACACCGACCCGCGAACGGCGATGGAGGACGGCTTCCGCCCGAGCGGGCCAGTCGCTCCCGGGCAGGGGTGGCACTCCGTCAACGAAGAGCACGTCCGGTCAGCCGCCGAGGAGGGGCTCAGCCACACGAACCCGCAGGTGGTCACCTACGACACCGACATGAAGCTCGCGGCGGTGGAGTGGGCGGTGCCAGCCGACGCGGTCGGGGGGCGTCTGGACCTGTTCGCGGACGACGACGCGGACGCGACAGAGCACTGGCACGCCCTCGACCCGCGGACTGCCGTCCTCGCGAACGGCGACGGCGACCCGACGCCGCCGGGGGACCTCTCGTTCGACGCGATGACGACGAACGACAACTGGGCCGCGGTGGTGCCGCCAGCCGACCTCCTCGACGGCGTCGAGGTGGCCCTGGAGTGGGGGCGGCTGGACACCGGCGGTCCCGGGTCGGGCGACCCCCGGGTCGTCGACATCGCGACGACGCCCGAGCTCCAGACTCTCCACGCGTGGGTCCACCGGGAGAACCCGGAGGGGGTGTTCCACGGCACTCACCCCGAAGTGGCCGGCGGCGGCGGCGAGAACCACCACTGACCGCTCGGGCCGGCAGCCCGGCGACCCGCTTCTCGGCTCTCTGGCCCGTGGCGACCTGTGCCGAGCGGCTGGCCGGTTCGGGGTCTCGCCGTGACCAGAGACGAACGGCGTGCTGTGTACGGAGGGCGAACCCGGCAGCCGGTGACTGTCGGCCTCACGCCGTCGAGACGAGTCAACCGGCAGTAGAGCCGCGCACCTATCACGTGACTCGCCGTCAGTAACAGACAGCCTCCGCACCGTTGCCCTGCGTACAGCACACGACACTCGTGCCGGCGAGCGATCTGAGCGCGGTGCTCTCTCGTGACCCACGCGCCACCGCGAGGCAGCTCGGCGACAGAAAACGTATCACTCTGGCTCGGGGAACGCGAGCAGATATGCCCCGGCTGCGGCACTGCGTGGTCTCGTTCTCGTCGCCGGCTGTACTGGTGGATCGCCCACGGGTACGCCCACGCCGTCGGCTCCCCCGACGCGGTCGGCCACTCCGACCCCCTCGGCCGCCTCGACGCCGTCTGGAGAGGCCGCCGGAAGACGAGCGATCACCGCCGAACAGGCCCGGATCGAGCGGGAGGCAGGCAACGACGAGACTCTCACGGGCCCTGGCTTCGGTACGCTCGAACCAGCCGAGTCGATGCTAGTGCGGCGCAACAGTACGGGCGTCGCAGTCGGGGTCACTGTCGGGTACAGCGTCTCTGTCGACTGCGACGGCGACGGCGAACCGGACTCCGCGATAGACGGTGCGAACACCATCACGACCGACTTCGTCACCGAGGATGGCCAACGCCTGATCGACACCTCTCGGGACTTCCTCGAGCCCGCGGCGCACTGCTGACCAGACGCCGCCGGCTGCTGTTCTCGACTGGCGATCGCCGTTCGGTCCGGTCAATCCGGAGACAGTTCGCCGCGAGAGATACGCGCCGATCCGGGAGTACCGATCGAGATCCACCCCGCGCTGAAGCGCGAGGACTCCAACGCGGGACAGCGGGTCGGTCCCGTGTCCCGATCAGCGTCTCGCCTGCCGAACGGGGTCCGGCGAGGCGATACCGGGGCCGTGCGCGATACGTCGGCCCCGTGAGGGGTGTGGCGTGTTCGGTGTCCGTTCGGGCGCGGTATCCGCCTGTACCGTGTATCCCGTTCGTCTCGGAGAGACGGCGAGGGTGCCCCCCGTCGCCCCTCTCGGAGTCCGGGCACGGGCCGTGCCATCGGCCTCGGAGACGCCCGCTCGGGGACGGTGTGGTGGCCATCGTCGCCCGGGCGGACCTCGAGCCGACCGCCAGTCTCTGTTCGTCGTGCTCACCGCGACATACGCTGTCAGGGGGACTACTTCCGGCGGTCGTGACTCGTCGTCTCGGGGGTCGTTGCGGCACATACATACAGCTCCCTGCCCTCGGATACGGTATGGATCACGCGACGTTCGGCGGTGGCTGCTTCTGGTGTGTCGAGGCCGCGTTCGAGGAGATCGAGGGCGTGGAAGACGTGACCTCCGGCTACGCCGGCGGCCACACCGACGATCCGTCGTACCGTGCGGTCTGTTCGGGCACGACCGGCCACGCAGAGGTCGTCCAGCTCGCGTACGACCCGCGCGTCGTCTCGTACGAGGACCTCCTCGAGGTGTTCTTCACCGTCCACGATCCGACGCAGCTCGACAGACAGGGCCCGGACGTCGGGTCACAGTATCGGTCGATCGTCCTCGCTCACGACGACGAGCAGCGCGACCTCGCCGAGACGTATATCGACGCGCTCGACCGAGAGGGTGGCTACGACGACGACGTCGTGACCGAAGTGGCCCCGTTAGACCAGTTCTACCGGGCCGAAGAGAAGCACCAGGACTACTACAGTAAGAACCCGAACGACGCCTACTGCTCGATGCACGCCCAGCCGAAAGTCGAGAAGGTGCGCGAGCGGTTCGCAGAGAGAGTAGACGCGTAGAGTGACACGCCGGCGGGCGTCTCGCGCTCGACTACGGACGTATCACCGGCGCGGAGGACACTGGTCGTGTCGTTCCGGCAGAGATGCGCTGGCCGGGACTTGAACCCGGGTTGTGACCATGGCAAGGTCACGTGATACCACTACACTACCAGCGCTCGGCTCCACCCTGGAGACGCGACGTTACGAACAAAAGGGTTCCGGAACGGGACCGGATGGGGTCGGTACATACTACTATACGCCTTGGAATGAGACCGACGGCGTCGTGTACGACGGGGAACTCCGGACGACGGTGGTGCTCGGGTCGGTCCACTTCGCCCAGCACGTCTTCCGGATTCTCCCGCCGCTGCTCCCGGTACTGGCGCTCTCGCTCGGCTACCCGCTCTGGCAGCTCGGCGCGCTCGTCAGCCTCTACTTCGCGGGGTCGGGGTTCGGGCAGGCGCCGATGGGTGTTCTCGCAGACCGGCACGACCGGCGCCTGATCGTTCCGCCGAGCGTCGCGGCGATGGGCGTCGGCTACCTCGTCGTCGCCGCCGCGCCACGGCTCACCGACCCCGCCGCCGTCGCCCTCGTCGTCGCCGGGGAGCCGCTGACGGGTGGGTTCCTCGTCATGGGCGCCGGGTCGCTGGTCGCGGGTCTCGGTGCGAGCGCGGTCCACCCCTGTGGCTACCCGCTCGTGGTGGCGAACGCGCCGCCGGAGCGCGAGGGACGGGCGCTCGGCGGGTGGGGGAGCGCCGCGAAACTGGGCGACGCCGCCGCGCCCCTGGCCGTCGCGGGACTCGTGCTGGTCGCCGCGTGGCACGAGGTGTTCCTCCTGTTCGGCGCCGTCGGACTGTGCTACGGCGCCGCGCTGGCGCCGGCACTCTCCGCCGGGGTGGTGGACACTCGCCCCGGCGGTCGGCGGGCCGCCGAGGCCGGCGACCCGGCCGACGCGGTGCCAGCCGACCGGCAGGACTACGTCTACCCGTTCGTCGCACTGCTCGTCTTCTTCGTCGCCCGTGCGTTCTCGGAGAAGGGACTGAAGTCCTTCCTCCCGACGTTTCTGGTGACGGCCTACGGCTACACGCTCGTGGTCGGCGAGTTCACACTCCCGGCGGAGTCGCTCGCGGACGTCTACTTCACCGCCGTCTTCCTCGTCGCGGCGGTCACGACGCTCGTGACGGGGTGGCTCGTCGACCGGTACGATCCGCGGGCGGTGCTGGTCGCCGTGTTCGCGGCTGCGACGGGGACACTGGTCGTCCTCGCGACGGGCCGGCTCTCGCCGGTCGCGCTGCTCGCGGTGCTGGCCGCCCTCGGCGCCGCGAACTGGGGATGGGTGCCGGCGCGGGACGCCATCACCAGCGACGTCGCTCCGCCGGCGCGAGAGGGGCGGACGTTCGGCTACCTCCACACCGTGAGCCACCTGTTCAGCGCCGTCGCGCCGGTCGGTATCGGCGCCGTCGCCGGCGCGACGTCGCTCCGGGAGAGCTTTCTGGTCCTCGCGGCGGCGATGGTCGTCGCCGTCGCCGCGGTCGCGGCGCTGTTCAGCGAGCGGGTGTACCGGTCGCCCGGGGCGGACCCGGAGTGAGCGTGTTCTGGCCGGATACGGGCGCGTCACGGCGTGACACGCCGGCAGACGAGTCGCTACCCTTTTCAGCGTGGATCGGAAACGCCGTGTACAGTCTGGTGACAGACGCGGACGGGATCCGGCATGACGCACACCGTACTCGTCCCGTCCTCGCTGGTCCGGGAGGCCGAGTCGAAGCGGGACGCGACCCACAAGGTGGGTCAGATAGCCCGTGCGGCCACGGTGTTCCGGACCGACCGCCTCGTCGTCTTCCCCGACCGGGAGGGCGAACGTGGCCGGTTCGGGGACGGGTTCGTCGCGACGGTGTTGCGGTACGCGGCGACGCCGCCGTACCTCCGAAAGGAGGCGTGGGGCGTCCGGGACGAACTGGAGTACGCTGGCGTCCTGCCGCCCCTCCGCGTCCGTTCACAGGCCGGCTCCGGACCGGAGCGTCCGGGGTCGTTAAGACAGGGAATCGTGACCGAGGTCGGACCTGAGGACCGCGTTCGGGTCACTTGCGGAACGCAACACCCGATCTCCCTCCACGCGCCAGACGGGGCGCGCTCGGAGGGAGAGCGCGTCACCATCAGGGTCTCTTCCGTAGAGCCGGTCCGCGCCCGCATCGTCGACGAGCCCCCACCGGGGCCGGCGGTTCGGACGCAGGACCTGTCGGCAGCGCTCGGAGCGGCGGACGCGGGGCTACGAATCGCGGCCTCGCGACACGGCGAACCGCTCACGACCGGCGAACCCGCCGGTCTGCCGGGCCCCGACGGCGACCTGACTGTCGCCTTCGGCGCGCCCGAACGCGGGCTGCCGGCGATACTCGGGGCTGCTCCCGAGGACGTGAGCCGGGTCGACCCCCCAGGGGGGTTCGACCGCTGGCTCAACACGGTTCCGAACCAGGGGAGCGAGGTCGTGCGAACGGAGGAAGCGGTGTTCGCGACGCTCTCGCCCCTGACGCTCCCACAGGAGGAGAAGACGTAGATGCCACAACCAAGCACACCACGCAAAGGCTCGCTGGGCTTCGGCCCGCGCTCACGCGCCGCGTCGGAGGTGCCACGCGTTCGATCGTGGCCCGACGACGACGGCGCCCCCGGACTGCAGGGGTTCGCCGGCTACAAGGCCGGCATGACCCACGTCGTCGTGGTCAACGACGACGCCGACTCCCCGCGCGAGGGGATGGAGGAGTCCGTGCCGGTGACCGTCGTCGAGACGCCGCCGATGCGCGCGGTCGGCCTGCGAGCCTACGAGCAGACGTCGTACGGACTCACCCCGTCGACGGAGGTCTGGACCGACGAGTTCCACGACGAACTCGCACGGGCAGTCGACCTCCCGGCGGGCGAGACGTTCGAGACGGACGCGGAGGACCTGCGCGACCTGGTCGCGGCCGGCGAGGTCGACGACCTGCGCGCCATCACCCACACGGTGCCGGACGACCTCGCGAACGTTCCGAAAAAGCGCCCGGACGTGATGGAGACCCGCGTCGGCGGCGGCTCGGTCGACGAGCGGCTCGAGTTCGCGCTCGACCTCGTCGCCGACGGCGGCGAACACGAGATGACCGACGTGTTCCGCGCCGGCGAGTACCTCGACGTCCACGGAGTCACGAAGGGCAAAGGAACCCAGGGCCCGGTCAAGCGCTGGGGCGTCCAGAAGCGCAAGGGGAAACACGCCCGGCAGGGGTGGCGCCGACGGATCGGCAACCTCGGCCCGTGGAACCCCTCGCGGGTGCGCTCGACGGTCCCACAGCAGGGACAGACGGGCTACCACCAGCGGACGGAGCTGAACAAGCGCCTGATCGACATGGGCGACGGGAGTGCGGCGAGCGTGGACGGCGGCTTCGTCGCACACGGCGAGGTCGACGGCGGGTACGCGCTGGTCAAGGGGTCGGCCCCCGGTCCGAACCAGCGCCTCCTGCGCTTCCGCCCTGCGGTCAGGCCGAACGACCAGCCGCGCCTCGACCCCGAGGTGCGCCACGTCTCTACGGCGTCGAACCAGGGGAACTCGTAGATGAACGCCACAGTACGCGACCTGGACGGCGACGCGGCGGGCGACGTCGAGCTGCCCGACGCCTTCGAGACGGTCGTCCGCACGGACCTCGTCCGGCGGGCCGTCTCCGTCGCCCAGGCGAACCGAAAACAGCCGTACGGATCGGACCCCTACGCCGGCATGCGGACGCCGGCGGAGTCGCCGGGGTCGGGCCGCGGGAGCGCACACGTCCCCCAGCAGAACGGGCAGGCGCGGCGCGTCCCGCAGGCGGTGTCGGGCCGACGCGCCCACCCGCCGAAGGCCGAGAAGGAACAGGGAAAGGGCCTCAACGAGAAAGAACGCCTGCTCGCCACCCGGTCGGCGCTGGCCGCGACGACGGACGCCGAGACGGTACGGGAGCGCGGCCACCGGTTCGACGACGGCGTCGAACTCCCGCTCGTCCTCGTCGACGACTTCGAGGCGGTCCACAAGACCCGCGAGGTCGTCGAGGTGCTCGAGACGCTGGGCGTCCACGCGGACGTCACGCGCGCCGACGAGGGCCGGACGCGGCGGGCCGGACGCGGGACGACCCGCGGCCGGACCTACCGCGAGCCGACCTCGGTGCTGTTCGTCACGAGCGAGGAGCCGTCCCGTGGGGCGCGGAACCTCGCCGGCGCGGACGTGACGACGGGCCGAGAGGTGAACGTCGAGGACCTCGCGCCCGGCGGCGAGCCGGGCCGGCTGACGGTGTTCACCGAGGCGGCGCTGTCGGAGGTGGCCGAGCGATGACTGTCATCCAGCACCCGCTCGTCACGGAGAAGGCGATGAACGAGATGGACTTCCAGAACAAGCTCCAGTTCGTCGTCGACGTCGACGCGACGAAGCCGACGGTCGCTGCGGCTGTCGCCGAGCGCTACGACGTCACCGTCGAGTCGGTGAACACACAGGTGACGCCACAGGGCGAGAAGAAGGCCACCGTCCGGCTGAGCGAGGACGACGAGGCCCAGGAAGTCGCCTCGCGGATCGGGGTGTTCTGAGATGGGACGACGAATTAGAGGCCAGAAACGCGGACGCGGCTCCCCGACGTACCGGGCGCCGTCGCACCGCTACAAGGCGGAACTGTCGCACAAACGCGCGGAGCGCGACGACGAGACGGTCGCCGGCGAGGTGGTCGACATCGAGCACGACCCGGCGCGCTCGGCACCGATCGCCGCGGTCGAGTTCGAGGACAGCGAGGCGTCTGACGACGCCTCGGGCAGCCGGGCGGAGCCCGGCGACGGCGACCAGCGCCTCGTGCTCGTCCCGGAGGGAGTCGCGACGGGCGACCGGATCGAGGTCGGTGTCTCCGCGGAGATCAAGCCGGGCAACACGCTCCCGCTCGCGGAGATTCCCGAGGGCGTGCCGGTCTGTAACGTCGAGAGTCAGCCGGGCGACGGCGGGAAGTTCGCCCGCGCCTCCGGCGTCTCGGCACAGCTGCTGACCCACGACCGCGCGGTCGCGGTCGTGACGCTCCCGAGCGGCGAGGTAAAGCGGCTGAACCCGTCCTGTCGTGCGACCGTCGGCGTGGTCGCCGGCGGCGGACGAACGGAGAAGCCGTACGTCAAGGCCGGCAACAAGCACCACAAGATGCGGGCGCGGGGCACGAAGTGGCCGCGCGTCCGCGGGGTCGCGATGAACGCCGTCGACCACCCGTTCGGTGGCGGCGGCCGCCAGCACCCCGGACAGCCAAAGAGCGTCTCGAAGGACGCCCCGCCGGGGCGGAAGGTCGGTGACATCGCCTCCAAGCGAACCGGCCGCGGGAGGTCTACAAACGAATGAGTTCCGAGTACCGAACCGGCCGCGAGGGTGAGTTCACCTACCGCGGCCACACGCTCGACGAGCTCCGGTCGATGGAGCTCGACGAGGTGGTCGAACTGCTGCCCGCCCGCGCGCGGCGAACAATCGACCGAGGGCTGCCGGCCCAGCACCAGAAGCTGCTGGCCGAGGCCCGCGAGGCGACGCCGGAGGAGACGGCGGACGACCCGATCCGGACCCACCTGCGGGATATGCCGATCCTGCCGGCGTTCGTCGACGTGACGTTCGCGGTGTACAACGGCTCCGACTTCGAGCGCGTCCGCGTCGAGCCCGAGATGATCGGACACTACCTCGGCGAGTTCCAGCTCACGCGCACGACCGTCGAGCACGGCCAGGCGGGTATCGGCGCCACCCGGTCCTCGAAGTTCGTGCCACTCAAATAATGGGAATCAACTACAGCGTCGAGGCCGACCCCGACACGACCGCGCGAGCGATGCTCCGGGAGCGGCCTATCAGCCTGAAGCACAGCAAGGCACTCGCTCGCGAGATCAAAGACGAGACGGTCGCAGACGCCGTCTCCTACCTCGAGCTGGTCACCGCCGAGGAGCAGTCGGTGCCGTACCGACAGCACAACACCGGCGTCGGCCACCGCTCCGACATCGACGGCTGGGACGCCGGCCGGTATCCGGTGAAGGCCGCCGAGGCGTTTCTCGACCTGATCGAGAACGCGTCGGGGAACGCGCGCGAACAGGGGTTCGAGGCCGACGAGATGGTCCTCGCCCACGTCGCGCCGCACAAGGTCGGCGAGCGGGAGGGCCGCAAGCCACAGGCCTTCGGCCGGGCCGGGCCGTGGAACACCACGCTCTGTGACGTCGAACTGGTGCTCGAGGAGCCCGGCTCCGAGGGGGTCGACGTCTGATGGCGGACGAACACCAGTTCATCGAGGACGGCCTCCAGCGCTCACAGATAGACGAGTTCTTCGCGGACGAGCTCGGTCGCGCCGGCTACGGCGGGATGGAGGTCGCGAAGACGCCGATGGGGACCCAGATCGTCCTGATGGCCGAGAAGCCCGGCATGGTGATCGGCAAGGGCGGGAAGAACATCCGGAAGGT
>JAQCMY010000060.1 GCA_028274865.1 Haloferacaceae archaeon | reverse complement strand
GTCGCGTCACTGAACCGTTGCGGGGCGACCGGCACAGAGCTGTCGGACGGTCCGCCTACGCCAGCGCCGCCGCGACCTGCTCGACCGGGGTCGGGATCGACTCCTCGTACTCGTCGCCGAGCTGGGTCCGACACGAGGCGCCGGGGGCGACGACCTGTTCGCCCGGGCTCTCCTCGACCTGGTCGAACAGGATGTCGCCGATCGCCACGCTCATCGAGTAGTGTTCTGCCTCGTAGCCGAACGAGCCGGCCATCCCGCAGCAGCCGGAGTCGAGCGGGTCGACACGGTAGCCCGCACGGCGGAGGACCCCGACCGCGTGGTGGTCTTTCTTCGTCGCCTTCTGGTGGCAGTGCCCGTGGTAGGTGAGGTGCTCGTCCGGCGCGTCGAACGCTATCCCGCCGTCCAGTCCGAAGGCGTCGACGTACTCGAGGACGCCGTAGGTGTTGCCGGCGACCCGCTCGACGTCCTCGCCGCCGAGCAGGTCGAGGTAGTCCGACTGGAACATCACCGCGTCGGAGGGCTCGACGACGACCACGTCCCACCCCTCGGCGACCCGCGGGGCCAGCGCCTCGACGTTCTGCCGCGCGTCGGCGCGGGCCTTGTCGACGAACCCCTTCGAGTGCGGCGGACGACCGCTCCCCGCGACGTCGTCCGGAATCTGGACGTGGACGCCCGCGGCCTCCAGCACCTCGACGGCGGCCCTGCCCGCCGCCGGCTTGTTGTAGGTGGTGTAGGTGTCGGGGAACAGCAGGGCCGTGCGCTCGGCCTCGGCCTCGGGCACCTGTGCGCCGCCACGGGCCTCGAACCAGTCGACCAGCGACTCGCGCTTGAACTCCGGCAGCGAGCGCTCCTCGGCGATGCCGATTGTCTTCTCCATCAGCGTCCGGGCGCCGGGGAGCTTCGTCGGGAGGTTCGACAGCGGCGCGAACACAGAGCCGAGCTTCGACAGCTCGTGGATGTTGCGGAACAGCTTGTCCCGCAGGGAGGAGCCGTGGCGCTGCTTGTACTCGTTTTCTATCTCCACCTTCATCTTCGCCATGTCCACCTCGCTCGGGCAGTCGACGGAGCAGCCCTTACAGCCGATACAGAGGTCGACGACCTCGTGCATGAACTCGACGTCGAACTGCTCGTCCTCGGACAGGTCGCCGGACATGGCCTGCCGGAGCAGGTTCGCCCGGCCACGGGTCGACTGGATCTCCTCTTCGGCGGCGCGGTAGGTCGGACACATCACGCCGCCGGTCGTCTCCTGCGAGCCGCGACAGCCGCCACAGCCGTGACACAGCTCCGCCATCCCCTGGAACCCGTTCTCGTTCTCCCAGTTCAGCGCCGAGTCGAAGCCCGCGTCGAACGTGTACTCGGAGTCGAACCGCAGGTTCTCGGTCATGTCGACGTCGCCACAGACGTTGCCCGGGTTCATGATCCAGTCCGGGTCGACGGCGGTCTTCAGCTCGCGGAAGACGTTCCAGAGGTGGTCGCCGTACAGCTTCCGGTTCCACTGGGTCCGGGCGCGGCCGTCGCCGTGTTCGCCCGACACCGACCCGCCGTACTTCACCGCGAGGTCGGTCGCCTTGTCGGCGATGCGCTCCATCGACTCCTGGCCCCCCTTCGTCTTCGTGTTGATCAGCGGGCGGACGTGGATACAGCCCGGCCCGGCGTGGGCGTAGAACGACCCGAACGTCTCCTCCTCCTCGAACACCTCCTGGAAGTCCGCGATATACTCCGGCAGGTGCTCCGGCGGAACGGCGATATCCTCGATGAACGCGATGTGTTTCGCGTCGCTCGTCCGCGAGAGCAAGATCGGCGTAGACGCCTTCCGCATCTTCCAGAACTCCTTTTGCTCCTCCTTCGTGTACGCCTCCATCCCGTCGAAGGCGATCTCGCCCACCCGGTCGTCGAGCAGACCCTGTACCTGCTCGCGGGCGTGGTCGTCGTCGTCGGCGTAGAACTCGACGAGCAGGAAGGAGTCGGTCCGGTCGGGCAGCCGGCCGACGACGTCTTTGAACTCGTCGAGGTCGCGCGCCAGGTCGAGCAGGACGCCGTCGAGCACCTCGACCGCCGCGGGGTCGTGGTCCAGGATCGCCCCGACGTCTTCCATCGCCTCGACCAGCGAGTCGTAGGTGAGAAAGCCGATCGCCTTCTGGTTCGGTAGCGGCTCGAGCGACAGCCGCGCCTCCGTGACGACGCCGAGGGTGCCCTCGCTCCCGGTCATGAGACGCGCGAGGTTCACCGTCTCCCGGGGGTCGTCCGGGTCCCGCGCCCGCCTGGCCTCGTCGACGAGGACGTCGAGGTTGTAGCCCGAGACGTTTCGCTTGATCGACGGGAACGCCTCCTCGACGGCTTCGGCCTCCTCCTCGATGATCCGCTCCGCGGCGGCGTACAGCCGCGCCTCGGCGTCGCCGTCGGGGTCGGCGCCAGCCGACAGCTCCTCGAGGGACACCTCGCCGAGCGTCGTCACGGTCGCGTCCGAGAGGACGACCTCGATCTCCTCGACGTAGGCGTCGGTCTTGCCGTACTGTAGCGAGTGCGCGCCCGTGGTGTTGTTGCCGATCGCGCCGCCGACGGCGGAGCGGTTCGCCGTCGAAGGGTCGGGCGCGAACTTCAGGCCGTGCTCCTCGAGCGCCTCGTTTACCTCGGCGAGGATAGCGCCGGCCTCGACCCGGCACTCTCGGGCCGCCGTGTCGAGCGCGAGCAGGCCGTCCATCTCGGTCGTGAAGTCGAGGACGACGGCCTCGTTGACCGTCTGGCCGGCGAGACTCGTCCCGCCGCCCCGGGGCAAGACCGGAATCTCCCGCTCGGCACAGTAGTCGACGACCGCCGCGACGTCGTCGGTGCCGGTCGGGAACACGACGCCGATCGGCGTGATCTCGTAGGCGCTGGCGTCGGTCGCGTACAGTTCGCGGGTGTAGTCGTCGAACCGCACGTCGCCCTCGACCAGCTCCTCGAGGTCGTCGACCAGCCCCGACTGCTCGACGGACTCGCCGACGTAGTCGTAGTTCGCGCGGTCGTCGTCGGCGGGGTCCGGATCGGTCGTCGCAGTGTCGGCGGGCGGCGGTCCGGCGAGTACGTCGGTCCCGTCGTCGCCGTCCTCCGGCGCGTCGTCCGGCGACGCACCGCTGGGAGGTTCACTTCGTGCCATGGATACAGGTTGTCACACAGGGAGGGAGCGAGGATGGTAAGCGTGTCGATAGTCACCGGTGAAGGATCATGTTGGAAAGCTTGAGGTGCCCGACACGGGACGGACCGCTATGGCAATCGAGACGGTCGAGGCGGTTCCGCTCCGGCGCGACCTCGGAACGCAGTTCGCGAACGCACAGAAGTGGATCGACAGCCGCGAGTACTGCCTCGTGCGCGTCGTCGACGAGAGCGGCACCGAGGGGTGGGGCGAGTGCTGGGGGCCGGTCGCGGGCAACCGCGAGGTGATCGAGGAGTACGTCGGGCCGTGGCTCCGCGGGCGGGACCCGCAGGCCGTCGAGTCGATCCACGACGACCTGCGGTACCGGCTCAGGTCGTCGTACCACTCGTACGTCCCCGTCTCGGCGCTGTCGGGGGTCGACATCGCGCTCTGGGACCTGAAGGGCAAGCAGCTCGGCACCTCCGTCGCGCGGCTCCTCGGCGGACACAACCGCTCGGAGGTCCGGGCGTACGCGACCGGCCACTTCTGGCCCGACGTCGACTCGTTCGAGGCGGTTCGCGAGTCGGTCGTCGCGGAGGCCGAGGGCCACGTCGACGCCGGGTTCGACGCGCTGAAGAACAAGATCGGCCTCGAGCGGATCTTCCCCGACTGTGGCCGGGCCGAGGACGTCGAGCTCGTGCGGTCGATCCGCGAGGCCGTCGGCGACGACGTCCGGCTGATGACGGACGCGAACCACGCATACGACCCCGGCGACGCCCGGTGGGTCGGCGAGCGGCTGGCCGACCTCGACGTCCACTTCTTCGAGGAGCCGGTCGTCCCGCGGGACAAGCGGGGCTACGCCCGGCTGAACGAGGCGCTCGAGGTGTCGCTCGCCGGCGGCGAGTGCTGGGCCTTCCTCGACGAGTTCGACGGGTGTCTGGACCGCGGCTGTGTCGACTACCTCCAGCCCGACGTGACCAGCGCCGGCGGCCTGACGACGATGCGGCGGGTCGCCGACCTCGCCCGCGCCCGCAACGCCGGCCTCTACCCCCACGTGTTCGG
>JAQCMY010000050.1 GCA_028274865.1 Haloferacaceae archaeon | reverse complement strand
CCCGCGTGCGGTGCCCGGTACGGCCCCCGACGCCAGCCTCCGCGAGGGGCTGCGTGCCAGTCTCGGGAGCGGGACGGCCCGGGCTGCCGGCGGGCGCGCGCTCGCGTTCCTGCGCTCGCCGGCGATGCTCGTGCTCATCGCGCTGTTCGCCGTCGTCGGCGCCGAGGTGCGCGCGGTCCAGTCGTTCACCACGCTGTTCGCAGCCGACGCCGTCGCGACGACGGGTGCGGGCGAGGACGCCGCCGCCTCCTTCGGCAACCAGATGTTCGCGCTGACGATGGTGGCGGCGGGCGTCGCGTCGACGGCGGCGGGCGCGGGTGTCGACCGGATCGACCGCCGGCTGTTCGCCGGGGGCTGTTTCGCGCTCACCGCCGTCGCCGTCGCCGCCGTTGCCCTGCTTCCCCTCGGTCGGCTCGGTCTCGCCGTCGGCTTCGTCGTCCTGGGCGTCGTGATGTACTCCGTCTACCCCGCGACGAACGCCCTCGCCGCCGGCCTCTCGACGGAGGACTCCTCCGGCGACGTGTTCGCGGTCACACAGACCGCGGCGGCGCTCGGTGGTGCCGCCGGACCGTACGTCCTCGGGGTCGTCGCCGACGCGACGACGCTCTCGACGGGGTTTCTCTCTACCGCCGGCATCGCCGCCGTCGGGGTGGCAGTCGTCGCCGTCGCCGCGGCGTTCGACTAGTCGACCCGGAACCGCACGCGTTCTGTCTCCGGTCCCTTCGTCTCCCGGCCCGTCACCGTCACCGTCCCGACCGCCCCCGTCGAGGCGACGTGGGTGCCCGCACAGGCCGTCCGGTCGAACGGGTCGTCCGGGTCGCCAACCTCGACGACCCGGACCTCGGTGACAGAGTCCGGCAGGAGGCCGATCCGGGTTCGCGCCGGGTCGAGGTCACGCGCTGCTGCGGCGCGGTCGCGTTCGTACCACCGAACCGGCAGGTCGGCGTCGACGAGGGCGTTCAGGCGCTCCTCGATCCGCGCGAGGTCCGCGTCGTCGAACCGGGGGTAGGCACAGTCGATCCGCGCCCGGTCGGCGTACACCTGGTTGCCGGTCGTCTTCGCGTCGAACGCCGCCAGCAGGACCGACGAGAGCAGGTGCTGGGCCGTGTGGTGGCGCTCGTGGCCCCGGCGCCGGTCCGCGTCGACGACGCCCTCGACTGTCGTCCCCTCGTCCGGCAGGGGCGCCCCGGTCACCTCGTGTTCGACCGTCTCCCGGCCCGAGACGTCGACGACGCGCCACGTCCGCCCGTCGGCACGGAGTTCGCCGGTGTCGTGTGGCTGACCGCCGCCGGACGGGTAGAAGCAGGTCCGGTCGAGGACGACCCGCGGCGGGTCGGTGAGCGTCCGGTCGACTCGTGTCTCGAACCGCCGCCGGGCGGTGTCGCGGAGGTAGGTGCGTTCGGTCGGCACGCCACGACGGAGGGCTGTCCGGGGCTTAGCACTGTCTCTTCGACGCTCCCGGGCTGAGCCGCCGTCGTAACGTCTAAGCCACCGTCGGCCGTCGTTCACGGTAATGAGTACGAACACGACCGATCGGGGTGATCGACCGTGGGTGTCGAGATAGAGGGCTCGCCGGTTGTCGACGCCGAGTTCGCCGAGATGGAGGCGTTCGTCCGGAACTACCTCGCTGCCAGCGTCGAGAGCGAGACCGACGGCGGACGGATGCGGTGGTACCCGTGGCACAGCGCAGACTACCGGTTCAACCACACCCGGAACGTCGTCGACCTGGCGACCGACATCGCGGAGCGCGAGGGCGCGAACGTCGACGTCGTCCGCGTCGCGGCGCTGTTCCACGACGTGTCGAAGCTCGAGGCCGACCAGGACAGCCACGCCGAAGAGGGCGCCCGCGTCGCCCGCGAGTACCTCACGACCCGGGCCGACCTGCCGTCGTCGTTCGTCGAAGCGGTCTGTCGGAGCGTCCGCGACCACTCCTACCAGGGACCGCTCTCGGACGTGTCCCTGGAGACCCGGTGTCTGATCGAGGCCGACCTGCTCGACAAGGTTGGCGCGAACGGCACCGTCCTGATGATGCTGCGGATGGGCTACGAGTCCCGGACGCATATGGACGCCGCGACGATGGTCGAACGCGTCCTCGAACGGGGCGAGAACGCCGCCGAGCGGGTCGAGTCCGAGGCCGCCGAGAGCCTCGCCAACCGGCGGCTGAAGCGGGTTCGCTGGTTCCGGGAGTGGCTGGAGGACGAGGTGCCCGGGATGGACCGCGACGAGCCGTCGGCCTAGTCGTCGCTCACTGCCGCGTGGCTCGTGTCCTCGCCGGGCGTCGTCGCCGCCGCCGCGGGCGGTAGGTCGTCGCGAACGTCGTCGCGCGTGTGCCCCGCGATGACCTCCGCGTAGGCGTCGGGCATCACCTTCGTGAACGCCGAGAGCGCCGTCTCCCAGTCGTCGAGGAGGTCGGCCGCCCGGCTACTGTCG
>JAQCMY010000048.1 GCA_028274865.1 Haloferacaceae archaeon | reverse complement strand
AGCGGGAGGACTCCGCGTGCGGGCGGAAAGAAGGCGATGCCGGCGGCCAGGCCGGCGACGCTCGCTCCGACCGCGCCGCCACTCCCCGCCCGCTCCGAGAACAGGCCGTGGAACAGCGGACCGACCGTCGCGGCGGCGAGGAGGTCGGCGAGCAGGAACAGCGTCAGGACGCTGTACCCCTGTGCCCCGACGACGGTGGCGGCGACGGCGACGACGCCCGTGGTGGCCCGGGCGACGGGCCGGAGGTCGTCGCCCAGCCCCGAGACCTGCGGCAGGTCGACGGCGACCAGGCTCGCGATGGCGTTGAACAGCGTGTCGGCGCTGGAGGCGACCAGCAGCGTCGCGAGGACCGCGACTCCGAGCACGAGTGGGTCCGGCAGCACCGACTCGACGACGGCGAACAGAGCGACGCTGGGCGACCCGTCGAGTCCCCGTGCGACCGCGATCAGTCCGAACAGACCGACGGCGACGACGACGGGGAAGACCACGGCCGCGCCGCCGAGGTAGCCAAGCCGGAGCGTCCGCTCGTCCCCGGCGGCGTACACCCGCTGCCACCACGACTGGTTCATGAGTTCGGCGGAGACGACCGCGACGACGACGTACGCCGCGAACCGGAGCCCCGGGCCGTAGCCGGGGTCGACGAGCGCCGGGTCGACCGCGGCGACGTCGCGCGCGACGAGCGTCGGTCCGCCGGCCGCGACGAGGGCGACGAGGGCGACGAGGGCGAGCAGCGGCAGGATGAGAACCGTCTGGAGGACGTCGGTCGCGACGCTAGCCCGGAGGCCGCCGTAGGCGGTGTAGGCGAACACCGTCGCGCCGACGAGCCCGGCCGTCTGCCAGCCCGGGACGCCGGCGAGTCTCTCGACGGCGGCCGCGACGCCGGTGAACTCCGCGGCGAGGAAGACGAACATGTACGCGACGCTCACGAACAGGACGTACGCGCCGAACGCCGGGCCGTACCGCGCCCTGGCGAACTCCGTGATCCCGTGGCCGGCCGGCAGGAGCGCCCGGATCCGCGGCCCGACGACGGCGTAGGCCGCGAGCGCGAGCGCCGACCCGGCGGCGTAGCCGACGACGGCCGTCACGCCGCCGAACGCGACGCCGGCCTCCGGCGGGCTGAACAGTATCCACGCGCCCATGCTCGACGCGACGACGGTTCCGGTGAGTGCGCCCGCCCCGAGACTGTCGCGTGCGGTCAGGAACGACTCGACGGAGTCGGTGCGGCCCCGGGCCGCCCACACCCCGACGAGCGCGAACCCCACCAGCGTCGTGGCGACGACGACCAGCGCAACACGCGTCTCGACCATAGACCATCTTGTCCGGTCGGTATCTAATAGCTTGTGGTACCACCTAGTAATTAGAGGTACGCGGCGTCCCAGCGCGATGGCTTGCGCCGGTTGCCACACGCACACTCCACGCGACCCATCGCGTCCATCGCCGCGCCGAACCCCTCGCACTGCGAGCAGAACCAGCCGTAGCGCTCCGTCCGGCCGCGGTCGGTGTAGGCGACGTAGAACGGCCCGAGCGACGCGCGCTCGCGGGTGTCGTAGTCGACGAACAGGCGCTCTCCGTCCGGACCTCTGCGCGCCTCCAGGACGACGCTCCCGTCGTCCTCCTCGTCGAGCCGTCTCGAGAACCGGCGCTCGACGAACGCCTCGCCGCCGATCTCGACCGTCGTCTCGCCGGCCGGGTCGAAGCCGTGGTCGCCGTAGAAATCGACCCCCGCCTCGTTCGCCGCGAGCACGCGCGCCTCGACGCGCTCGACCCCGTGGTCGCGTAGCTCCGTCTCGATCGCGCCCAGCAGCTCGGAGCCGATCCCCTCGTTCCGGCGAGTGGGGTCGACGTGTATCCAGTCGACGTCGCCGACGACCTCTCGCTGGTGGGCGACGTAGCTCTGCGCGAAGCCGACTACGGAGTCACCCTCGACCGCGACCAGAAAGACGGTGTTGTCGCGCTCGACGTCCTCCGCGAGCCCCGCCGCGTCGTACCACCGTTCGACCGAGTCGTCGATCACTCCCTCCGGGAGCGTGTCGTCGTAGGAGGCGGCGAGTGAGTCCCGTGCCACGGTTCGGATCGCGTCGACGTCGTCGACGGTCGCAGAACGTACGTCCATATCACGCCCTACGAGGCGTCGATAGTAAAACCGTCCCACTCGCTCGACGGGTGGCGCTACCGCTCGACGGTCTCGACCCGTCGCGAGACGTAGACCACGCCCACGAGCGGGAGTCCGAGCACCAGACCGATACTGACCGCGCCGTAGACGGCGAAGCCGACCGCCGTCGGCGGCAGCGGGACGAGAAAGAGGAGCTTCGGTGCCTCGGCCCCCGAGACGACGACGGAGAACAGCACGCCGAGTAGGGCCGAGAGCGCGACTAGCCCGGCGTAGAGACCGAGGACGAACCGGGGCCCGCGCCGGGTTCGTGTCACGTCTGCGGTCGGACCGCGACGGGATTGTACCTGTCGCCCGGGACCGTGCGGTCTATACCACTCGCTCCCGACCCCGTCGCATGAGCGATACGGACCTCCTCGGGGTCGTACTCGGCGGCATCGCGCTCCTGATGTTCCTGACCGGCATCGTACTGGTGGTGTAGGCCGGGAGTCTCCCGCGACGCGGCCGCTACTCCTCGTCGACGGGGTCGCCGCCGTCGGCGAGTGCCTCCTCGTCGCCGCCGTCCGCGAGCGCCGTCTCGCGCTTGCGCTCGAACCACGCCCACTCGTTCGTGCGGAGCCCGCTCTGCTTGAGATTCCACGGGTCGGCGTCCTCGACGCGGGGCCCCTCGAGCCACGAGACGACGAAGTTGTACACCCAGACGAGTCCGCCGACGAACATCACGAGCGCGCCGAGCGTCGCGACCTGGTGGAGCGTCGCGAACTGCGGGAGGTAGGTCGCGTAGCGCCGGGGCATCCCGCCGTAGCCCAGCAGGATCATCGCGAGGAAGGTGATGTTCGACCCGACGAGCCAGAGCCAGAAGTGGATCTTCCCGAGACGACGCTGGTACATCCGGCCGGCGAACACCGGGAACCAGTAGTAGAGCCCGGCCATCCCGGCGAAGGTGATCGCGCCCATCACGATGTAGTGGAAGTGGCCGACGACGTAGTAGGTGTCGTGGAGCACGAGGTCGACCGGGATCGAGGCGAGGAAGACGCCCGTCACGCCGCCGATGATGAAGTTCTGGACGAAGCCGATACAGAACAGCATCGGCGTCGTCAGGCGGAGCCGGCCGTTCCACATCGTCGTGATCCAGTTGAACGTCTTCACCGCCGACGGGATGGCGATCGCGAGCGAGACGGCCATGAACGAGGAGCGGAGGCGCGGGTCGATCCCCGTCGCGAACATGTGGTGGGCCCACACGCCGAAGCTCAGCACCCCGATGGCGAGCGTTGAGTAGACGACGAACTTGAACCCGAACAGCCGGCGGCCCGAGAACCGCGGGAGAATGAGGCTGACCAGGCCCATCGGCGGCAGGACGAGGATGTACACCTCGGGGTGGCCGAAGAACCAGAACAGGTGTTGCCAGAGGATCGGCGACCCGCCGTTGATGAAGAAGGCAGTGCCGAAGTTCCGGTCCAGCAGGAGCATGACGATCGCGCTCCCGAGTAGCGGGAACGCGAACAGGATCAGCCCGGACTGGGTGAGGATCGTCCACGAGAAGATGTCGAGGTTCGCCCACGAGACGTTCTCGCCGCGTTCGGTGAAGATGGTCGCGATGAAGTTGATCGCCCCCATCGTCGCCGAGACGCCGGTCAGGTGGAGGCCGAGGAGCATCAGGTCGACGCCGGCGTTCGCCTGGTTGCCGGAGCCGACGCCCGCCGACAGCGGCGTGTACATCGTCCACCCGGTCTGTGCCGGGATGACCCCGGGGATCGGCAGGAAGCCGGCCCAGATGAGCAGCGCCCCCGGCGGGAGGAGCCAGAACGCGATCGCGTTTATCCGCGGGAACGCCATGTCGTCGGCGCCGATGAGCAGCGGGACGAAGTAGTTCGCGAACGCCGCGATGATCGGCGTCCCGAACAGGAACAGCATCGTGATGCCGTGGCTCGTGAGCAGGGAGTTGTAGTAGGTGTTCGAGATGAGCGTCATCTCGGGGTCGAACAGCTCGAGCCGCATCACCATCACCATCAGACCGCCGACGACGAAGGCGGTGATCCCGAAGGCGCCGTACAGCAGCCCGATATCCTTGTGATCGACGGTCGTGAGCCACCGGATCAGTCCCGCGGGCTTCTCGTCGGACCCGTAGGCCGTCTCCCCGCCCGTCGCGCCGCCGCCAACCGGGGTGTACGACCGCCAGTTCTCCACGCGGGCGAGCCACGCGGCGACCCCGACGAGGAAGAGCCCCATGAGGACGGTCAGCGCTATTTGTCCCGTGATCGCCATATCTCGTTCTGAGGAAGGAGGGCTCTTGAAACGTTCGGGTCCCCGCGTCAGGCGTCGCCGTCGCCTGACTCTGTCGGCTCGCTCGACGCCGCCGCTCCCGCCTCCTCGGCCTCCGCCTCGTGTTCTACCGGTCGCGCCTCTGTCGGTGTCGTCTGTCCCGGCAGGAACACCGGACCGCCCCGCTCGGCGTCGGTTATCGCCCGCGCCGAGAAGTACGTCAGCACCAGCAGCGCGACGAACGGCGCGACTATCAGCCCGAACTGGAGGAGGCTCGCGAGCGGGTCGAACCCGAACGGAGCGAACAGGACGAACGCGGCCACGAAGAACGCCATGATGAACAGCGGCACCGCGTTGACGACGAGGTCGAGGAGCGTCTCGCGGTCGAAGGTACGCGCGGCCATGTCCGGCGTTACGCGACGGGGTACATGTGCGTGTCGATCAGATCGCCGGCTGCGCTTCGGTCACGAACAGCCGCCCGACGACGCCGCCGGCGAGCAGGAGCACCCCTGCCGCCACCGTCGCGTACCCGCGGACCGGCTGTCCGGCGACGAGGGTGACCGCGAGCCCGAGGACGAGACACAGCGCCGCGAACACCCCGAGCGCACCCCACGGGCGCTCGACGTAGCCCGCCTCCTCCGCCATCCCGGCGGCGCTCCCGCAGAACAGCACCAGCCCGCCGACTGCGACTGGAAACAGTCCGAACAGGAGCCCCACCTCGGAGACGGGGATGCCGAGTGCGACGAACACCGGCCACGGCGAGGCCGTCCGGTACTGGTCGCTGATCCCCGGGTTCTCGTCCATACGGATCCCGCGTGTTCCAGCATCCAAAGCGTGTCGCACCGCGCTCAGCGAACCGGGACGCCCCGGCGCGAGAGGAAGTCCGTCGCGCCCTTTATCTCGACCGGGCTCCCGACGATCCGGCAGGTCCCGCCCGCAGTGAACACCGAGACGGTGAACTCGTCAGTCAGGGCCTCCCTGTGGCCGTCGAGGGCGTCACACGGGACGACAATCTCCGTGCTGTCGCGGAAGGCGCCCGGACTCGACACGGTCACAGGTGATTCCTAACGAACTATAACCGTGTCGAAGGGGAACGACAGGCTTCTTTGCCGCTCACGGTCGACCTGTTCTCGATGGGCCTCGAGGAGGAGATCGAGGAACTCCGCGAGGAGATCGCCGAGACGCCGTACAACAAGTCGACAGAGGCACACATCGGTCGGCTGAAGGCGAAGCTCGCGGAGAAAAAAGAGGAGTTCGAGCGCCGCCAGTCCTCCGGAAGCGGCGGCGTCGGCTACGCCGTCGAGAAACACGGCGACGCCACGGTCGCGCTGGTCGGGTTCCCGAGCGTCGGCAAGTCGACGCTGATAAACGCGCTCACGAACGCCGACAGCGAGGTCGGCGCCTACGAGTTCACCACCCTCGAGGTCAACCCGGGGATGCTCCAGTACCGCGGCGCCGACGTCCAGATTCTCGACGTGCCGGGGCTCATCGAGGGCGCCGCGGACAACCGCGGCGGCGGGAAGGCGGTGCTCTCTGTCGTCAGGACCGCCGACCTCGTCGTCTTCGTCCTCTCGCCGTTCGAGGTGGGCCAGTACGACCGCCTCAGGCGCGAACTGTACGCGAACAAGGTACGCCTCGACACGGCGCCTCCGGACGTCACCGTCAGAAAGACCGGCCGGGGCGGCATCCGGGTCACGGCGAGCGACGAGGTGAGCCTCGACCACGACACCATCCGGTCGGTGCTGCGCGAGAACGACGTCGTCAACGCCGACGTCACCGTTCGGGGCGACCCCGACATCGACGAACTCGTCGACGCAGTGATGGACAACCGGGTGTACCTCCCCTCGGTCGTCGCGGTCAACAAGATGGACCTCATCGACCGCGACTACCTCCCGACCGTCGAGTCGGACCTCCGCGAGCGCGGTATCGACCCGGCGGAGGCCGTCTACGTCAGCGCGGCGGAGGAGCGCGGCCTCGACGCGCTGAGAGAGCGGCTCTGGGACGAACTCGGCCTCGTCCGGCTCTACATGGACAAGCCGAGCCGCGGCGTCGACTACGAGGAGCCGCTGGTGATTCGCGAGGGCGACACCGTCGACGACGCCCTCGAAAAGCTCGGCGGGAGCTTCGTCGAGCGGTTCAAGTTCGCTCGCGTCACCGGCGACAGCGCGGTCCACGACGAACAGCAGGTCGGACGCGACCACGTCCTCGCGGACGAAGACGTCGTCCGGATCGTCGTCCGGAAGTGAGCGCCGACGGGCGGACGCGACGGACCGACCGTCCCCGGGCCCGCCTCGCCGTCGCGCTCGTTCCGTTCGCGCTTCCGTGGTCCGTTCAGCTGTTCTCGCGCGCCGACGCGACGCTCCTGTTCCCGTGGGGGCTGGTCAACACCAGTCCGCCGACGGTCACGACACTGTACGGCTTCCTGTTCGTCTACACCGCCGGCCTGCCCGGCTTCATCCTCGCGTGGCCGCTCTCGGCTGCCTGTGCGCTCGTCGGCGTCGCGGGCGTCGCCGCCGGCGCCGCGACCGGCCGCGAGGACCGCCGCGTCACCGCCGCGGCGTTCGCCTGTGCCGGGGTCGCACAGCTCTCGCTCGCGTGGGGGTTCTCGCTCCAGCCCTCCCGCACCGCGTGGCCGACGGGGACGCTCGTCTGCTGGGCCGTCGCGCTCGTCCTCGTCCGCCGTGGACGACAGCCGCCGGAGATACTCTCCCGTACCGACGACTGACAGACATGTCCGTGGACGACATCGGGACGGAGCAGTTCGCCGTCTTCGTCCTCGGGGCGTCGACGGTGGCCGTCGGACTCCTCGGGTTGACCGGCACCCTCTCCGTGAGCAACCTCCTCTCCGGCGCGGGCGCCGCGAGCATCGCGCTCCTCGCCTTCTCGCTGGGCCGTCATCGGAGTGACACCGAACGAGCTTGATCTCCTCGCGAAGCTCGTCGGTCTCCTCTCCGTTCTGGTCGCGGCGGTGTTCTTCCCGGCGACACAGACGGTTCGAGGATCGCGATCCTCGGTGGCGGTGTAGCGGTCCTCGGCATCGAGGCGTACGCGACGGACAGGCGAATCTATCGGGACCGTCGCGCTCGCCTCTCTCCGCCGGTAACGGCAAAGCGTTTGCCGCCGGCCTCCGATAGCTCGTCTATGGCACACACGCTCGACCACGTGATGATGCGCGTCGAGGACCTCGAACGGTCGTTCGACTGGTACACCGGTCACCTCGGCTACGAGGAGAAAGACCGCCACGAGGGCGACGGGTTCAGCATCGTCTATCTCGGCCCGGAGGAGATGGACGACGCGGGCGCGATGCTCGAGCTCACCGCGAACCACGACGACCGGGCCTACGAACTCGGCGACGCGTGGGGCCACATCGCCGTCCGCGTCGACGACGTCTACGACGCCTACGAGGAGCTGATGGCAGGCGGCGTCGAGGACTACCGCGACCCCGACTCCTGTGGCGGACGCTACGCGTTCGTCAGAGACCCCGACGGCCACGAAGTGGAGATCGTCTCCCGTGACCACGGCGCGCGCTGGAGTCTCGACCACACGATGGTCCGGGTCGAGGACGCCGACGCGGCGATCGGCTGGTGGGTGCGGAAGCTGGGGTACGAGGACACCGGCCGGTGGGAGGCCGACACGTTCGCGAACTTCTTCCTCTCGCCGCCGGACGCCCCGCCGGAGGCGATGGACGTCGAACTGACCTACAACTACGACGGGCGGAGCTACACGCTCGGCGACGCGTGGGGCCACCTCGCGGTCGGCGTCGACGACCTCCACGATGCGTGGGACGTGCTGACCGGTCGCCACGCCGAGACGTACCGGACGCCCGCCGACTGCGACGACATGTACGCGTTCACGAAGACGAACGACGGCCACGAGGTGGAGGTTCTCGAGCGTTCGCCGGACGACGACTCGCTGTTCCCGTTCTGACCGGCGACGCCCGTGCGGTCGGGTCGTCAGAACGGCAAGGGATTTACCACCAGCCGTCGTTCACTCGGGTGTGCCGAGCCCCGCATCCGACGCGCTGGCGTGGGCCGCCGTCGTCGCCTTCGGCGTCGGCGCCCTGCTCTGGCGCCGGCGGCGCGAGACGGGCCGCTCCGTACTCGTCGTGTCGTGGGCGCTTTTCGCCGTCTTCTGGGCACAGCTCGCCCCACACTTCTGGGTCGCAAAGCGGTCGTTCATCGAGGC
>JAQCMY010000040.1 GCA_028274865.1 Haloferacaceae archaeon | reverse complement strand
CCCTCGATGATCGTCATGAAGCCGAGCCCGATGAGCAGCACCTGAATGCGTCTGTCCTCTTCGATCTGTCCGAAGTACCACCTGATGGTGGCGATGGCGCCGCTCCCCTCGAGGTAGTTCATCAGGAGGATGGCGCCGAAGACGATGAGGATGATGTCGACCGCCTGAAACGCGCCGTACACCGCCGACGCGACCAGCCAGTCGAGCTCCATGCGCCAGTAGGTGAGCCCAATCCCGCCGGCGAGCAGCCACCCGACCCCCATCGCGCGGGCGGCCGACCACCTGAGTCCGGCGAGCAGGACGAACGCGACGGCGATCGGGATGACGCCGACGAACGCCAGTGTGAGAACGTTGGTCATACTTGAGTATTACGACCGTGTCTGGGTGTCTCACAAGGATCCATATGTAACCTTCTTTTTGAACGACAGTAGCTTCGGAAATCGGCGTACTGGACGAGAAAAAAATGATAAAAATATATTATATATCGAGATCCGGAACCGCGTACAGGGAAACACCCATTAGGCTGTTGTAGCAACTACGGCGTATGTCAGCCGAGTCAATCGCGACCTTCGAGTCGTCGCTCGACGAGGTCGGCGTCGAGTGTGTCCGAACGGCCGCCGACGGGTTCGAGTCGACGCTGGCGCCGCTCCTCGACGACCCGGCGGTCGGCGCGCCGCTCCCGTTCGACGGCGTCTCGCTCCCCGAGAGCGTGAATGCCGACCCGACGGTCGCGGAGCTCGAGGCCGCGGCGACGGGCGTCACCGCCGCCGGATACGGTATCGCCGACTACGGCTCCGTGGTGATCCAAGGCGGGGCCGCCGGCGAGGAGCCGGTGAGCCTGTACGCGGACGAGCACGTCGCGGTCGTCGGCGCGGACGACGTCCTCCCGGACATGGACGCCGCGTTCGACCGCCTCGCCGCGGACGTCCGCGACGGCGCGAGACAGTCCATCGTCGCGACCGGACCGAGCGCCACGGCGGACATGGGCGCGCTCGTGAAAGGGGCCCACGGGCCGATGGACGTCACCGTCGTGCTGCTGGAGGACAGGTAGATGAGCGCCGAGAACCGCCGGCGGAAGGCCGAACACATCCGGCACCTCCTCGAGTCGGAGGGCGACAGCGTCCAGCAGAACACGCGGGTGTTCAACGAGGGGCGCTACGAGTCCACCGCGGACCTCGACGACTACGAGGGGCTGAAAGACGAGGCCCGGGCGATCAAGGAGGACGCGATCGAGCGGCTCCCCGAGCTCGTCGACGAGGTGACCGAGGCCGTCGAGGCCAACGGCGGCACCGTGTACCTGGCCGACGACGCCGCCGACGCGAACCGGTACATCACGGAGGTGGTCGACGGCCGCACCGCGGTGAAGTCGAAGTCGATGACCAGCGAGGAGATCGAGGTGAACGAGGCGCTCGAGGCGGACGGCGCCGACGTCTGGGAGACGGACCTCGCGGAGTTCGTCCTCCAGATCGCCGACGAGGCCCCGTCGCACATCGTCGCCCCCGCCATCCACAAGTCGCGCGAGGAGATCGCCGACCTGTTCGAGGCGGTGTTCGACCCGGAGGACCCGCCGGAGACCGCCGAGGAGCTGACCCGGTTCGCCCGCGAGCACCTCGGCGAGAAGATCCGCGACGCCGACGTCGGGATGACGGGCGCGAACTTCGTCACGGCCGACACCGGGTCGCTTGCGCTGGTGACGAGCGAGGGCAACGCCCGGAAGTGCGTCCAGGCGACCGACACCCACATCGCGGTCGCGGGCGTCGAGAAGGTGATCCCCAGCGTCGAGGACCTCCAGCCGTTCGTCGAGCTCATCGGCCGGTCGGGGACGGGCCAGGACATCACCTCCTACGTCTCGCTTTTCACGCCCCCGACCGACTCGCCGACGTTCGGCGACGAGGCGCTCGAGTCCGGCGACGACCGCGAGTTCCACCTCGTGTTGATCGACAACGGCCGGATGGAGATGCGCGACGACGACCAGCTCCGGGAGACGCTGTACTGCATCCGGTGTTCGGCGTGCGCGAACTCCTGCGCGAACTTCCAGCACGTCGGCGGCCACGCCTTCTG
>JAQCMY010000016.1 GCA_028274865.1 Haloferacaceae archaeon | reverse complement strand
GTCACCGACGAGAGCGTCTCGTCCTCGACGACGGCCTCGTGGAGGACGTACTCGGCGCGCTCGGCCTCGGACTCGTCGACGTAGAAGGTGATCGAGTCCATGCCGCTGGCGACGGAGTCGATGTTGATCCCGCTGTCGGCGAGCGCGCTCGTCAGCGTCGAGAGCACCCCCGGTCGGTTGCGGATGGCACGGCCAGCGACCGTCACACAGGAGAGCGGCTTCTCCTGCATGTCGATGAGCGACTGGAACTCGCCCTCGACCCGCGTGCCGCCGTCGAGCAGGTCGCCGTGCTGGTGGTGGACGACCCTGACGTCGAGGCTCTCGTCCTTGTACGCGAGCGCGCTCGGCGCCACCACCTCGGCGCCCCGAAAGGAGAGGTTGCGGAGTTCGTCGACGCTGATGCGCGCGACGTTTCGCGCCCCTTCGACCACGCGCGGGTCGCCGGTCATGACCCCCTCGACGTCGGTGACGATCACCACCTCGTCGGCGTCCATATACCGGCCGAGCATCACCGCGGTCGTGTCGGAGCCGCCGCGGCCCAGCGTCGTCACCTCGCCGTCGGCGTTCTGCGCGAGAAATCCGGTGACCACGGGGACGACGTCGTCGAGTCGGGCGGCCAGCCGGTCGGCGCGTTCGACGGTCGCCTCGGCGTCGACCTCGCCGAGTTCGTTCGCGACGATCGGCCACTCGTCACTCCCGGGCTCGAGAAAGACCGAGTCGACCCCTCGGGCCGTGAGCGCGGCCTTGAGCATCCGGACGGAGGTGCGCTCGCCCATGCTGACGATCTCCGCGCGGTCGCGGTCGTCTGCGTCGAAGGTGATGTCAGACAGCAGTTCGTCCGTCGTCGACCCCATCGCGCTGGCGACGACGACAACCTCGTGGCCCGCCTCGACCGCGCGGGCGACGGAGGCGGCGGCACGCTCGACGCGATCGCCGCTCCCGAGGGACGTGCCGCCGAACTTGACCACTACACGCACGGCGACTCACCCGAGAGGCGGTCGCCGCAGACGAGCGCCGGAGCCGAGATCATACCCCGGTCTAACGACGACGAGGGATAACTGTACCGTGAGCCGGCGGCGGGGATTGAAGAGCCACGGGCGCTTTCGACCCGTATGGACGTTCGCGACGCCGTCGAGGCCGACGCTGACGCGCTCGCGGCCATCGGTGACGCGCCGATAGACGTGATGCGTGAACTCGTCCACGACCGGACGGTACGGGTCGCGACGCGCCTGCGCGAGAGCGGCCCGAACGACGACACCGGCGGGGACGACGGCGAGGAGGTGGTCGGGTTCGTCAGCTACGACGCCCGCGAGCGGACCGTCCACGTCACCCAGCTCGCCGGCACGACCGAGGCCTGTCAGCGCCTGCTGGCCGCGCCGACCCGCTTCGCGGCGAGCGAGGAGATGGACGTCGAGTTCCTCGCGGAGTCGGACCACGACGCCGCCCGCGAGGCCGCCGCAGCCGTCGGGTTCGCCGAGGTCGGCCCCGGTCCGACGTTCGCCGGTC
Organism: Haloferacaceae archaeon; assembly: GCA_028274865.1. Lineage (GTDB taxonomy): Archaea > Halobacteriota > Halobacteria > Halobacteriales > Haloferacaceae > A07HB70. The sequence goes on along the minus strand of JAQCMY010000016.1, from coordinate 623 downwards.
GGCGGACGGTGCGGTACCGGTACGAGCCGTAGGCGAAGGCGTCCACAGACCCGTCGATCGTGGCTCACGGAGAGGCGTGTGAACGTGCGACACTACCCCATCGCCGTCGTCGGGGCTCTCCGGCTGCTGGTCCCGCTCTCGGAGGGGTCGGCGAGGCTCGGACCTCGACCGTCGCCAGAGGTCGCGGCCCGTGACGCGCTCTACGGCGCGAAGTCCCGCAGCGTCAGCTCGTGGGTGTCGAGCCGGAGGATCGGCGCGTAGCCGACGTCCGGGTCGATGTTCACGCTCTCCTGGAACGCCGTCTGGGCCTGCCAGCACCCGCTGTTGATCGCCAGGACGCCGTGGTACTTGCCGTAGCCGAGCTTGTGGACGTGGCCCGTGTGGAAGACGTCGGGCACCTCGTCCATCACGAGGTAGTCGCGCTCCTCCGGCGCGAGACGGTTCTTTCCGCCGTACTGTGGCGCGACGTGGCGCTTCCGGAGGAGCTGGTACATCGCCTCGTGTGGCCGGTCGTAGCTCGCGTGCTCGTCCGGCAGCTCCGCGATCACCCCGTCGAGGCTCATCCCGTGGTACATCAGCACCGAGACGCCCTCGACGGTCACCGTCGCCGGGTTGCCGACGAC
>JAQCMY010000013.1 GCA_028274865.1 Haloferacaceae archaeon | reverse complement strand
TTGGCCTCGGCCTCGTCGCCACGCTGCTCGTCGGCGCGACGGTCCTGCGGGCGTACGACCCCGAGCGGCTGTTCGTGCTCGTCTGGGCCGGGTTCCTCGTCGCGGCGGCGTTTACACAGGTACGGTTCAACTACTACCTCGCGCCGGCGGTCGCGATCATGAACGCCTACCTGCTGGGCGAGGTGCTGGGCTCCCTCGACGTCGACTCGCTCGTCGAGACGGTCGAGAACGTCCAGCTCTACCAGGTGCTGACCGTCGCGCTCGTGGTCATGCTCGTCGTCACGCCCGGGCTCCTGTGGCCGATGTCGGTCGGCGCGGGAGGCGGCCAGGGCGGCCAGGGCGTCGAGACCCGGACCGTCTGGGTCGCCGGGAGCCAGAACGGCCCCGGCGGCTACACCGAGTGGCAGGACAGCCTCGGGTGGATGGCGAACAACACGCCGCGGGAGGGCACCCTCGGCGGCGCCGATAACGCCGACGAGTTCGGCTACTACGAGCGCTACGACCGGACCGACGACTACGAGTACCCGGCGGGCACCTACGGCGTCCAGTCGTGGTGGGACTACGGCCACTGGATCACCGTCGGCGCCGAGCGCGTGCCGAACGCCAACCCGTTCCAGCAGGGCGCAGTCGAGGCCGCGAACTACCTCCTCGCGCCGAACGAGTCCGCCGCCCGGGAGACGCTCTCTCGCCAGTCGGCGGAGAGCGAGCAGACCCGGTACGTGATGGTCGACTGGCAGATGGCGACGCCGGGGTCGAAGTTCGGCGCGCCGATCGTCTTCTACGACCGCGCGAACGTCTCGCGCTCGGACTTCTTCACGACCGTGTACGGCGTGCGCCAGGGCCGGGCCGGCGGCTCCCAGCTCGTCTCGCGGACGCAGGTCCGTGACCAGCGGTTCTACGAGAGCCAGATGACCCGGCTCTACTACTTCCACGGGAGCGCCCAGGCACCACAGCCGATCGTCGTCGACTGGGAGCCCCGCGAGACGCAGTTCCGCGGCCAGACGGTCGTCGTGAACGGCACGCCCGCCGACGGTCGGACGATCAAGCAGTTCCGGACGATGGACCAGGCCCGCGCGTACGTCCAGAACGACAGCACCTCGCAGATCGGTGGGCTCGGGGCCTTCCCGAGCGAGCGGGTGCCGGCGCTCGAGCACTACCGGCTGGTCGACGTGAGCGAGAACGCCGCGACAGACGCGGGGAGCTACCGCGCGCTCCGCGAGCAGGCCCGGGCGACGTACGCGATCCGGCCCGAGGCGGCGAACGCACTCGACGCGAACCCGCCGAGCTACGTGAAGACGTTCGAGCGCGTCCCCGGCGCACGACTGGAGGGGAGCGGCGCAGAGCCGAACGCGAACGTCACCGCCGAGGTGCCGCTGTACATCCCGCAGACGAACACGACGTTCACCTACACCCAGCGGGTCGAGTCCGACGAGAACGGCGAGTTCACGATGACGCTGCCGTACGCGACGACCGGCTACGACGCGGTCGGGCCCGACAACGGGTACACGACCACCTCGATCCGGGCAGAGGGCCCGTACAACGTCACCGGCGGCGTCGAGTTCGAGGGGAACAACATCACCACGTTCCAGGCACAGGTCGAGGTGCCCGAGCGGACCGTGGTCGGCGCGTCGAACGAGACAGTCGAGGTCGAGCTAACCGAGCGCACGCAGCCGCTGTTCGGCGGGGGCGGCGGGAGCGGCTCGACGACCGTCCAGAACCAGTCTGCCGTCCGGGCACCCGACCCGGCGCCGACCGCGACAGCCGCCGAGCGGTGAGCGACGACGTCGACCGGCCCCCGCTCGGACCGCGGCGGACGGTCGTCACGTATCTCAAGGGCGCCGCGATGGGCGCCGCCGACGCCGTGCCGGGCGTCTCGGGCGGGACGATCGCCCTCCTCGTCGGCGTCTACGAGCGGCTCGTGAGCGCCGTCGCGAGCGTCACGCCGGGCGCCGTCGTGGGCGTTCTCGCCCTGCCGCTCCCGGGCCGGCGTCGGGCGGCGGTCGCGGCGTTTCGCGGGTTCGACGGCCCGTTTCTCGCCGCGCTCGGCGCCGGCGTCGTCACCGCCGTCGTCGTCGTCACGCGCGTTCTCGGGCCGCTCATCGACTCGCGCCCCGTGCCGACGTTCGGGCTCTTCTTCGGGCTCATCGGTGCGTCGGCGCTCGTGCTCGTCGCCGACGTCAGCCTCGACACGCCCGGCCGGGCCGGCGCGGCTGTCGCCGGCGCCGTCGCCGGGTTCGTCCTCTCTGGCGAGGGCAGCGCGGCGCTCCCCGCCGGCCCGGCGACGACGGTGCTCGCGGGCAGCGTCGCCGTCAGCGCGATGGTCCTGCCGGGCGTCAGCGGCTCGCTCCTCCTCCTCGTCCTCCGGCAGTACGAGCGGATGGTCGACACGCTCCGGCGGTTCGTCGACGCCCTCGTCGCCGCGCCGCGCGCCGGCCTCGGCCCCGTCGTCGAGCCCGGCACCACCGTCTTCCTGTTCGTCACGGGCGCAGTCGTCGGCCTGTTCACCGTCGCCCACGGCGTGCGACTGGCACTCGACCGCCGACCGGAGGCGACGCTCGCCGCGCTCCTCGGACTCGTCGTCGGGGCGCTCCGTGCGCCGGTGGTGCGGGCCGGGCTGGACGGGTCGGGCGGGGACGTCGGCGCCTTCGCGGCGGCGGCGCTGGCGGGCGCCGTCGTCGTCGCCGCCCTCGACCGGCTGACCTGACCCCGCCCGCGCCGCGGTCGACACGCGTCTCGGCGCGAGCCGGCCCGGCCCCGGGTCCGGCCCCGGGTCCCACAGCCGCGGCGCTCGTCCGGTCGACGGCGGTCCGGCGGACGACCGCGCCGACAGTCGGTCGGCTGACGTGGTCGTCCTCGTCTCGCACGTTACCGTACCGAGCGGCTATCCGCGACGGCAGACGTGGACGAACGTCTCCGTCCGGCTGCTCGCCCGCTCCGTCCGGAACCCCGCCGCCTCCAGCGTCTCGACGGCGTGGCCGAGGTCGTACCGCTCGTCGGTCGGCGGCCCGGACGCGCCCGTTCCCGCGCTCGTCCAGTCGACGGTCGCGACGCGCGCGCCGGGCCGACAGACGCGAGCGAGTTCGGCGGCAGCCGCGGGCGTCGCGAACTCGTGGTAGGTCATCGTCGAGAACGCCGCGTCGACGGCGCCGTCCGCGAGCGGGAGGGCGTCTCCCGCTCCCGTGAGCAGCGCGACGTTCGCGGGTGTCCCCTTCGCCCGGTATCGCTCGTGCATCGCCCGCTGGACGTCGAGGCCGACGACACGCCCGACGGCGGGGGCGACGTCGTCGGTGTAGAACCCGGTGCCGCTCCCGAGGTCTACCACCGTCGCGTCCGACCCGGCACCGAGGGCGTCGAGCAGCTCCTCGCGCGAGCAGTGTTCGTACCGCGACGGCTCCTCGAGCGCGTCGGCCCGGTCGACGGGGAACGTGTGCTTCGCCACGACTGTACGTTATCGCCCGCACGCAAGTATGGCGAGGGCGGGCGAAGAGAAAACGGTAAGCCGGTCGCAGTCGGCCACTGCCTATGGTACGTCTCCGGAGCCCGACCGACCGCGTCTGCGAGCGGTGTGGCCGGCACGAGCACTGGCGCGACGGCGGCTGGCGCGTCGCCGTCGACGACGAGCCCGTCGTCGGCAACGTGTTCTGTCTCCACGAGTGGGACATCAACGGCACGTTCTCGCCGGTCGCCGCCGATTGCTGAGCCGGCGCTCGTGGCGGTGACCGCGCCGCCGGACGCGGCGGACGCGCTCGCACGAACGCCCGTCGAGGAGCGGCTCGCGGCGTGTGTCAACCGGCTCGACTGCCGGTCGACCTCCCGGTGGGACGGGGCGGTCCACGAGGACGACGAGGAGCTGCTCCTGGTCGAGACGACCGCCGACCGCGTCGACGCCCTCTCGGACCGGGTCGTGGCGCTTCACCCGTAGACCTGCCGGCGGTAGAGCGCCTCGACGCGACGCCGACGGCGTGGATTCGACGCGCCGTCGGTCAGTAGCGGTCGCGGTGGTCCGGCGGCGACACAGCCGAGTCGCCCCGACCGCTGTGCGACAGCCGCGTCGCGACCTACCGCACCAGGTCGTCGGCGGTGACCTCCTGTGCCCGCGCTACCCCGATGGTGACGTCGACGCCCTCGACTGTCCAGTCTTCGACGAGGTCGAAGTCACGGTCGATGTCGAGGTCGGCCTCCCGGTCGTCGACGCCGACCAGCGAGACGGCCCGTGTCTCCGACGCGACGTGGTCGCGGTGGTCGTCGACGAATCCGGCGACGCGGCTGTCGTCGACGTCGACGGCCACCACGATGCGCTCCTCGACGTCGAGGTCCAGCCGCTTGCGCATCTCCTGGATCCGACGGACCACGTCCCGGGCGTAGCCCTCGCTCTCGAGGTCCTCGGTCAGCGTCGCGTCGACGTAGACGGTTCCGCCGTCGAACGCCGCGGCGGAGACGCCCGCCGGCGGTTCGGTCCGGACCGACACCATCTCGTCGTCGAGGGCGTACCGCTCGCCGCCGGCGTCGACGGCGAGTCCGTCTCCGTCGCCGCTCCGGAGGTCGTCGAGCGTCGTCCCCTCGACGGCGGCCATCACGTCCTGTGCGTCGGCGCCGAACGCCGGACCGATCTCGCTCATCTCCGGGTCGGCGTACGCGACGAGCTCGTCGAACGACCCGACGGCCTCCACCGACCGGGCGTTCGTCCGGCTGGCGAGGAGGCCGTCGAGCGCCTCGACCGCCGCCCGCGTCCCGTCGTCGCTCTCGACGACGACCCGCGAGACGGGCCACCGGAGCTTCCGGCCGGCCTGCTGGCGCGCCGTCGCGGCGGCCTCCTCGACGCCGCGGAGGGCCGCCATCTGCCGTTCGAGCCGTTCGTCGCGGAGCGTCTCCTCGGCCTCGGGGTACGAGAGCGCGTGGACCGTCGTCGCCTCGCCGTCGAGCCGGCGGTAGATCCGCTCGGCGAGATACGGGGCGACGGGGGCGAGGAGCCGCGTCACCTCGTCGAGGACGGTCGCGAGCGTGGCGTACGCGCCGCGCTTCTCGGGGCTGTCTGCCTCGGCCCACATCCGCTCGCGGGTCGCCTTGACGTAGAACCGCGAGACGTCCTCGACGACGAACTCCAAGACCGCAGCGAGCGCGTCGTGGGGCGCGTGGTCGGCCCACGCGGCGGCGGCCTCGCGCTCGACGGTCTGGAGGCGCGACAGCACCCACTCGTCGACGACTGTCAGGTCGCCGTCCGAGAGGTCGGGAGACGCGGGGTCGTAGCCGTCTAACTCCATGTACGACAGCGGGAACCGGAAGACGTTCCAGAGGACGTTGAGGTCGGACTGGGTCTCTCTGAGGCCGTCCCAGTCGAACGCGAGGTCGGACCCGTGCTGGTCGTGGCGGAGCAGGTAGGTCCGGAGCGGGTCGCGCCCGTACTCCTCGATTGCCTCCTCCGGCGTGACGATGTTGCCACGCGACTTCGACATCTTCCGGCCCTCGCTGTCGTTGGCGAACCCGTGCATCACCACCTCGTCGTACGGCACGCGGTCGAGCGCAGCCGTCCCCATCCCGAGCTGTGACCAGAACCACCCGCGGGTCTGGTCGTGGGCCTCGACGACGAGGTCTGCGGGCCACAGGTCCTCGAAGGCGTCGGCGCCCTTCGGCGTCTCGCCCGCGCGCTCCGTCCCCGTCTCGGCGGCACCGGGGTAGTCGAGCGTCGCCCACGTCGCCACGGAGGAGTCGATCCAGACGTCGAACACGTCCGGCACGCGCTCGTAGGTCGTCCCGTCTTCGGTGATCGTCAGCGGGTCGACGCCGGGGCGGTGGAGGTCGATCTCGGCGGGGTCGACGTCCTGGTCGGCGCGGTCGGCGAGCTCTTCGCGCGTCCCGAGGACCAGACAGTCCTCGGCGGCGTAGTCCTCCGCTCCCCGTGGCTTCCAGATCGGCAGCGGGATACCCCAGTAGCGCTGGCGCGAGACGTTCCAGTCGGGCGCGTCCGCGACGAAGTTCCTGAACCTGTTCTCGCGCGCCCACTCGGGATACCACTCGCTGTCCCCGATGTTGTCCAGCAGGTCCTCCTTCATCTCGGTGACCGTGATGAACCACTGGTCCGTGACGATCCGGACGATGTCGGTGTCACAGCGCCAGCACTGCCCCTCGCCCTCGACGAGGTGGTTCGGGTCGTGCGCGAGCAGCCGTCCGGCGTCGTCGAGGTCGGCGATCACGTCCTCGTTCGCGTCGCGGACGAACTGGCCGGCGTAGGCGCCGCCGGCGTCGGTGAACCGACCGTCCGGCCCGACGGGCGAGAAGACCGGCAGGCCGAGCTCCTCCCCGCGCTCGAAGTCCTCCTCGCCGTGGCCGGGCGCGGAGTGGACGAGCCCGGTCTTGTCCGTCGCGTCGGCGTAGTCGGCCTCGTACACCTCGCGGACGCCCTCGCCGGCTGCCCGCTCGGGCACCCGGTCCGCGAGCGGGTGGTCGTACGACCAGCCGACCAGCTCCGAGCCGTCGAGCGTCTCGACCACCTCGTAGTCGTCGTACCGCCCGGCGCGGAGCGTCTCCTCGACGCCCGCCCGCGAGACGTAGAGCCGGTCGGTCGTCCCGTCGCGCTCGGCGTCGACGCCGACGTACTCTGCGTCGCCGTCGACGGCGACGAAGGCGTTCGCCGGAATCGTCCACGGCGTCGTCGTCCAGACCACGAGCGACCCCTCGCGGCTGGTCAGGGGGAACTGGACGTGGATCGCGGGCTTGTGGACGTCGTGGCGCTCGACCTCGTTGTTGGCGATCGCCGTCTCACAGCGCGGACACTGGTTGACCGCGCGTCCGCCGCGCTCGACGAGGCCGCGCTCGTGAACCCTCTCGAACGCCCACCACGCCGCCTCCATGTACTCCGGCGTGATCGTCTGGTACGGGTCGTCCCAGTCCATCCACACGCCGATCGACCGGAAGTCCTCGTCCATCGCGCGGCGGTTCTCCAGCGCGAACCGCTTGCACTCGTCGATGAACGCCTCGACGCCGTAGGCCTCTATCTCCTTTTTCGAGTCGAAGCCGAGCTCCTCCTCGACTTTCACCTCGATCGGGAGCCCGTGCATGTCGTAGCCCGGCCGGTCGTAGACGTCGTGGCCGGTCATCCGCTTGTGCCGCAGGATCGCGTCTTTCAGCGTCTTGTTCCACGCCGTCCCGAGGTGCATCTGTCCGGAGGTGTACGGCGGCCCGTCGACGAAGAAAAACGCCGGGTCGTCCTCGTGGGCCGCCCGCGCCGCCTCGTAGGCGTCGTGGTCGTCCCAGTACGACGACACCCGCTCCTCGACCGCGAGCGGGTCGTACTGCGTCGGAACCTCGTCGGCGCCCCCGTCGTCTCCCCCGCCTCCGTCGGGGTCGGGGTCGTCGTCGGCGTCGGCGTCGGCGCTCATACTACACGGTCCGGGTCGGCGCTAAAGAACCCGACGGACCGGCCTTAGAAGTCCGGCAGGTCCTCCGGCGGCTCGTAGTCCTGCTCCCAGTCGACGTACTCCGCCTCCACCACGTCGCAGACGGTCTGTCCGAGCTCGGTCAGCCCGGCGTTGATCGCCGAGACGCGCGCCCACGAGTCGAGGCCGGCGTGGTAGTCCCGCTCCTGCCAGTCCTCCGGGATGCCCGGCGCGTGGTAGCCGATGCGCCCCGCGAACCCGTCCCAGAAGAAGTCGAACTCGCCGACGAGGTCGAGATCCTCCACCACGTCCCACGCGCCCTCGTCGACGGAGGCGGTCGCGGTCCACGATCCGAACGCCTCCTGCCACGCGCCGGCCCGGAGGGCGTCCTCGATCTCGTCGCGCCGGTAGTCGTCGGCGTCGCCCCCCAACTCGGCGTCCTCGTACTCGTCGGGGTCGACGCTCGTCGAGAGCGCGGGCGGGTCGGGAGTGTCGACGTCGAGGCTCACACCACGTGTGAGCGCGCCGCGGACAAGAGCGCAGCGGTCGTCCGTCCGTCGTCACGTGCCCGACACACGAGGGACGACGGGCAGGCGCAACGCCGCTATCGCCGCCTGCGAGACGCGGAGCGAGGCGCCCCCGACAGCCGGGAGTTAGTCCTCCAGGCCGTCGAGTTCGATGTCGTCGGCGTCCTGTCCGGCGGCGTCGAGGACGTCGTCGCTGACGACGATCGGACAGTCCACCCGGACGGCGAGGGCGACGGCGTCGCTCGGGCGCGAGTCGAAGACGAACCGCTCCGGCTGGCCGGCCTCGTAGCGCTCGGCGTCGACCTTCGCGTAGAACGTCCCGTCCGCGAGGTCGTCGACACGGACGCCGTCCAGCGCGCCGCCGAACTCCGTCACCATCTCCACCAGCAGGTCGTGGGTGAGCGGCCGCTCGAACGGCTCGCCCGAGAGTGCGAGCTGTATCGCCCGCGCCTGGTCTGCCGTGATGACGATCGGCAGGTACTCGTCGCGCGCGCTCAGCACCACCGCGGGGACGTTCGACCCGTCGTCGCCCACGCCGACGCCGAGCCCCACCACCTCGGCTTCGTGTTCCATGCCGGCCGTAGGGAGAGTGGGGTTATAACAGCTTGCGGGCGCTCCCGAGCCGCCGGGCTCCGGGACGAAACTCGCCCCCTGCACGGGGTCCGTTCCCCCGGCGTGGCGCTCGGCGCTCGCCTCCGAACACCCCCAGC
>JAQCMY010000006.1 GCA_028274865.1 Haloferacaceae archaeon | reverse complement strand
GTCACCGAGCCGCGGGCCACGTCCGCCTCGCCGGACAGCACGGACTGTACCGCGAGGTCGACGCCCTCGAACACGTCGACGGTGACGTCCAGCCCGCGGTCGGCCGCGAACTCTCGTGCGCCGACCCAGGTGTTCACGTCGGTCGTCTCGGCCGGTGCCTGAAACGCGAGCCGGAGTGGCTCGTCCGTCGAGGTCGTCTCGCCGGAGACGCCGCGGGTCGAACAGCCGGCCAGGGTGAGCGACCCGACGCCGGCGACAGCAGTGCCCGCTCGCCGCAGAAACGCGCGTCGTGAGTCCGTCATCGGTATCTTAGACAGGTCTCGCGTGGGGATACGTGTGTTGGTTTATTCTCTATCGTACTCAGCTACGAAGAACAAAAATCTTCACTCCGGGTCGGCGAATCATTTAGGTACAATACGCGGGCTTTTGACCGAGCGGACGTATAACGAACTGTGCGACAGGAGACCCTCGACCGAGTGCTCGCAGAGGACGGAGCCGACTGGCGCGACGTGACGAGCGGCCTGGTGGGTGGAACCCGGGCGACCGCACGGATCGTCAGCCGCGACGAGGGGGTGGTCGCCGGAGCAGAGGCGGCGGCGGCGGTGTTCGACTCACTCGACGTCGCCGTCGAGTCACGCGCCGCGGACGGCGACCCCGTCGGCGCGGGAGACGTCGTCGCGACACTCGCCGGGCCCGCAACGGGGCTGCTCCGGGCCGAGCGCCTCGCGCTCAACTTCCTCATGAGCATGAGCGGGGTCGCCACGCGAACGGCAGCGGTCGTCGACCGTGTCGCCGACAGCGGCGGCGACGCCCGGGTCGCCGCGACTCGCAAGACGACGCCCGGATACCGGGCCTTCGAGAAGCGAGCGGTCAGACTCGGCGGCGGCGACCCACACCGGTACAGTCTCGCCGACGCGGTGCTGATAAAGGAGAACCACATCGCGATCGCGGGACTGGAGACCTGTATCGAGCGCGCGCGTCGGCGGGCGAGTTTCACCGCGACCGTCGAGGTCGAGGTCGAGACGGTCGCACAGGCCGAACGCGCCGCCGCGGCGGGCGCCGACATCCTGCTACTCGACAACATGACGCCAGCGGAGGTCGCGACGTGTGTCGAGGCCGTCGACGCCGACGTGACCCTCGAGGCGTCCGGCGGCATCACGCCGGAGACTGCCCCCGCCTACGCGGAGGCGGGCGTCGACGTCGTGTCGATGGGGTCGCTCGTCTACGACGCAGGGTGGCTCGACATGAGCATGCTCGTCGAGCCGTGAGACGGCACGACACCGGAGCCCGGCTTTTCGGCGGGAACACGGGTCACGTGAACTCCCTCGTGGACAAGCTCCGAGGCTTCGCCGCTTAGATTCCTGTGTCGGCTCCGCCCTCGGGGTCAAGCCCCGAGGCACTCGCCCTGCTCATCTGTAGGGCCCGGTCACGGAGTCGACGACGGCGGCTCCGACGCCACGGGTGCCCCCGGGCCGGACCGCCGCGGGCGTCACGACGCGGTCGTCGCGTCGCGCACGGCCTCGACGGCCCGTTCCTTGTCGCCGGCCTCGATCATGACGTCCGAGCGCTCGCGGAGCCACCCGGGCACCCGCGCCGGACACGCCGCGTGGGCCCGTGGCCGGGCGTCGGCGCCGTGCAGGCGGGCCGGCTCCGAGTAGTGTGTCGCCGGGCGGACCGACCCCCACGTCGCCGCCGTGCGGTCGAACGCCTCGCGGTAGGTCAGCCCCCGGTCGGTGAACGTGTGGTGGTGGTAGTCGAACAGGACGGGCACGTCGGTGCCGTCGAGCGCGTCGACGAGTTCGGGCACACTCCACAGGCTCTCCCTGTCGTCGTTCTCGACGGTCAGCCGGGCGCGGGCACCGGGCGAGAGCCGGTCGACGGCGTCGCGAAACCGGCTGCCGGTGGCAGCCTTGTCGCCGTAGGTCGCGCCGATGTGGACGTTGATCCCGTAGTACGGCGAGCGGTCGAGGTCCATCAGGTCGAGCCAGTCGGCGTGGTACTCGACCGCGTCGACCGAGTTCGCCCGGGTGTCGGCGCTGTCGCTCCCGAGCCGACACCAGTAGTCCGGGTGGAAGGTGAGCCGCATCTCCTCGCGCTCGATCAGGGCGCCACAGCGCTCGGCAGCCGCGCGGATCGCCTCGTAGTCGGGCAGATCCGCGAGGTCGAACTGCGAGTTCCACGGGACGAGCGCCGAGGTACAGCGGTAGAACCGGAGGTCGTGTGCCGCGTTCCACCGGAGCGTCTCGTGGAGGTCCCTGACGTTCTGGAGCGCGAGCTCCGAGGCGTACGCCGGTCCGCGCTCCTCGAAGGTCGCCTGCTGCATGTCGCGGTTACACCGCACCGGCGGCTCGCGGTCCCGGAGGGTGTGGTTCATACAGGCGTAGCCGAGCATCGGTCGGTACCGAACGGAGGAGCCAGGCGCAGATATACCCGTGGGTCGGGCCGCGACCCCGGGCACGGCGACGGGACGGCGGGTCGAGGACGGTACCGAGCGGCGCCCCGACCGGAGACGGCACGAGCGCCCGGAGCCCCGTGCTCACCCGCGGTCGAGCAGGCTGCGAAGCCGCTCGCGCGCCCGCCGCTCCCACCGGTCGCAGTCGGTCGTCGCGAGGTGCAGCCGCGCGGTCAGGTCGACCGCGGGGGCACCGGTCAGCGAGACGACGGGCGTCGTCCGGCGCTCCCACGCGGCTGTCCACGGAGCGGACGGCTCTGCGCGGACGTACGTCGTGGCGCCGGTGCTCGTGTCGACGTCGCGCGGCGACAGCCGACGTCTGCCGGCGGCACCGGTCGCGTCGACCAGCAGCCGGTGGCCCTCCTCGACCGCCGGCTCGGCCGTGACCGCGGTCAGGAAGTCCGCGAGCGGTCCGGCCCGCCACGTCAGGCTGTGGTGGCTCGGAAACGTCTCGACGTGGACGGGCGGGTCGACGGGGATCGTTCGTGACGGCGACCCACCCGACCCGGAGTCTGTCGCGTCCGGTGACACACGCGGAGTACGGGCGTCGGACGGGAGAACCGTTCGGTGGCGCGCCGGCGCGGCTGGTCACCGCACCGTGACAAACCCGGTGAAACTGAACCGGATTCAATATCCACAG
>JAQCMY010000004.1 GCA_028274865.1 Haloferacaceae archaeon | reverse complement strand
ATCAGACACCGCGACCGGCTCGAGGACGCACTCGACGGCGCCGACGTCGTCTGTCACCTCGCGGCGGTCAGCGGCGTCGACGACTGCGAGACCCGGCAGGACCTGGCCTACGAGGTGAACGTCACCGGCACGAGCAACGTCGCGTGGTGGTGTCGCAAGACCGGCGCCGGGCTCGCCTTTCCGTTCAGCATGGCCGTGCTCGGCGACCCCGACCGGTTCCCGATCACCGCGTCGCTGCCGCGCGACCCGATGAACTGGTACGGGCGGACGAAGCTGCTCGGCGAACGCCTGATCGAGGACATGGCCGACGGCGCGTTCCCGGCACATCTCTTTCTCAAGTCGAACCTCTACGGCGAACACCGGGTCGACGGACAGCGGGTGTCGAAGGGCACCGTCATCAACTTCTTTATCGACCGCGTCTTCGCCGACGAGCCCCTGACCGTCTACGAGCCGGGCACACAGGCCCGCAACTACGTCCACGTCGACGACGTCGCCCGGGCGTACGTCCCGAGCGTCGAGCGGCTGCTCGCCGACCGCGCGGACGGCGTCACTGGCGTCGAGCGGTTCGAGGTCGCGTCCGACGAGGACCCGAGCGTCGAGACCGTCGCCGAACTCGTCCAGTCCGTCGCAGCCGAGGAGGCCGACCGCGAGACCGAGATCACGCCGGTCGAGAATCCACGCGGGAACGAGACGCTCGTCGAAGACTTCGCGGTCGACACCTCACGGACCCGGGACCAGCTCGGCTGGCAGCCGACACGCACGATCGAGGAGAGCGTGCGGCGGCTCGTGCGCCGGCGGGCCGGCGACACGGACGAGTGACCCGTGAGCCGGGCTACGCCCCGGGCTGCTCCGCGACGCTCTCGTGCTGCCAGGTGAGCTCGAAGAACCGGTTCACGCCGGCGACGAACGACCCGTTGCCGGTGACCGCGGCCTGCCGCCTGTGGCGTGGTACCTCCGGCTCCTCGACCAGCAGGATAGCCCGCCCTCGGTCGTAGTCCATGCTCGGGTCGACCACCGTCCCGCGCCACGGGAGCGGCTGTTCGCTGAACCGGACCGACACCGCGTCACTGACCCCTGTCACCGCCTCGACCCGGCCGCGCTGGACCGCCTGATTCTCCGGCGAGAGCTGCTCGGGGTGGACGAAGAGCACGTCGACGTCGATCCCGCGCTCGACCGCGTCGACGAACGCGGGTCGGACGCTCGGAAAGTACTCGAACGACTTCGTGAGGACACGAACCTCCGTCGCGGCCTCGCGGTAGAGCTGCTGGGTCTCTGTCTCGCTCGGCTCGCCGACATCGACGACGTGAAACAGCTCTTCGGTCGGTGAGACGTCGTCGCTGCCGCGCTCGTACAGCGGCCCGAAGGCCCCGAGAAACGCGTCTCGCTGCCCCGCGACGGACTGCTGGTACGACTCGTAGGCCTGCCGGCGGTTCTCGACCGCCCGGTCGAGCACGTCGTCTGGCGACTTCGGCTGGTACTGCTTCGGTCGGGCGGGAATCACCTCGATGTAGCCGTCGTCGGCGAGCGAGTCGAGTACGCCGTAGATCCGCGCCTTCGGGATCCCCGTTGCCTCCGAGAGGTCCGGCGCCGTCGTTCGGCCGAGTTCGAAGAGCCCGAACAGGGCCTGTTCCTCGTAGTCGGTGAGGCCGAGTACGGCCAGCTGGTCCTGCGCGTCCTCCCGAGGTGTCACAGATACGGCTTACGCGGCGTGTTGGTTATAGCCCTGGGTCGAGCGACTCCCGGGAATAGCCGATAGTTTCTCTATCGCTGACCGTACAGTTACTCGAGAAATGAGTAACCAGTTGACGCCGGTCGAGGACCATCTCGACGACATCGACGACGGCTGTGGCTGTGTGGGCATCTGGGCGGCGGTGAGCGAGTATCGTGCCAGCCGGCCTCCGGACACTCCGGACACCGACGACGCGGCGACAGAGTAGGCACCACAGCTATGCCTGCCCGTTCTGACTGGTACACGTGAACATGGACGCCGCCGTCGTCCTCGCAGCCGGAGAGGGGACACGGCTCCGCCCGCTCACCCGCAACCGTCCGAAGCCGATGCTCCCGGCAGCCGACCGCCCGATCCTGGCGTGCGTGCTCGACGCACTCGTCGACGCCGGCTTCGACGACCTCCACCTCGTCGTCGGCTACGAGCGCGACCGCGTCCAGAACCACTTCGGGCCGACGTTCCGGGACCGGCCCCTCGCCTACCACGCCCAGGAGAAACAGCTCGGGAGCGGCCACGCCCTGCTCCAGGCACGAGACGCGCTCGACGGCGACTTCCTGGTGATCAACGGCGACCAGATCACGGCCGAGTCGACGATCACGGCGGTCGCAGACGCCCACGCCCGGTCGGACCGGGTCACGGTCGCCGTCCGCGAGAGCGACGACGCGCCGGCGTACGGCGCGGTCCGGACGGACGACGGTCGGGTCGTCGACCTCGTCGAGAGGCCCGAGACCGGCACGTTCCGGCTGATGAACGCCGGCGTCTACGCGTTCGGCCCCTCCGTGTTCGCCGACATCGAGGCGGCGGACCGCGAGCGGGGCGAACTCGCGCTCACCGACGTCATCGCGCGCCACATCGACGACCGCGGCGCGGTCCAGGGCGTCCGGACCGAGGGGCTCTGGGTCGACGCCACCTACCCGTGGGACCTCCCGGTGGTCGCGCGCGAACTCCTCGCCCGCGGGCGGGTCGAGCCCCCCGAGCGCGCCGCGGGCCAGTACGTCTCGCCCGACTCGACCGTCGCCGACTCCGCCGTCCTCCAGCCGCCGGTCGTCGTGGCCGCCGACGCCGTCGTCGGGCCGAACGCGGTCGTCGGGCCGAACGCCGCCGTCGGCCAGAACGCGACCGTCGGCGCCGGCGCAGCCGTCCGGCGTTCGGTCGTCGACACCGACGCGCGGGTCGGCGCGACCGCGACCGTCGCCGACTCCGTGCTCGGCCAGCGGGCCCGGCTCGGCGACGGCGCCGTCCTCCCCGGCGACACGACCGACGTCCGCGTCGGCACCACCGTCCACCCCGAGGTGCGCCTCGGCGCCGTAGTGGCCGACGACGCGCGGCTGGGCGGCGGCGTCACGGTCGCGCCGGGGGCACTGGTCGGTCCAGACGCCCGCGTCGCTCCGGGCGCGCACGTCGACGGAACCGTCGGCGAGGGCGTGGAGGTGCGGCGCTGATGTGCGGGATCGTCGGCTGTGTCGGCCACGGCGTCGACGTCCAGGAGACGCTGCTGGACGGCCTCGCCAGCCTCGAGTACCGGGGGTACGACTCCGCCGGGATCGCGACCGCGGGCGAGACGCTCTCGGTCGTCAAGCGGGCGGGCGAACTCGACGCGCTCGTCGCCGCACTCGAGGACCGGGACGCCCCTCTCGACGGGCCCGCCGGCGTGGGGCACACGCGGTGGAGCACCCACGGCCCGCCGTCGGACGCGAACGCACACCCCCACACCGACGAGGCCGGGCGGGTCGCGGTCGTCCACAACGGGATCATCGAGAACTACCAGTCGCTTCGCGACGAACTCGAGGCCGCGGGCGTGACGTTCGCGAGCGACACCGACACGGAGGTCGTCTCACACCTGCTCGGCCGGCATCTCGACGAGGGGACGACACTGGAGGCGGCGTTCCGCGAGACCGTCGCCCGGCTCGAGGGGAGCTACGCGCTCGCGGCGGTCGCACGAGGAGCCGACACGGTCGTCGCGACACGGTCGGACTCGCCGCTGGTCCTCGGCGTCGGCGAGGACGCGACGTTCTTCGCGAGCGACGTGCCCGCCTTCCTCGAGCACACCCGGGAGGTCGTCTACCTCGAGGACGGCCAGTTCGCGACGCTCCAGCCGGCTGGCTGGACTGTCACCGACGCCGACGGCTCGCCGGTCGACGCCGAGGTCACGACCGTCGCGTGGGACCCCGAGCAGACGGGCAAGAGCGGCTACGACCACTTCATGCTGAAGGAGATACACGAGCAGCCGACCGCGCTCCGGCAGTGTCTGAGCGGCCGGGTCGACGAGCTCGCCGGGGAGATCACCGTCGCGGAGCTCGACGCGCTCGACTCGTTCGGCTCGGTCCAGCTGGTCGCCTGTGGCACCTCTTACCACGCCGCGCTGTACGGCGCGACGCTGCTCCAGCAGCAGGGTATCCCGGCACAGGCCGCCCTCGCGAACGAGTACGCGACCGCGCCCGCGCCCCGGCGTGCCGACACGCTCGTCGTCGGCGTCACACAGAGCGGCGAAACAGCCGATACGCTGCGCGCGCTCCGCGAGGCCCGGGGTCGCGGCGCGACCACCCTCGCGGTGACGAACGTGGTCGACAGCACCGCCGCCCGGGAGTGCGACCACGCGCTCTACATCCGGGCCGGCCCGGAGATCGGCGTCGCGGCGACGAAGACGTTCTCCTCGCAGCTGATCGCGCTCAACCTCCTGGCCGACCGGATGGCCACCTCCGCGTACCGGACCCCTCGCGACCTCGTCGCCGCACTCCGTGACCTCCCGGGGCAGGTCCAGACCGTCCTCGACGACTCGCGGGCCGCGAGCGTGGTCGACGAGTATCTCGACCGGACGGCGTACTTCTTCGTCGGCCGGACCTACCACCACCCGGTCGCGCTGGAGGGCGCGCTCAAGTTCAAGGAGATCACCTACGAGCACGCCGAGGGGTTCGCCGCCGGCGAGCTGAAACACGGCCCGCTCGCGCTCGTCACCGCGGACACCCCCGTGTTCGCGGTCGTCACGGGAACCGACGAGGCCGCACAGAAGACGATCGGCAACGTCAAAGAGGTCGAGGCGCGCGACGCGCCGGTCGTCGCGGTGACCGACGGCCAGTCCGACGTCGCCCGCTACGCGGACCACGTCCTCACGATCCCCGAGAGCCACCCTCGCACCGCGCCGGTGCTGGCGAACGTCCAGCTCCAGCTCGTCGCCTACCACGTCGCCGACCGGATGGGGCGGTCGATCGACAAGCCCCGCAACCTCGCGAAGAGCGTCACGGTGGAGTGACCCGGGGGGACGGGATGCGCCCTGTCGGCGCTCCTCCGGCTCTGACCGGCTCGCCCCAGCCCGTGCGTCGGCGTGGGCCTCGCTCTCGCTGGCCACGCGAACCGCCCCGTCCGTGTCACCGGGGCGCAGTCGCTCGGGCGTGTGATACTCCGCCGAAGAAGTGTCGTCCGTCGTGCGTCACGACGGTCGGTAGTACTCGTTAGTTACGGACGAGATTCGCCGCGCGCGGTCCCTTCGGGGACGATTCGATCTCGAACTCGACTTCCTGCCCCTCCTCGAGGTCCGGACCGCCGACATCCTCCATGTGGAAGAACACGTCCTCGTCGTCGTCGACGCCGTCGTCGTCAGTCGAAATGAACCCGTAGCCGCCAGTGTCGTTGAAGAAGTCAACCTTGCCGTCTGCCATTACAGACATACGTACACGTCCTCCGGGTATAACGCTTCCGAGCGTCGTGTTACCACGACCGTCGGCGACGATCTGTCTGTGTGCGCCCCTCGGCCGGTCCGCGTGACTGCCCGATCCCGGACGACGCGCCCGCCGTCGAGGCCGGGTCACACGACTTATTCCGCCCACGGTCGTACGCTTCGGTAGTGGACACAGCGTGAGTGCCGACGCCAGTCGACGTCCAGTCCCGGCGCACGGAGCCGACGGGACCGGGTCCCACGGGGCCCGTCCGTGAGCGTTCGAGCGCGTCTCGGCGGGCTGTTCAAGAGCCAGTCGGAGCTGAACCTGACCGACGGGTCGATCCCGAAGTCGCTGTTCTACCTCTCCGTTCCGATCGTCGTCACCAACCTCCTCCAGGTCGGCTACAACCTCGCCGACACGTTCTGGCTCGGTCGGTACAGCACCGACGCCCTCGCTGCCATCAGCCTCGGGTTCCCGCTGGTCTACCTGTTTATCTCGCTCGGACTCGGGCTCACGGTGGCGGGCAGCGTCCTCGTCGCCCAGCACACCGGGGCAGACGAGCCAGCACAGGCCGAGTACGCCGCCTCGCAGACGGTCAGCCTCACGCTCCTGGCCGGCGCGGGCCTCGGGGCGCTCGGGTTCGTGTTCGTCTCGGACCTGCTGCGGGTGTTCGGCGCGTCCCCGACCGTGCTGACGCTCGCGACGGAGTACATGGAGGTGATCAGCCTCGGACTGCCGTTCCTGTTCGGCTTCACCGTCTTCATCGCCCTGATGCGGGGCGCCGGCGACACCGTCACGCCGATGCTGGTGATGCTCGGCACGGTCGTACTCAACGTCGTCATCGACCCGCTGCTGATCTTCGGCGTCGGACCGCTGCCGCCGATGGGCGTCGAGGGAGCAGCCGTCGCGACCGTCCTCTCCCGCGGGTCGGCGGCGCTCGTCGGGGTCTGGCTCATGCTCCGCGGCGCCCACGGCATCAGGATCCACCCCCGACAGATGGTGCCGGACCTCGAGTACAGCCGGACGCTCGTGCGGATCGGCGTCCCGGCGTCGGTCGAGAACACCGGCAGAGCGGTCTCGATAAACGCCGTTTTGCTCATCGTCACGCTGTTCTCGACGCCCGTCGTCGCGGCGTTCGGCGTCGGTATCCGCGTCTTCTCGATGGTGTTCATGCCCGCGATCGCGATCGACCGCGGCGTCGAGACGATGACCGGACAGAACATCGGCGCGGGACGGGCGGACCGCGTCGTCGCGACCAACCGGTTCGCCGCGAAGGCGTCGTTCCTGCTCCTGTCGGCGCTCGGCGTCCTCACCTTCGTCTTCGCCCCGGAGATCATCCGGCTGTTCGACGACTCGCCGGCGGTCGTCGCCGAGGGGGCGACGTTCCTCCGGTGGATCGCGCCGACCTTCGGGTTCGTCGGCGTCCTGCGCGCGTACAGCGGCGGGTTCCGGGGCGCCGGCAAGACCCTGACCGCCGCCGCGATCGCGGTCGTCCTGTTCGGCTTCGTCCGGCTGCCGATCGCCTACGTCGCCTCTCAGGGGCTCGTCCCCGTCGACGTCTGGCTGTTCGACAGCCCGACGCCGTCGGGGATCTGGCTCGCGTTCCCCGTCTCGGGCGTCGTCGCCGCCGCCGTCGCGACCGTCTGGTTCGAACTGGGCAACTGGCGCGGGATGGAGCTGACCGGGCAGTCCCCAGAGAGCGACGCCGACGACGCCGGGACCACGAGCGAGACCGACGGGACCGACGGCACCCTCGACCCCGGGACCACGGGCGAGACCTGACCGACGACGGGTCGGCTCCGGACGACGCGTGGCCCACGCGCCGCCAGACGTCGCTCGTGACCGCTCGACCGACGCCGTCCCGGACGCCCCCGTCGTCACACGCCGAGGGGCGGGCAACGCGGACCGTCCGAGCCCGGCCACGAAACAGCTTCGGCACCTCGTCGACGACGTCCGGCTCCGCGCCGACGACGAGTACTCCCGGGGGCGAGGTCGGTGTCGGCGCGTGCGGTCCGTGCTCGGCTCCGGTCCGAGATGACGAGACTCCCCTTCGAGAGACCGAGTCCGCGAGGGGACGTCGGCAGCCGCGCTCGCGCTGAGCTCCTGTGGCAGAATCGTCGCGTCGGCGATCCCGTCGTCCCCGTCTTCGGTTCCCGTTCCCGTCCGCGCGAGCGTCCGGATATCCGGTGCGATCCGCTCTGTCGCCGCGCAGACCGCGAGGCTGGCGTCGGGCTCGTCGGTCAGCGCCGGGACGGCGTCGGCCCGCTCGAGGGCCGTCTGTTCCAGCACCGACGGCGCCGTCGCGTCCCCGTGCAGGAGATCGCGACGTGTCCGTCCGCGACCGCCGCCGACTGTGACTCCCCTCTCGACCGACACGACGTCGTCGCCGCGGTCCGCGAGCCCTCGTGCCGTTCGTCATCCGATACGGCTGCCGGCGACGGCGAAACGCGTCTTATCCGCCATGGGTGTCTCTCGGTCTCCTCGGCGGTAGACGCTCGCGACGGCTGTCCGGGCGACGCTGCAAGCCTCTGTCGTCTCACGGGCTCGGGTATCGACTCCCGCACTGGCCCCTGACCCGCGGTGGTCGGTCGCACCACACGCCGTCCCGGTGTCGCCGGCCAGCGTCCCGGCGTCGTGCAGACGTGCGAGTCGTCCGTCGTGGCGCTCCGGACCGCTCGAACGCCGGACGCGACCCCGCGCCGTTCGGCCGGCGGCTGTCCCCCGACGACGCCACAGCCGCCTGGCTGGCGCGTTCCCGGCACACGCCTCCGTTCGGGCCCCGGGGCGGTGGACCCGCAAGCGCGCGTCCCCGCCCGTCGTATCTGATTATTCGATACGC
>JAQCMY010000003.1 GCA_028274865.1 Haloferacaceae archaeon | reverse complement strand
AACGCACCGGGCGTCGCGAGGTCGGTGCTGATGCTCCAGAACCGAACGGTGCGTCCGCTATCGAGAGTTTCGGGGCGGGAATGTCCGTCGAGGAGCCCGCGGGCGTCAAGCTCCACCTGAAACGCTCGGGGTGTGATGCCGTGCTCGTCGGTGATGCGTCGGATCGTCTCTGCGGGGACACGCACGGTGTCGGCGTCGGCGCTGGCCATCCACACCCGTCCGAACACGCCACCGCGGACAGCATCCTCCGCATCCGGTGTGGCGGTCGCATCACGGAGCTTGTCGGCGAGGTCGGCGATGGCTTCGGAGCGCGGCCCGAGCGTCTCGCGCTCCTCGCGGTGCTCGTTGATGAAGCCCATCACCCACGCCGGCCAGTCGGCATTATCCGCGGGCTCCGGCTGTCCGGGGCGCTCCCCGAGCGCGTTGAAGATCGCTTTGCGGAGTGCCTGCCAGCGGAAGTGCGTGTTGCCGTCGGTGGCGAACGTGCGCCCGTCGGTGAGGTGCCAGCGATACTCGGCGTCGGCGTGGGCGTCCGGCGAGGAGTAGACCACGACGCGCTCGGTGTGCGTCGTGAGCCACGCATCCAGCGGGGTCGCGCCCTCAATGGCGTCCTCGGGGAGCGTCGCCAGCACGTCGTCGCGCACCCGCTCGTATTGCTCGCGGAGCGTTGGCTTCGGCATGGTGTCATCGATGGCGCGGAGTTGATCGATCCACATTGCGACCGATTCACCCACCGCGTCGGCTTTCGCCATCTCCCGAAACACGGGCTCCGCGGCGGTCAGTCGCTCCATCGGCATCTCCGCGTTCGTGATGGCGTCGGCGTGTTCACGCCACACCGCACTCACGTCCGGCTCCGACGCACTCGATGGCTCCGAGCCGTCGTCCCCGTCGCCCGCGGCGTCGGTGTGCTCACTACTCATCGGTGGCTCCCGCCCCTGTCTCGATGGCCTGCAGTCGATCGGCGAGCCAGTCCCGAAGTGTCGCTTCGGTAAACGCGGGTTGCGCGTCCGCGAGGACCGTGAGCCACGCGTCGGCGCGCCGACTGTCGGCGAGGGACGTGTCGCGGTCACGGACGGCGTAGGCGAGTTCATCAAGCACGGGCTCGATGTGCACGGCGACGGCGCGGGGTTGTCGGCGCGCTCGATGGACTGCTTACGCCGCTCCCACACATACACCACGGCCATGTCGTCGCGGTCGCCGCTCGCGGGACGTGACGGCGTGCTCATGCTGCGTGCGCCCCGTGGGTCGCGGCGTCGGTTCGGCGGTTGCGGTCGGTACTATCAGCCGGCTCGCATCGGCTCCGGGGAAAGAGCCTTAGCGTCCGGAGGAGAAGGAGCGAATAGTCACTTCGGCCCTTCTCCGGCCTTTCTATCACGGCCTACCAGCAGGTTTCACAGCCAGTCAAATAAATAGCTCTGATATATACTATGACGTTGCAAACGGCTCTCGTCTGTCGGTTTTGAGCGGTCAGAAATACGATATGTATGCGCATATCCGGACGCAACCGAACCAATCCGAACACACCCGAACACAGGTGCCACACATACCGCGAGTGATTCACGCGACGACGCGAGTCCGCCTCTCCTGTTAGTGTGTCAAAATTCTCACGGCGGCGCGCACCGGGGCGTCGGTGGTCAGGTGTCGTCCGAGAGACTCTCCTCGAAGACGGCCCGAAGCTCCGGCGGGAGCGACTCCCGAACGACCTTCCGGAGCGCGTCGGTGTCGCCGCGTTCGAGCATCTCGGCGTAGTCTTTCACTTGTTCGGTGTCGTCTTTGCCGGTCGTTCCGTCCGGGGTGAATTCCAAGCCACACCACGGGCACAGCCGCGCACTCGCCGGAGGATTCTCTCCGCACCGGGGACACACTTCCGGGGTCAGTTCACTCTCGATGTCGTCGGTTTCCAGATCGAAGGCGTCCCGAACTTCACGGATGTGGTCGCTGTCTTTCAGGTGCGCGTAGGTGCTCTCCATCACGCGGCTGTCCGGGGCGTGTCCCAACTGATGTTTGATGGCGCTCTCGGGGACGCCCCGCCGGAGTGCGATCGTCACGAAGTTGTGCCGAAGGGCGTGCGGGTTGAGGGGCTTGGTTACGTCTGTCCGCTCTTTCATCCGCCGGAGCGTTTCGTATACGCTCGTCTCGCCCATTTGCGTGCGCGCCACCTCTGCGTCACTCAGGTTGCGATCCTCTTGGAACGGGCCGCCGTTCGCAAATGCGGGGAGCGGACAGAATACGTATGCCTCGGGGTCGTCCGGGTTGGGATGACCGGTGCGGAGCCACTGCCGGAGCGACGCCGCGGAGAGGAGCAAGTCACGCCACTTCCCGTTTTCATCCGCGCCTTTGAGCCCTTCCGCCGCCCCGTTCAACCGGAACTTCCCTTCCTGTAGGTTGAGGTGTTTGATCTGTAGTGTCCGCGTCGCACTCGCCCGCTGTCCGGTGTAGATCAAGAAATCAAACAGCGCTAAGTCGCGGTTGTTCCGGGCCGCCGACCGAAGCTCCTGTATCTCCTCGCGGGTGAGCATATCGTCCGGGTCAACCGCGGTGTCCTCTTGCGTCGGGACCGGGAGATCGTCGGGGTCAACCCCCGCATCGGTGTGGACGTTGTAGAACTTCCGGAGCCCGAGCGAATAGAGCCGCAGGCTCCCGTTGGTGAGCCCACCGTCCTTCACCGACGGGTGCTCACCGTCTTTGTATTGCTGAAGAAGCTCTTTCAGCGCTAAGGCCGACGTATCCAGAAGGTCCACATCCTTCGCAAAGCGCCGGCACTTCTGCACGTAGTTTTCGAGCGTGCTCGGGGCGTTGGTTTGCTCGCCGTCCGGCACGTCGACCAGCATATTGTCCGGGTCGTAGGCCTTCGCCATCTGAAGGATAGCGTCGGCGTTGTCCGGATTCACGAACTGGTCTTTTTCATCCTCAACGCGGGTCAACTCGCGCTCGAATTTCTCCGTTTGCGTCCCCATGTCACGACAGTTTCGCGTCGTCGATGTAAGTATTCCTTATCATTACAGGCAACAACAACCATATCTCGCCGGGATGACCTACGACGACGCGGCGCGCGGCGGACGGGCCGACCGCCGGCAGGACGACGACCGACGGTACCGACAGTAGCCCCACCGGCACGCATTTGTCACGACCGCCCGGACGCAGAGACATGGAGACCCAGCGCGTCGCGGACCTGATAGAGGCGGGCGTTGAGGGCGCCGTGGTGGCCGACATCGAGCGCACGCCACACCCCGGCGAGGACGAGTACGACCACTTCCGGGCCGTCGTCGTCGCGTCCGCGTTCGAGGACGCCTCGCTCGTCGGGCGCCACGAGCTGGTGTACGACGCTCTCGGCGAGCAGATGAACGACGACATCCACGCGATCGACCTCACGACGTTCACGCCCGACGAGTACGACGAGCGGCAGTGACCGGGACCGACCCGGCGGCGCTCCGGGACCGCGCCGCGCGCGTCCTCCGGGCGTACGCGCCCGACCCGGAGCCGGGACCACACGGCGGCTACCTCGCCAGTCGCGACCCCCGGACCGGCGACGTCGACGACTCCGACCGCTCGCACCTCGTCGCCGCCGCGCGGTTCGTCGCGAACTTCTGTGTCTGTGACCGCCTCGGGGCGCCGGAGTGGGCAGGGACCGGTGCGGCGCGGGCGCTCGACTTCCTCGTCTCGGTCCACGGCGACGCCGAGCGAGGGGGGTACCACTGGCTCGTCGACCGCCGGGAGCCGGTCGACTCGCGCCGAGTCTGTTACGGCCACGCGTTCGTCGTCCTGGCCTGTGCCCGTGCCGCCGACCGGGGTGTCGAGGGCGCAGACGCCGCGCTGGCCGACGCGCTCGCGGCGCTCGACCGGTTTTTCGAACCCGACCACGGCCTGTTCGCGAGCGCGTTCGACGCCGACTGGTCCGACTCCGACCCGTACCGCGGGCAGAACGCGAACATGCACGCCTGTGAGGCGCTGCTCGCGGCCCACGCCGCGACCGGCGACGACGCACACCTCGCCCGCGCCGCCCGCGTCGCGCGGCGGATCACCGTCCACCTCGCCCGGGGCGACCGGATCTGGGAGCACTACACCGCGGACTGGACGCCCGACACGGACTACAACCGCGACCGGAAGCGCGACCGGTTCCGTCCGTGGGGCTACCAGCCCGGCCACCACCTCGAGTGGGCGAAGCTCTGCTGTGAACTCGACGCCCGCCACGACGACGCGTGGTTCCTCCCGCGGGCGCGGGCGCTGTTCGACGTCGCGGTCGAGGCCGGGTGGGAGTCCCGGCGCGGCGGGTTCGCCTACACGCTCGCGCCGGACGGCTCGCCGGTGGTAGAGGACCGCTACGGCTGGGTCGTCGCGGAGGGAATCGGCGCCGCCGCGCGGCTGGCCGCCGCCGTCGACGACGCTGACGCCGCCGAGCGATACCGCGGGTGGTACGACCGGCTCTGGGCCGACGCCGACGAGCGGTTCCGCGCGCCGTTCGGCGGGTGGTACGAGCGGACGACCCCGGCCGGCGAGCCGATAGTCGAGTCCGACGGCCCGGCAGTCGAGCCGGGCTACCACCCGGTCGGCGCGTGTCTCGCCGGCTGGGAGTCGTTCAGAGACTGACGCGTTCGGCCTCGTCGTCGACGACGCGGTTGCGAAGCGCCTCGCCCGTCTGGCCGTCGAACAGGTGGACCGTCTCGGGGGGCAGCGAGACGCCGACCTCGGTCCCGGACTCGACCCGGCGCATCCCCGGTACGGTGGCGACGAGCGTCTCGTCGCCGGCGGTCAGGTGGACGACGTTCTCGTCGCCCGTCGGCTCCACCACGTCGACGCCCGCGACGAAGGTCGGGTCGTCGTCCGGCCCCGACAGCGCCACGTCCTCCGGTCGGACGCCGAGGGTAACCCGGTCTGTGCCACGGACGGCGTCGCGCAGGTCGCCGACGAGCGGATAGTCGAACGCCGCCGCCGAGAGCCGGTCGCCCCGGACCTCGCAGTCGAGGAAGTTCATCGACGGGTCGCCGACGAAGCCGGCGACGAACTCGTTTGTCGGCTCGTGGTAACACTCCAGGGGCGTCCCGACCTGCTGGAGGCGCCCGCCGTCGAGGACGGCGATGCGGTCGCCCATCGTCATCGCCTCCGTCTGGTCGTGTGTGACGTACACCGTCGTCACGCCGAGGTCATTCTGGAGGCGCTGGAGCTCCGTTCGCATCTGAGCGCGGAGCTTCGCGTCCAGGTTCGACAGCGGCTCGTCCATCAGGAAGACCGCCGGGTCGCGGACGATCGCGCGCCCGAGCGCGACCCGCTGCTGCTGGCCGCCGGACAGCTCCCGGGGCTTCCGGTCGAGGAGGGCCTCGACGTCGAGCATCGCAGCCGTCTCGGCCACCGTCTCGGCGATCGCGTCGTCTGGCATGTCGGTCGACTCCTCCAGCCCGAACGCCATGTTCCGCCGGACGGTCATGTGCGGGTAGAGCGCGTAGGACTGGAACACCATCGCGATGTCGCGGCTCTTTGCCGCCCGGTCGGTGACGTCTCGCCCGTCGATTCGAACCTCGCCCGTCGTCACCGACTCCAGTCCGGCGACCATCCGGAGCGTCGTCGACTTGCCACAGCCGGAGGGGCCGACGAGGACGAGGAACTCGCCGTCGTCGATGTCGACGGAGAGGTCGTCGACGGCGACCACCTCGCCGCCGGGGGCGTCGTCGTCCCGGAACCGCTTCGTCACGCCGTCGAGTGTGAGTCGTGCCACTACGTCTCACCCGCCACGCCCTTCGCGAACTGCTCGCCGAACAGGACGTAGACGACGAGCGTCGGGAGCGCCGCGACGAACGCCCCCGCCATCTGGAGGTTGAACTGCGACACCATCGACCCCTGGAGCTTGTTCAGCGCGATCGTCACCACCTCGTTCGAGGGCTGGCTCACCAGCACCAGCGCGAACAGCAGGTCGTTCCAGATCTGCGTGAACTGGTAGATGAGCGTCACCGCGAAGATGGGGACCGACAGCGGCAGGACGACCTTCGTGTAGACGCCGGCGGCGCTCGCGCCGTCGAGCCGCGCCGCCTCCAGCATCGACTCGTCCAGGGTCGCGTAGTACGCGCGAAACAGGACGGTACAGATCGGGATCCCGTAGGCCGTGTGTGTCACCGTCAGCGCGACCAGGCCGGCCCGGTCCGCGAGGAGGGGGACACCCGCGAGCAGGCCGGGCAGACCGACGATGGACCAGAACCGGGTCAGCGGGACGAGAACGGACTGGTACGGGACGAACATCCCGGCGACGAACAGGAAGAGGACGGCAGTCTGGCCGCGCCACTCCAGGTTCGTCAGGCCGTACGCGGCGAGCGAGCCGAGAAGCGCCGACAGCACCGTCGCCGGGACGGCCATGAACAGGCTGTTGACCAGCGCGCCGTTGAGGTTGGTCAGCGGCCCCTGGAGGCGCGCCCACGCCTCGAACAGCGGCGCGAGAGTGAACCCCGCGGGGGCCGGCGGCGCGAACGGCGACGAGCCGAAGAAGGCGTCGTTCGTCTTGAGCGCCGTCATCAGCCCCGACTCCAGCGGCACGAGGTAGAACGCCACCATCGCGGCCAGGACAGCGTACAGCGCGACCCGCGACGGCGAGAGGTCGACCTCGACGCCCGCGACCTCTCGCGTGCTCACTAGAGATCACCCCGCCGGTACTGCACGTAGAGGTACGGACCGATCACCGCGAGCGCCATCGCGAACAGCACGGTTGCGACCGCGGCGCCGTAGGCCCAGTTGGTCTTGCCGAACGCCTCGCGGAACATCATCATCGCGAGGATATCCGCCGAGGGACCGGGGTTGGTGCCGAACATCACGAACAGGAAGTCGAAGGCCTTCAGCGCGAACACCATCAGCACGACCGCCGCCGACGTCGTCGAGGCACGGAGCTGTGGCAGGATCACGCGCCGGTACATCCGCAGGGCTGAGGCGCCGTCGGCGCGCGCGGCCTCGTACTGCTCGGTCGGGATGGCGCGCAGGCCGGCGAGGTAGACGACCATCGCGTAGCCGGAGAACTGCCAGACGAGTGCGAACACCACGGCGCCGAGCTTGAACTGCGGGTCGGCGATCCACCGCTGGGTCAGGACGCCGAGCCCGAGGCTCCGGAGGCCGACGTTTATCAGTCCGATCTCGGGGTTGTACATCCACGACCAGAAGACTGCCGTGACGACGAACGAGAGGCTCATCGGCATCAGGTAGACGGTGCGGAAGGTGTTCTCGAACCGGACCTGCTGGTCGACGAGCACCGCGAGCACCAGTCCGAGCGCCAGCGTGACGAGCGTGAACGCGACGAGCAGGACGACGGTGTTTCGCACCGCGGTCCCGAACGTCGGGTCCGAGAGCAGGGCGGCGTACTGCGAGAGGTCGACGCTCTCGTAGGCCGGGTTCGGCCGGAGCCCGCTCCACTCGGTGAGCGAGATGAGTCCGTTCCACGCGATCGCGCCGTAGACGAACAGCCCCATCAGCAGCGCCGGGGGGAGCCAGAACGGCAGGCCCCGGACCAGCTCCGACCGGGCGAGCCGGCCGCTCAGCGCGGAACTGCGCGCCACGGTCCCGCCGTCTGCGGCGGCGTCTCGTCCGCCCGGGTCGTCGGCCATCTGTCGGTTAGAACGCGTCCCGGATGCCCCGGTAGGTCCGGTCCACGTCGTAGCTCTCGACGAAGCCCGCGAACGCCTCCTCGACGTTGGACTTGGCCTCCGGCGAGACGCCCGTCCCGTGGGCGATCGTCGGCGGCTGGGTGTCCGACTCCCGGAACGCCTCGATCTGTGACCGCAGGAACGGCCCGAACGCGTCCGTCGGAACGTCCGTCCGCGGCGGGATCGACCCCTTGACGGGGTTGAACCGCTCCTGTGCGTCGACGGTGCCACAGTAGCTCAGGAACTTCCTCGTCGCCTCCGGCGACGGGTTGTTCGACGGGAAGACGAACGAGTCGGTGACGACGTGATAGACCCCGCTCGTGCCGGGAAACGACGTCATGC
>JAQCMY010000229.1 GCA_028274865.1 Haloferacaceae archaeon | reverse complement strand
GCGTCTAATGGACTGGGACCTCACCGACCGCCAGCGCGACGTCCTCGAGGGCTACGTCGACGGGCAGACGACCCCGGAGATCGCGGAGGACCTCGACGTCGCCCCGACGACGATCGAGACACACCGGCGCGCGATTCAGGACGCCGGCGTGCCGCTGGCGTTCGACCACGCGACGAACGAGTGGTACGTCGACGGGAGCGAAGACGGGCTCGACCTGTCGGAGACGGACCACGGCGACGAGGACGGCGCGCCGGACATCGACCTCAACGCTGTCGACGTCGACCCGGACGCCGAGCCGTCGCCGGAGGACCTGACGGACCGCGAGCGCGTGGTCGTCTCCGAGCTGGAGACGGGCGCGACGGTTGACGAGATCGCGGAGCGCCTCGACGAGCGCGAGTCGATCGTCACGGAACACATCCGGGACCTCAAACGGTCGGGGTGGCACGTCTACGTCGACGAGACGGCGGAGGTGGTCGCTATCGAGGGCGACCGCCCGCTCCGCTCGAGCGAGCACAAGGGGACGCGAACGCGAAAGGCAAACCGCTGGTGGGAACTCCGGCATAACGAGCTCGTCCGCGAGTTCCGCGGGCTGGCGACGCCGGAGGCGAACCTCCACGAGACGAGCGGCGAGGAGGACTGGGTGACGCACCTGACGGACCTCCACGCCGGCGACCGCGTCCGCGACGACGGCGGCGAGGTCGTCTACTCAACGGACGCTATCCCGGACGTCGTCGACTACATCACGAGTCAGTCGCTCGCGCTCGCCGACAAACACGGGAGCGCGTACGACACCGCCCACCTGTTGTGGGGCGGCGACTTCGTGACGAACGAGGGCATCTACGAGGGACAGTACGAAGACCTCGACGCGTGGCTGGACGAACAGCACGAGAGCCTTATCGACCCGCTCGTCCGGCAGATCAAGGCGTTCGCGGAGCGGTTCCCACACGTCAACGTCGTCTGCCAAGTCGGAAACCACGGGCAACACCGCGCGAGCGGGACGTCCTCGCAGGCGAACGCGGACCTCATCTTGTATAAGTCGATCCGCAACGTCATCGCGCAACTCCAGGACCACGCGGGCATCCTCGAGAACGTCTCGTTCGACATCGGCGAGGCGCGCGCGTACAAGAACTTCGAGATGCGCGGCGGGGCGATTCGCGGCCACCTGCGGCACGGACAGCACCGACGCCCACAGGCAGAGACGAGCGCGCGCGACAAGGAGTGGACGAAGACGCTCCTCGACCACGACTTCGACGTCGCGTACTTAGGCCACTACCACGTCTCGGGGCGTATCCCGTGGGACGGCCCGCCGATCCTCGCGAGCCCGAGCCCGAAGCCGGCGGGCGAGTTCGTCGAGAACATCGGCGGGCGCGTGCCGGGCGGCGCGCAGGGCGTCGCGACCGCGCACGGCGTCAGCGACGACGGCCTGACGGGCGTCTTCCCGGTTGATATGCGGAAATACGATCATGATTCACGCTAATGACCCGAGCGCCGCCCGCACGTTCGACGTCCCCGGACTCCGCGTGTTCGCGGTTTCAGGCGACCCGGACGTGCTCGCGTACTACGACCCACACAACTCGCAGGCGTCGATCGTGATGCGCGACCCGGTCGACCTGCGGGACTGGAGATAATGGAACGTGAGCCATGAGCGACGCCCAACGCACGACCGCGCGGCCGTGGTACTGCTCGAACCGCCAGGTCGACGAGTACCGCGAGACGCTACAGAGCGACCGGAGCGAC
>JAQCMY010000227.1 GCA_028274865.1 Haloferacaceae archaeon | reverse complement strand
CAGACACGCTCGTCAGCGACGCCGTCGACCGGTTTCGGGACGAACACCATGCGCCCGCGCTCGTGTCCGACGCCGACGAGGGGACGGCGGTGGGGCTGACCACCGCGACGGACGCGCTCGAGGCGGTGACGGGTGAGATCGAAGACCCGCTCGACGTCACACACCAGGAGCGGGGAAACGCCTCCCGGTTAACCGCCCCCCGGTCCGGCGTCGACGGAATCTCCGCGGGTCGCCGTCCCGCGCGCGGCGGAGCCAGCCCCAGCGGGGTGCTCCGGCTCCGCTGGCCGGCACCAGCACGACGTGTCCCCGACTAGCGCCCGTCGTCGTCACACCGACGATACGTCGTGCCGTTCGACATCGCCCGCAGTCGCTTTCGAGCGGCCGTGGTGCCGGCGGTGAGCGGAGCCGAGTCGTACGCGTCCTCACAGAGGTCCGAGAGCCGTGGTAGCGTCCCCGTCTCGACGTCGAACGTGTCTGGACTCGCGAGATACGCCTCCGGGTCCGAGACCGGTGTCGTGGACGGCTCCGTCTCGGTCGACTGTTCCGGAACGGCGGTGTAGGCGACGCCGGCGCGAGCCAGCGCGCGCCGAACCGCGCGGTCACGCCCACGGGCCAGCCGTGAGTGGTCGCTGTTCCACACGACCCGTCCGGCGCCGACGGTCACGGCGGTGTGGCCCACGAGGTCGGTCGGGTCCCCGTGCCGTATCACGAGGTCACTGCCGTGGTCCCGGTACCAGCCACGGAGCGCGCGCAGCGAGCCGAGCATGAACGCAACCCGTAGCACGTCGGCACGCGACAGGATGGCGTCGTCCAGCACGAACAGCGGCAGCACGCGGCTGTCGTTCCGCTCGGCGGCGCCGAAGGCAGTCGAGAGCGCCGGATTCGGGGCTGGCCGCAGGTTACGACGGTGCCAGTGCAGCTGCATACGCTCCCCAGTGGCCCTCCGCTCAGAAGGGTTGTGACCCGTCGCCCGCCAGCGGTGTCTCTCCGGTAGTGACGGCGTCGCCCCGTCCGGGCCGGCCACGTCGTGTTCGCGCGCCACGAGGCACGCGGTCGGCGACACGAGAGCGGCGACCGGCGGTCCCGTTGCCGTTATGATCGCCGCCCGCGTAGCCGGGGTGATGCCAGACAGAGCGGCGCTCGCTCGCCGTGACGGCGCCGACGCGCCGCCCCCGACGCCGGCGCTCGCGGCGCTCCTCGACAGACTCGGCGTCGACGTCGTCGCGAGGGCCACACAGTCTCGCCCGGAGCACGGCCGCTACGGCGTCGGCCCCGACCTCGTCGAGCGGCTCCGCGCGCCCTGTCGCGACCGCGACGCCGACACGGTCGTCGTCGACGGCCACCTCCACGAGGGGCAGGTCGTCGACCTCGTCGACGCGCTGCCCGTCGCGACCGTCTGGGACCGCCGCGACGCGGTCTGGGCCGGACTCGCCGCCGGCGACAACGCCGTCGCGGCGACACGACGCGACCTCCGCGCGGCGCGGCTCGCCCGTCGTCGGGCCGCGGCTGCTCGCCGTGACGGCCCGGGTGCCGACGACGGCCGGCTCGCGGACCTCGACCGGCGCCGTGACCGACTGGAGGCGACACTCGCCGAGGACCGGGCGACCGCGCGCCGGACGACGCTCGACGCGTACACCGAGGCGGACGCCCACGTCGCGGTCGTCGGTCCGGTCGACGCCCCGACGTCGCCGGTCTGGGCGGCCCTCTGTGACCGACCGGCGGCGACGGCGGCGACCGGCCCGCTCGTGCCGGCGACCGTGACGACAGCCGTGACGCGGCTCGGCGCCCACGACGTCGCGGCGGCCCACGGCCCGGGACTGCTGGACGGCGACGCGGCGTGGTACGACGCGACAGTCCCGGACTGGACGGCGGCGGTCGAGCGCGCGACCCTCCTCGTGGTCGCTGCCGACGGGTCCCGCGCCGAGGCAGTCGGCCGGGCCGCGTGCGACCGGGCCGACGCGCCGGTCGTGGCCGTGACAGCCGGTCAGACGGTGTTCGAGGAGGGCCCGTCGACCCGTGTGGCCGCGACGGTCGCGCGCGGTGTCGACGTGCCGCTCGCCGACCGGCTCCGCGCCGCAGTCGCCGACGCGCTGCCGACGACGCGCCTCGTCGTGACGCTCCCGTACGCCGACGAGGCACACGCGGTCGTCTCCTGGCTCCACGACGACGGCGCCGTCGCCGGGGTCGACTACGGCGACCGGATCACGGTCCGGGTCGCGGTGCCGGCTGCGGCGACGACACGGGTGCGGTCACGCGTCACCTCGGCCGGCGGGACGGTCGCCACGCGCCCGGACACGACGTCGTCCTGAGGCCGGGGCGCCGACCCGCGCGACCGGCTGTCCGTCTCCGGAGCCGGAACCGGAACTGAAGCCGACGCCGATGCGCCCGCGGGCGACGTTTCATGTCGATCCGTCCCGACGTAGACTCCACATGTCGAAGACAGCCGAGCGGTACGACCACTTTGTCGACGGCGAGTCGGTCGCCTCGACGGGAGACGAGCGCATCGACGTCGTCTACCCCTACGACGGGGAGGTCTGGGCGTCCGTCCCGGCCGGAACGACGGCAGACGTCGACCGCGCGGTGGAGACGGCGCGGGCGGCGGCTGCCGAGTGGCGCGAGACGAGCCCGAGCGAGCGGCGGGCGACGCTGTACGGCATCGCGGACGCCCTCGACGACCACGCCGAGGAGCTGGGCGAGCTGGAGACGCGCCAGAACGGCAAGCTCCTCCGCGAGATGGCCGGCCAGACCGACGCGCTCGGCGAGTGGTACCGCTACTACGGCAGCCTCGTCGAGACGGCCCGTGGCGACACCGTGCCGGTCGAGAACAAGGACGGCGGCCTGTTCAACTACGTCGACCACGAGCCCTACGGCGTCGTCGGTGCCATCACGCCGTGGAACTCGCCGCTGATGCTCACGACGTGGAAGCTCGCGCCGGCGCTCGCAGCCGGCAACGCGTTCGTCCACAAGCCGAGCGAGCAGACGCCGGTGAGCGCGCTCCGGTTCGCGGCGATCCTGCGCGACGAGACCGACCTCCCGGACGGCGTCTACAACGTCGTCACCGGCGCGGGCGAGACGGGGGCGGCGCTCGCCGAGCACGACGGCGTCGACAAGCTCGCGTTCACCGGGAGCACGGCGACCGGTCGGGCAGTCGGCGCGGCTGCGGGCCGGGCGCTGAACCCCGTCTCGCTCGAACTCGGCGGGAAGAGCCCGAACGTGATCCTCCCGAGTGCCGACCTCGACAACGCGATCAACGGCGTCGTCAAGGGTATCTTCGCCGCGACGGGCCAGACCTGCCTCGCCGGGTCGCGCGTGCTGGTCCACGAGGCGGTCCACGACGAGTTCGTCGAGCGGTTCACCGAGCGGGCCCGGTCGGTGACGCTCGGCGACCCGATGGCCCCCGAGACGGAGATGGGGCCGGTCGCGTTCCGCGAACAGTGGGAGACGGTTCGTGAGTACGTCGAGGCCGGGGACGCCGAGGGCGCCACGGTCGCGTACGGCGGCGAGCAGCCCGACGGGACGCCGGGCGAGTGTTTCGTCCAGCCGACCGTCCTCGTCGACGTCGACAACGGGATGCAGGTCGCGCGCGAGGAGATCTTCGGCCCGGTGGCGAGCGTCATCGAGGTCGAGGACGAGACCGACGCCGTCGAGACGGCGAACGACACCGACTACGGGCTCGCCGCGGGGGTCTGGACGGAGGACATGCGACAGGCCCACCGGGTCGCCGACGCGCTCGAGGCGGGGACGGTGTGGGTAAACGAGTACCGGACGCTCTCGCACCGGTCGCCGTTCGGCGGGTTCGGCGACAGCGGGCTGGGCCGCGAGAACGGCGCGGAGGCGCTCGACGAGTACCGCCAGACGAAGTCGGTCTGGATCGACCTCGACGGCGAGGTCGACGACCCGTTCACGCTCGGGTGAGCGCACCGCCCTCCCGCCACCGGATAGACAGGTCATTACGTCTGTAGCAGAGACGGTCGGACGAGAACAGTCTCGATGGTCTCGCTGCTCGTCGTCGCCGGACTGCTCGTCGCCGCGTTCGTGGGGTTCAACATCGGCGGCTCGTCGACCGGTGTCGCGTTCGGACCGGCTGTCGGGAGCAAGGTGGTCAGAAAGGCAACCGCGGCAACGCTCTTCGCCGCGTTCGCGTTCCTGGGCGCGTGGACGGTCGGTCGCAACGTCATCGTGACGATGAGTGAGGGGATCGTGCCGGCCACACAGTTCACGCCGGCCGCCGGCGTCGGCGTCCTGTTTTTCACCGGCCTCTCGCTGCTGGTCTCGAACGCCTACGGCGTCCCGGCCTCGACCTCGATGACGGCTGTCGGGGCGATCGTCGGGCTCGGGTTCGCGACGGAGTCGCTCAACCAGGCGCTGATGTTCACGATCGTCTCCGCGTGGATCGTCGCCCCGCTCGTCGGCCTCGGTATCGGTGCGGTCATCGGCCGGTACGTCTACCCGCAGCTGGACGCGCGGCTGTCGTTTACCCGTCTCGAACGACAGCTGCTCCAGGTCGACCGCTCGGGGCGGCTCCCCCGTCTCCGGCTCAACACGAACGCGTCGCCACGCGACCTCGCCGGGTCGGCGCTGGTGCTGACGATCGCCTGTTACATGGGGTTCAGCGCGGGCGCCTCGAACGCGGCGAACGCGGTCGCGCCGCTCGTCGGCAACGGCGCGGTCACCCTCGACGAGGGCGTACTTCTCGCCGTCGCCGCGATCAGCGTCGGTGGGTTCACGATCGCACGCCGGACCCTCGCGACGGTCGGCGACGGCATCACCGACCTCCCAATCCTGGCGGCGCTCGTCGTCTCGTCCGTGGGGGCGACGATCATCACCGTCCTCTCGTTCTACGGCATTCCGGCGAGTCTCGCGGTGAGCACGACCTGCTGTATCATCGGGCTCGGCTGGGGGCGGGCGAGTCGGGCCGCCACGCTCGCGGAGCTCGCGGCGCCGCCGTCGGCCGACGAGGCCCCGAGTTTCACCAGCGGCGCACTCGGCGTCCCGCCGACCGAGGCCGACGAGCAGGTGGGCCCGACCGTGGGCGAGCTCGCGTCCGGCGAGTCGCCGGCCGACCAGGACCCGTCCGGCGGGTCCCAGCCGGTCACGCCGATCGGCGAGGAGTCGGCAGAGGACCTGTCCGCCGAGAGCCTGTTCGACCCGGCGGCGACGACCCGTATCGTCTCTCTCTGGCTCCTCACGCCGTCGGTGTCGGCTGTGGGGTCGTACCTCCTCTTCCTGCTCGTCCTGTGAGCCGGTCGCCCGCCTCGGCGACGCGCTCTGCGCAGTACGCGTTCGCCTGTCGGGCCGTCGGCGCCCGGGACCGTCACCCGGCGGCGGACGCGTTCGAGCGCCCCGTCGGGCGGGACGGTCGGCGGCGTCAGTCCGTGCCGAACGCGTCGAGTCGCTGCTGTGTGCCGGTGTCGGCGTCGTCCTCGTCGGGGCCGTGCGCCGCGGCGATTGCCTGCGCCGCCGTCTGGCCGCCCGAGAGCGACGCCCGGCGGGCGACCTCCGGGTCGGCGAGTCGGGCCGCCGCCTCTGTCTTCACCGCGTCACGGCGGTCGAAAAAGCGGTCGCGGGCGGCCTCGAACTCGACGACCGGTCGGGGGTAGTCGCCGTCGTCGCCGTCGGCGACCCGGACGCCACAGTCGCGCTGGACGGCCAGTGGCGTCTTCTCCGGCGCGTCGAGGAACTCGGCGGGGAGCCCCCGGAGCTCCGGCACCCACTCGCGGATCCACGCGCCGTCGGGGTCGTGGTCGCGAACCTGCTTGCGGGGGTTGTACAGCCGGAGCGTCGGCTTGCCGACCAGGCCGGCCTGGGACTGCCACTGGGTGTAGTTGATGCCCGCGACGCTGTCGACGAGGTGGTAGTGGTAGTAGTCGGCGCCGATCTGCCACGGCTGCCCGAGGACGTGGTAAAAAAACGAGGCCCCCATCGCGCGCATCCGGAAGTTGAGCCAGCCCGTCCCGCGGAGACACCGCATCGCGGCGTCGACCATCGGGTAGCCGGTCTCGCCGCGCTTCCACGCCGCGACGAGGTCCGGGTCGTGCCGGTCGGCGTTGAACCCGCGAAAGGCCGGGTTGACGGCGGTGTCGAGCCACCCCGGCCAGTCGACCAGCTTCTGTTCGTAGTGTTTGTTCCACGCCAGTCGGGAGGTGAACAGGTTCCGCCCCCGGCACGCCGGTGCCGCAGCGTGGATCGCCTGCCAGACCTCCCGGACCGACAGACAGCCAAACCGGAGGTACGGCGACAGCCCGCTACAGCCGTCGCGGGCGTCGCCCGGCGCGGAGATGTTCCCGGGGTAGTCGGCGACCCGGTCGACGAAGGCGGCGAGCGCGTGCCACCCCGCGGTCCGGCCGCCCGTCGGCACCTTCGTCTTCGTCGGCGTCACGTCGTACGCCCGCTCGACGGCAGCCGGCGTCACGTCCGTCGGCGCGGCAGCGAGTGTCGTCGCCTCGGGCTCCCACGCGTGGCGGTCGCGCTCGACCCACGTCTCGAAGCTGTCCTGCCAGTCGCTCCGGCTGTCGTCGGCGTCCCGCACGAGGCCGTCGCCGTCGACGAACGCGACGCCGGCGTCGGCGGCGCGGTCGTCGCGCGCCAGCCCGTACCGGCCGGTCGCGCTCGCCATGGCGACGGCGTCCCAGCCGGCGTCGCGGAACCGGCCGAGGACGGCGACCGGGTCGCCGTGGGCGTACGTGAGACTGCCCCCTGCCGACCGGTAGGCGTCGTCTAGGTCGGCGAGACACTCGTGGAGGAACCGGAGTCGGGCGTCACAGGCGAGGCCGTCCGCGCCGTAGAACGCCGGGTCGAACACGAACAGCGGGAGGACAGCGCCGGCTGCCGCGGCCCGGGCGAGCGCGCGGTGGTCCGCCGTCCGGAGGTGTTCGCGGTGCCAGACGACCGTTCCGCCCGACTGCGGCGGGTCGGGGACGGCTTCGGACGCTGGCGCGGTCGCGAGTGCGTCGTCGCCGGTCACGGCCGCCAGACGGGCCGCGTGGTGTTGAACCCACTGCCGGGGGCGCCGCCGGGGTTCGAAGGGCTCTAACGCACGCCGGGACAACAGATCGTATGCGACTGTTCTGGCACCAGCGCGACCTCAGGACGCGTGACGTCGTCGGGCTGACCGTCGCGGCCCGGGACGACACCGTCCTGCCGGTGTACGTCTACGACGCCGACGCGTTCGGCCACGTCGGCCGGCGAGACTACGGCTTCCAGATGCGTGGCGTGCGGGCGCTGAAGCGGCGCTACCGCGAGCTCGGCAGTGACCTGATCGTCCGGTCGGGCGACACTGCGGCGGAGCTGGCGGCGCTGGCCGACGCCGTCGACGCAGACGCCGTGTACTACGGCGAGCACTACCGGCCGTCGCGCCGCGACCGCCAGCAGGCGGTCGAAGAGCGGTTCGCCGGCACCGACGTCGACACCGAGCCCCGGACCGACCTCGTGCTCGTCGACCCGGGACGACTCGACGCGTCGTACCCGACACACTCGCAGTTCCACGGCGACTGGGAGCAGGTTCCGAAGTCGACGCCGTACGCCGAGCCCGAGCCCGACGCCCTCGCGTCGGTCAGCGACGGGACGACCGTCCCGGTCCCCGACGTCGACATCGACCTCCCGGACGCGGGCAACGACGCCGCCCGCGAGCGGGTCGACCGGTTCCTCGACACCGGCATCTACAGCTACGGAGACACCCGCGACGACCTCGGGCGGGCAGTCGAGGCGCCGACCCAGGCCGTCTCCCGGATGTCGCCGTATCTCGCTGCCGGGATGATCGGGATCCGCGAGCTGTGGGCGGACGCGAGCGAGCGCTACGAGGCCGTCCACGGACGCGAGCGAAAGAACGTCGACAAGTACCGCTACGAGCTGTCGTGGCGCGAGCACAACTACCACCTGCTGTACCACAACCCGGACCTGGGCGAGCAGAACTACACGTCGTTCCCGAACGAGATCGGGTGGCGCGACGACGAGGCGGGGCTGGCGGCGTGGAAACGCGGCGAGACCGGCTACCCGCTCGTCGACGCCGGGATGCGCCAGCTGAACACGGAGGGCTACGTCCACAACCGACCGCGACAGGTCGTCGCGAGCTTCCTCACGAAGCACCTGCTCGTCGACTGGCGCGAGGGCGCACGGTACTTCCGCGAACAGCTGGTCGACCACGACTACGCCTCGAACAGCGGCAACTGGCAGTGGACCGCCTCGACCGGCACCGACTCCGTCGACGTGCGGATCTTCGACCCCGTGAGCCAGATGTCGAAGTACGACGCCGACGCACGGTACGTCACGGAGTACGTCCCCGAGCTCCGGGACGTGCCGGCGGGCACGGTCGTCGACTGGCCGACGCTCCCGCAGTCCACGCGCGACGACCACGCTCCGGACTACGCCGACCCGATCGTCGACCGGAACGAGGGGTACGAGCGCGCCCAGCGGACCTTCGAGGCGGCGCTCGGGAAGCGGTAGTCGCCGCCGACCGGCCCCGTCGGGACGGACGGTCCGCCGGCTGCTCGGCCACGGGCCTCAGCTCGCGACGTCGAACCGACCGGCCTCGACGAGGTCGACGAACTCGCGCGGGTCGAACGTCGTCCCGGCCGTGATCACCCGCGAGCGGTCGCCCGGCGGCCACCCGACCGGCTCGTCGACGTCGTACTCCGTCGCCGGCTCGACCGTCACGCCGGACGAGTCGATCCGCGACACCCACAGCACCCGCCCGTACTCGACGTCGTAGAGGCCGTCGCCGGCGGTGATCGTGCTGCTATCGGTCTCGATTCGCTGCGAGTCGAACGAGTCCACGTACAGCCGTGACAGGTCCCCGACGCGGATACCACTGTCGCCGGAGCGGGCCGGGCACCGGGTGACCGCCGGCGACGGGACCACGGCCTACCCCGACCCGTCCGGGGCGGACTCGACGGCGGCCAGCACGTCGTCGAGTATCAGCCGCCCGGCTGCCCTGTCGAGCGGGTCGTTGTTGTTCCCACAGTGTTCGCTCATCACGCACAGCGGACAGCCGCGCCGGCGGTCACACGAGCAGTCGGTGATGTGCTCGCGCGTTCGCGCAGCCAGCGTGTCGAACTGCTCGTAGATCGCCTTCGCGAACCCGACCCCGCCGTCGATACCGTCGTGGACGAACCACGTCGGGCCGGGAACCGTCTCGTGGTCGTGGCCGAGCGTCGACAGCCCCCCGACGTCGGCGTTGTCGATCATCAGCTCGAGCGGCGCGAGCTGGATCACGCCGTGTTCTGCGGCGTGGAGCCCGCCGCCGTAGGTGTAGCGGTCCTCGGCAGCCGGCACGGCGCGGTCGGTGCTCGCCCGGGTCGTCGGGGTGAGCAGCTCCTCGTCCAGCTCGCCGGTGAGCCGGTCGATCGTCGTCTGGAGGTGGTCCGGCGGGAGCGCGACCCACAGCAGTTCGGTCCGGAGGTCGAGCGGCGGAGCGCCCGTCGGGTGCGGGCCGCCGACGATCTCACCGGTGCTGACCTCTCGGACGAGGTACGCGTCGTACGTGATCCGGACCGTCCCCGTGCCGAAGTAGAGGTCGTAGTCGCCGGCCAGCGAGCGGTGTGCCTCCACCGCGAGGTCGGTGATCCGCTTTGTCGACTGGGTCTGGGTGTACTCGTCTGTCTGGGTCCTGCGGACGGCGATCGTCGGACGGCGGCCGGTCTCGTCGACCTCGACGACCTCGTACTGCTGGCCTGCGTGGAGGAACAGCGCCCCCTCGTGGTAGTCGCGGTAGGCGCGCTCCTCGGCGACTGGGTCGTGGTCGATCTCGCCGTTCCGACACACGACGCGAAACTCCGTCCCGCCGGTCCCGTACATCGAGATCCGTGCCTGCGGGCGGGCGTCGCCGGTGTAGGTCACCCCGCCGGCGTCGAGGTCGCCGACCGACTCGAGCAGGCCGGCGTCCTGCCACATCTCGGTCGTCTCGCGCAGGCGCCGCTCGCCGCCGAGGTACGGCGCGTCGGCTGCCGACAGCGGGCGCTCCGCGGCGGCGGCGAGCAGGTGGTCGGCGTACACCCGGTCGTTTTCGACGGAGACGACCGCGTCTTCGACGCCGTCGTCGAACAGGTAGTCGGGGTTGTCGAGGATGTAGGCGTCCATCGCGTCCTGGCCGCCGACCAGCACGGAGAGCGCGTCGCTCGTCCCGCGCCCGGCGCGCCCGACCTGCTGCCAGAAGCTCTGTTTCGTCCCGGGGTACGACGCCGCGACGGTGGCGTCGACGCTCCCGATGTCGATCCCGAGCTCGAGCGCGTTCGTCGAGGCGACCGCGTCGACGGACGCGCCCTTCAGCCGGTTCTCGACGGCCCGCCGGGTCTGCGTGCCCAGCCCCGCGTGGTACGGCTCGACGTCGACGTAGCCTCCCTCGGGGTGGTCCCGTGCGGCGGCGACCACCTGTCTGGCCGCGATCTCCGTGCCCTGTCGTGCGCGACAGAACTGGAGCGTCTGTGTGTCGCGTAGCGCGAGGTGTGCGGTCACCGACGCGGCCTCGGACCCGGTCGACCGGCGGGCCTGCTCGAAGTCCGCGAGCGGGTCCTCGGCGGCCTCGTCGAGCGCCGACCGGTCGACCGGCGGCTCCCACAGGACGACGTCGCGGTCGCCACGCGGCGAGCCGTCCTCGTCGACGACGGTGAACTCCGCGCCCGTCAGCCGGGCGGCGTGGCGGGCGGGGTTGCCGATCGTCGCGGTGGTGAGTACGAACTGCGGGGCCGCGTCGTAGTACGCGAGGATCCGCCGCAGACGCCGGAGGATCCACGCGACGTGGGTGCCGGCCACCCCGGAGTACTCGTGGCCCTCGTCGACCACGACGAGGTCGAGGTTGTGGTAGAACCGGTGCCAGCCGCTGTCCTTGTTGTGCCGCGGGAGATAGACGTTCAGCCCGGCGGGGTTCGTCAGGACGACGTTCGCGGTCTCGCGGATCCGGCGCTTTCGCTCGGCGTCCGTGTCGCCGTCGTACACCCCGACGGAGACGTCGAGCCCCCAGTCCTGGCGCAGCTTCGTGTTGAGCTCGTTCTCCTGGTCGCGGGTGAGCGCCTTCATCGGGTAGAGACACAGCGCCGTCGAGTCGGGGTCGGCGAGGTAGTTCCGGGCGATCTGGAGCGCGTAGACCCACGTCTTGCCCGACGACGTCGAGGTGGTGACGACCGTGTTCTCGCCGCCGGCGAGACTGTCGAGCGCGGCGGCTTGGTGCGAGAACAGCTCCGTCTCGAGCCGACCGGCGAGGCTGTCGCACAACACCTCGTCGGCGGGGACCGTCGACGCCGGCTCGCCCGGGAGGTGCCGGCTGTGACACACCTGCCCCCGGTAGTCGGGGAGCGAGTCCCGGAGCACCGCCTCGGAGAGCACCCGGCGCGTCCCCGACCGGTCGGCGACGCCGCCGTCGGCACGGCGGCGCGGCTCCTGGCCGTCGTGGCCGTCTGTCGTCGCCGTCTGACCGGTCGTGCTCGAGTCGGTGTCGTGGTCCGAGCTGTCTGGGTGTGTCACGTGTCAGCCGAAGTCCGAGAGCGAACCCTGTCTGCCGTTCCCGCTCTGTGCCGTCTCTGCCGCCGTGTCACGCCCGGCGGCGGCCCGTAGCTCGTCGTAGATCGTCGCGAGCGCCCGGACGTCGTCCTCGCAGTAGCGCTCGAGCCGGCGCCACGCCGGCGGGTCGACCGCCGCCGGGTCGGCGGCCCGCTCGACGGCGGTCCGCCAGGCGACGTACACCTCGGCGACGGTCTGTCCGTCGAGCCCGGCTGTTGCCGGCTCCCACCCGAGCGCCCCGGCGACGGCCTCGAGCCGGTTCGACCGCCCCGGGAGCGCGGCGTTCCCCTGGTCGCGGGCCCAGTAGAGCGGGTCGAACTGGTAGGTGTCCGCCCACGCCTGGTGCCGGTCGGGGCAGTGCTGGCGGAGCTGGTCTGCGATCACGGGAAAGTCGAACTGGTAGCCGTTCCACGCGACGACCGGCCGACCGGCGGCGCTGCCCGTCAGCCACGTGAGAAACCCCTCGAGGTGGCTCGTGTCGTCGGGGTCACGCTGCCGGAAGGCGAGGTAGCGGCCGTCCTCCGGGCCGCCGTCGAGCACGCCGACGAGCCACGCCGTCGACGCCTCGAGCCCGTCGGTCTCGACGTCGACGAACACCGGGTCGCCGCGCGGGAGCGCCCCGTCGCCGGTCGAGACGACGGTCCGGTCGGTAACGGCCCGGGCGGCGGCCCGGATCGACCGTGCGGTCGAGCGCCCGAACCCCCCGAGATCGGCGATATCCGGAGCGCGCGCCTGGGCGAGGTCGCCGACGGTCGTGTAGCCGCCCTCGCGGAGCGTCTCGGCGCGGGCCGGGCCGACGTCGCGGACCCCGCGGAGGCCGACGGACTCCGGGTCGACCGGCTCCGTCGTGACGGCGCCGTTCGAGTAGACCGAGACGACGGTCGGGTCGCCGACCCGGCTGTCGACCCCGGCGCCGAGTCGAGCCGTCGTCGTGCCGACGCCGACCAGCGAGAGCGGGCCCGTCGGCCCGGTAACCGTCGTCTCGTGGCCGGCACGGAGCGTCGTCACCACGTGGGCCGCCGCGGCGTGCCACGGGTCCGGCAGACGCTCGCGGTAGTCGGCGAGCCCCTCGACAGCCGTCGAGCGCTCGTACGGGTCGACCGACAGCGACAGCGCGTCGCTCACCACGCACCGCGGGGCCGTGCCGCCCGTCGCGTCGAGCAGCGCCTCCGTGTCGTCGTCGGCGGTCAGCGACACGACGACCCCGTCGTCCGGACCGGACGCGACCGCCGGCGCGACGCCGCGACCGGGCGTGAGGACCGGCGGGTCGACGTCGTGTCCCAGCGACGAGACGACCGTCGACTCCGGCGGCGCGGCCACCACCACGTCCGGGTCGGCGGCGTCGACCAGCGCGCCGAGCGTGTCCGGGTGGTGTCGCCGGACGACCGCTCCGGAGAGCCCGAAGACCCGGACCGGCGCGCCGCCCGGAGGCGGGAGGTCGGGGCGGCTGCTCCGGGCCACCTCCGCCGTCCCGTCGGAGCGAGCCCGGCTGGCAGCGCCGGCTGCCCCGTCCCGACCGGCTGCGTCGTCTGGCGCTGCCCCTCCGTTCACAACACCAGCCGTTGTGTCCCGGTCGACAAGAACGTGACCCTCGCCGTCGTGCGACGCGCTCGACCAGCCGCTCGGCGCCGGCGTCGCGCGGGCCGACCGGGAGGCGGGGTCCCGCCCGCCACGGGGCCGGATCGGGGTCTCAGGCCTCGAGCTGGTCGCTCAGCGCCGCCAGCTCCCGGTGGAGGTCGGAGTCCGCGCGGACCGCCTCGACGTCGCCGACGGCCCAGTACTTCGTTCGGCGGCGCGCGAGCCCGCGCTCCGCGAGGTGTCCGAGCGCCGCCTCCACCGAGTCGTGGTCTCCGTCGACGCCCGCCGTGACTTCCTGGAGCGTGAACGCGCGGTCGGCGTTCGCGACGAGGAACGCGAGCACCCGCTCGGCGTCTGTCGGCTCGGCGACCGACTCCTCGGCGGGCGAGCCGAACGTCTCGCTGTCGATAGGCATAGTCCGTGATACTGTCTCCCACGATATGACTGTTTGGCAGGGCCGGACGCCGGCTGACATTCGGGCACCGTGTGGGCCGGTCGGTGCGTCCAGCGACACGACGCGGTCCGACGCGGCGCCGGCTAGCGTATCTTGTTCGAGAACGACAATATCACGACGGTGACAGCCGAGCAGTTACTCCGTGGAAGCCGGCTGGGGGTCCGGTGTCGCCGGTTCCGGTGTCGCGGCGGTCGACCGAGTGTTGCACAAGAGCTATCCG
This sequence comes from Haloferacaceae archaeon, assembly GCA_028274865.1. Classification (GTDB taxonomy): domain Archaea; phylum Halobacteriota; class Halobacteria; order Halobacteriales; family Haloferacaceae; genus A07HB70. The sequence goes on along the minus strand of JAQCMY010000227.1, from coordinate 9,122 downwards.
ACGAGTGGACACACTAGCGGCCATGGGGAACTCGATGGTCGAACACCTGCGGCAGGATATAGAGTGTGAGGGACTGCTAGAGTGTTTCTACGGCCTCAAGCCGCTGGACCGCGAGGTGTTCGGCGTGCTCGTCGACGCGGCGGACCCGCTGACCGTCGACGAGGTCGCGGCAGCCGTCGACCGCGAGCGGTCGACCGCCTACCGGTCGGTCCGGCGGCTCCACGACGCGGGGTTCGTCGAGCAGGACCAGGTCAACTACGACTCCGGGAGCTACTACCACGTCTACTCGCCGACGCCCGCCGAGGAGGTCGCCGACGACCTCCAGCGGACGCTCAACGACTGGTACGCGGAGATGGGACAGCTGATCGCGGAGTTCGAGCGGAAGTACGAGGACGCCGCGACGACCCCGCCGGCGGAGTCCTGAGCCCGTCGGTCAGCCGATATCGGCGACCGCCTCGCGGAGCGACAGCCCCTCGCCGACCACGTCGCGTCGGTAGTGCATGTACACCGCACCGAGCGGCGGCTGGACCACGTACGCGAGGGCGACCGGAAGAACGGCCTCGGCGGAGACGGCCGGCGCCGCGACGACGACCGCCACCGCGATCGAGAGGTTACGCATACTCGTCGCGTACACCAGCGCGACCGTACGCGCAGGGTCGAGAAAGAGCCGTCCGAGCACCGAGCCGACGACGAGGACCGCGGCGTACAACACCACCAGCGGGACGACCGTACTGGCGGAGGCGAGCGGGGCGGCGAGGATCTGTCTCGACCGCATCGCCATCGCGACGAAGACGATCAGCATCACGCCGAGCGAGCTGAGTCCGCCGAGCGTCGGCTTGAGGCGTTCGACCCCGTCGGCGCCGTAGCGCCGGCGCAGCAGGCGGCGGGTGACGTTCCCCGCGACCATCGGGGCGACGACCACCTGTGCCAGCTGTCGGTACAGCGCCGTCGGGTCGAAGCCGACGCTCGCCGGCACCAGCACCGAGAGGTAGGCCGGCAGGACGGCGACGGCGACCAGGAGGTTGACCGCCATCGCGACCAGCGCGCCCTCGAGGTCGCCGTCGGCCAGGCCGGTCCACGCAGCGGTCATGCCGGAGGTGGGGATCAGCGCGACGAAGTACAGCCCCAGCGCGTACTCGGCGCTCCCGGCGAAGAACGCCCGCGCGAGAACGACCGCCAGCAGCGGCACGACCCCGAAGTTCACCAGCAGGCTCAGCCCCACCGGGAGCGCGTGCTCGGGGACGTTTAGCACCTCCTTCAGGTCGATGTTGACCATCATCGGGTAGATCATCAACAGGAGGATCGGCACGACCGCGGCGCGCAGGAGGGCCTTCGTCCCCGCGTCCGCCACCTGCCCGAACGCCAGTCCGGCCGCGAGCGACGCGACGACGACGTAGATCAGGTTTCCTTTGATCGCGGTGAGCGCGCCCCGGATCACTCGCCGGCGCTCCGGTCGGTCACGGCGGTCGGTCGGCGGGTCCCGGGCGGCGACACGGCGTCGACGTTCATATGCTGTATATTGTGAATTACGCACAAGAGTGTTTCGTCGTCCGGGCCGCCGAGCGGCGACGCTCCGCCGAGGGGTACGGCGTGTCGTCGCGGTCCGGACACGCGGGTCGGCGAGGCGCGTGCCGGGCCCGAGGGCCGCTGTCTACGCGTACCGGTCGATCAGCGACCGTAGCTCCGCCTCACTGCGCGCGCCGGCCAGCCGCTCGACCTGCTCGCCGCCGGCGAACAGCGCCAGCGTCGGCACGCTCCGGACGCCGAACTGCTCGGCCAGCCGCCGGTTCGCGTCGATATCCACCGTCGCGACGGTCGCGGGCGTCTCGGCCGCCAGCCGCTCGACGACCGGCGCCAGCGTCTTGCACGGTCCACACCAGTCGGCGTAGAAGTCGACGAGCACGACGCCGGCTGCCTCGAGCAGCCCGTCGAGGCCGTCGCGCCCGTCGACGTGGACCGGCTCCGTGTGCTCGGCGCGGCTCCCGGTCGACTGGACCGAGGCATCCGTGTCTGACCCCTCCTCGCCGTGGCGCTCGCGCAGCGCTGCCAGCTTCTGTGCTCTGATGCGTGCCCGCTCCTCCTCCGGATCGGAACTCATCGGCTCCGCGTACGGTTCGCGGCCACGTTAGTATTGCGTGACAGTGACACAACGATACGGTCAGTCCGCCCCGACCACCCGGCTGTAAACCGTCTCTGCCGGACAGAGTCCGGTGAACGTGCTCTGGACCAGGTTCGCGCCCACGAACGCGGCGGGCAGGTAGCCGAGCGGGTCGACGAACAGGCCGAGCGCGAGCGAGACGAGGACGACTGTGCCGGCGAGCCGGCGGACGAACGTTTCTGACGACATCGTGTTTGAATTGGGCTATACTCACTAAACTGTGTCGACGGACAGCCGCTTCGGGCCACCACACGCCGTCTCCGGGGTCGCCGGTCGACGCTACGTCGCCTCGGGCTCGGTGCCCGGCGACGCGCCGGCGGCGTCGTCGGCTGGGTCCCGCCTGGCGACCCCGGGGACGAGGACGAGCGCCGCGGGCAGGACCAGAAACGCGCCCGCCAGCGCCAGCCCGATCGCGGACACCGTCACCACCCCGAAGTTCGCGAGGACGGGGAACCGCGAGACGACGAGGATTCCGAACCCGAAGACGGTGGTGAGACTGGAGCCGAGCACCGGCCGGGCGAGCTTCGCGACTGCCGTGGCCGCCGCGGTCCGGTCGCTCGCGCCCTGCCCGACCTCGTGTTCGTAGCGCTCGAACACGTGGACCCCGTAGTCGACCCCGACCCCCAGTGCGATCGACGACATCGTGATCGTCAGCGGGTTCCACGGGATCGAGAGCACGTACATCACGCCGGCGACGGTCAGTGCCGCGGTGCCGGCGACGCTCCCGACCAGCACCGCCGAGACGCGCAGCGACCGGAACGCGAGCGCGAGGAACGCCCCGCCGAGGACGAACGACAGCAGCGTCATCGGGGTGAGCCCGGCGGTGACGTTCTCGATGACCGTCCGGTTGAGAACCGGCTTGCCGGTCACCCGCACGTCGACGCCGGGCCCGAGCGTCAGTGCCGCGTTCCCCTCGAACTCCTCGATCAGCGTCCGGACCGCCTCGCCCTCGACGTCGTCGACGGCGACGGTCAGCACCAGCCGCGAGGGCTGCCGGTCCGGGTCCTCGACGGCGAGCGGGCCGTCCGTCTGCGCGCCGAGCACGCGGTCGAGTTCGGCCTCCGTCTCTGGTATCCGCCCGTCGTTCGCGAGTGCGACCGCGGTGACGGGGCTCTGTACCCCGTTCACGCGCGAGTTGTCGAGCAGCAGGCGCTGGAACTCGGCCACGTCGCGGAACGTCTCGGGCGTGTACGCCCGGTCGGTCTCGACCAGGACGTAGATCCGCTTCGGACTCTCGACCGTGTCAGACAGCCGCTCGAGGTCGTCTTTCGCCTCCAGGTCCTGCGGCCAGAAGTCCATCATCTCCTGCCGGGGCTCGACCTGTGGGTAGGCGTACGCGCCGGCGGAGACGACCAGCGCGGCGAGCAGCAGGGTGACGACCGGATGTCTGGCCGTGCCGCGCTCGGTCAGCCGGCGGAACGCCGACTCGACGCGGTCGTCTGCGGCGGCGTCCGCCTCGCTCCGTGGCGGCCCGGCGTCGAACCGGACGAGCAGGGCGGGCAAGAGCGTCACCGACAGCACCATCGACGAGAAGACGGCGACCGCGCTGGTGACGCCGAACTGCTGAACCGGCGGCACCGGCGACACGAGCAGCGACCCGAGGCCGACGACGGTCGTGCCCATCGCGATCAGCAGCGCCCGTCCGGTCGTTCGGCTCGCGAGACCGGCGGCGTCGACCGGCGACCGACCGTCCTCGCGGGCCTCGGCGTAGCGGGTCTGGATCTGGAGCCCGTAGTCCATCCCCAGCCCCATCGCGACGGGCATCACGCCGAGCATGATGGCGTTGAACGAGTAGCCGAGTACACCCATCGCGCCGGCCATGAACACGAGCGACAGCACCGCGACGCCGAGTGGCATCGCCACCTCCCGCCCGCGGGCGAGACGACCGCGCATCACGAGGTAGACGACGCCGACGATGAGCGCGAACGAGCCCGCGAACAGCGTGACCATCTCGGGGAGCATCAGCCCGAAGGCGGCGTTCTCGAACACCGGCTGGCCGGTGATCGTCGCGCTCGCGCCGGGCGGCAGCTCCGCCGCGTCGGTCTCCTCGCGCACCTCGCCGTAGACCACGTCCGAGCCACGGGTCGGCAGGAACGCGCCGCGGTCGAACCGGTCGATCTCGCCGTACTCCGCGACGACCACCGTGGTCCCGGCCTCGGGGACGACCCGGTCGACCAGCCGGTCGCCGCCCGGGCGCTCGCGCACCCGGTCGACGGCGCGCCGGACGCCCGCCTCCGTGTCGGGAATCGACCCGCCGGCGCCGAGCCGGACGACGTCCGCGAGGCTGGTCACCGACGAGACGCCGTCGATGCCGGCGTATCCACGGTCGAGCCGGTCGACCGCCCGCACCGTCTCGGGGTCGTAGGGCGCGTCGGACTCGACGACGACGAACACCGCGTTGCCGGTGTCGTGGTCCTGCTTCAGCGTCGCCCAGTCCTCGGCGGCCGCCGCGTCGTCGTCGACGTAGAGACTCATCCCCATGCTCATCTGGAGGCTCGACGCCGCGACGCCGCCGGAGACGACGGCGACGACGAGCACCGCGGCGACGACGCCCCGTCGGTGGGTCGCGGACCAGCGGCCGGTCTGCTCCAGCGCGTCGCGGACGCTCGTCATCTCACAGCCCCAGCAGGTCGAGCAGGGCCGCGAGCGGACCGCCGCCGCCCGTCTCGACCCGCAGTTCGGTCGACGCCACGTCGGTCACCACTCGGCTGCCGAAGCCGTTGTCGAACGCGACCGTGGTGTCGAGCGCGTAGGACTTCGGCGTCGCCGCGCCGCCGACGCTGACGGTGAACCGGACGGTCGCGGACTCGCCCGGCTCGAGCGTGCCGACGTAGGCGGTGTCGTCGTCCGTCTCGAACGGCGAGTCGGCGTTGAGCCGCACGACCGCGTCGCGCATCGGCGCCGCGCCGGTGTTCGTCACCTCGAACGCGACGGTCGTCGTCGACCCCGCGGGCACCGACCCGGCGTCGCCCGTCTCGACCGTCCGCTCCGGGCCCACCGCGACACCCGCAGAGAGCGGCTCGGTCGTCACGGGGTCGCCGAAGGCGTCGTCGCGTTCGACGACGAGCGAGAGCGGGTACCGTTCCTCGAGCGCGCGGCCGCTCACCTCGACCCGGAGACGGGCACTCGCCGACTCGCCGGGCGCGAGGTCGCCCAGACTCGCCGACCCGGAGACGGGCGCCAGCGGCGGCGACTCGCGCAGGTGAACCCGCACGTCGCGGGCGGTCGCGTCGCCGGTGTTCTCGACCGTTAGCGCGACGGCACCGGTCGAGTCGACGTACAGCGACTCGGCGGCGGCAGACACCGCGAACTGCGGCCCCTCGCCGACGGTCACCGTGCCGGTCCGCACCGGGGTCTCGGAGACGACGCCGTTCTCGCCGTCGTAGTCGAGCGAGAACCCGACCGCGTGGTCGCCCGCCCCGACGTCGCCGACGCCGACGCGGAACGTCGCCGTCGCCGTCTCGCCGGGCGCGAGGTCACCGACGCTCGCGCTCCTCGCCCGCGGGGTCAGCCAGTCGGCTGCGTGGAGCCGCAGGCTCGCGTCGGAGGCGACCTCCGTCCCGGCGTTACGCACCGTCGCGCGCACCTCGCCGTCGGCGTTCTCTGCCAGCCCCTCGCCGGTCACGGAGACGACCGCCAGCCGCGTCGTCGCCTCGACGCGTACGGTCACGGTGCGCTCGACCGTCTCGGTCCGGTAGCTGGTGATCGTCTCGTCGCTGTTGATCACCAGCGTGCTCAGGTAGCGGTAGGTCACCTCGACCGGCAGCCGGTAGGTGCCCGGTGCCGCCGACTCGTCGACCTCGACCTCGACCGGCACCCGACGGGTGTCGTCGGGCGTGACGACACCGATCGACTGCTCGCCCGTCCGTACCGTCAGCGGCGCCGCCCCGGCCTCGGCGGTCACCGTCGTCGACAGCGCGGCGCCGGGCTGGAGCGACTGGCTCCGGGCCGCCCGCTCGAACTCGTCGACCGGCCCGTCGAGCGCGGTCACCGACTGACCCGTGTTCTGCACCACCACCGGCACCGTCGTCGTCTCGCCCGGCGCGAGCACGTTCGACCCGCCGACCGTCGTCTCGAGGGTCGGCTCACCGATCTCGGTGTAGTTCAGCCCCGACGCGGTTCCCGCCGTCCCGGCGAGCGTCGCCGTCACCACGAGGAGCGCGACAGCCGCCGTTCGCAGCTCGCCACTCATAGTAGTGTATAAATTGCACAAGGCAATAAACTCGGCGGTCACGGACGGTTCGTGCGCCCGCCGGCGGCCCCGCGGCCACGTGGTGTGATCTGACGTCCGCCGACGGCGCGGCTGTGTCGGGCCAGGTCCGATCGACGAACCGGCTGTACAGGGTCGGGACCGCCGCGTAGCTGGTCGCGTTCCGGACCAGCGCCCCGGTCGTCGTGTGCTCGTCGGCTCCGTGGGCCGTCTGTGTCCCGAACCCGAACTCGACGGTCGAAACGCCGCGGTGGCGGAGAACCTCGGCGTCGCCGCCGCCGGTCGCGCTCCGGCGGTAGACCCGGCTGTCGACGACGGCCTCGGCGGCCCGCGCGCTCGCCTCGACGGCGGACTCTCGAGCGGCTCGTAGGACCCGCGCACACGCCGATGCCGGCACCGTGTCGATTGCCGTCCCGCCCTCGACGGCCCCGAGGCCGACCGTCGGGTTGCGGTGGCAGTCGCGGGCTGCCCCGGCGCCCGCCTGGGGCCGGTAGAACTCGACCGACTCCTCGACGACCGCCTCCATCGCCGGGCCGACAGACAGCTCCCCGTGCGGCCGCGAGACGCTGCGCTACGCCGGTCGGAGCGTCGAGGCGCGCGCGTTCTGCTTCAGTCGGAGCCCCGCGCCGGCGACGGTCAGGGGCACGCGCGGCAGTTCGTCGACCCGGAGCGTCGGGTGTGTCCCGCCGCGCTCGACGACTTCGACCCGGGGCTGGAGCACCGCCTCGCCGGACAGCGACTCGTTGTACTCGACGAGGTAGGTGCCGGCACCGAGGTGCCACCAGGCGTAGTCGTCGGCCTCGTCGCGCCGGACCCGGTCGTGTGGAGCGAGGTCCGCCGGCGCGAGTTCGCCGCCGCCGAAGTCGACCCGACCGGGCGAGACCACCTCGTACACCTCGGCGACGGTGAGGTCGACCCGGCCGTCGTCGCGCACCTGTGTCGGCTCGTGGACGATACCCTCGACGGCGTCGACGAGGTCGACCATGTCTCGCTGCTGTTGCTCCGGGGGCAAAGTCCCGGCGGCGTCGGGGGTCCGGACGACGGGGTGACGGGCTACGCCTTCGACCGGACGACGTCGACCCCGTCGTCGGTCGCACGGACGTACAGGAGCGTGTCCGCCGTCGCCGGGTCGGTCACGTCGTCGAGTTCGGGCGCACAGCCGGCGGTCCCGAGCGCGGTGAACCCGCACGCGCCACAGACCGCGTCGGCGGGCGACGGCTCGTAGCCGTCGTCGCGTTCGACCGCCGGGAGGTAGCCCGCCTCGGTGACCGTGTCGCCACACGCCGCGCAGTCGAGGGTCGTCGGCGTCGGGTGGAGCGTCACGCCCGAACGTGTGGCGGCGAGCCCCAAGAGCGACTCGGCCACGCCGGTCGCGTGACGGAGCCACACGCTCGGCGCGGATTCAGTTCGCCGACAGCCGAACGCCGTCGCGTGCGTCCGACGACGTCCCCGACGCGGACGGTTCGGACGCGTGTACAGCCGCCCGGCTGTTCGACGACCACGGCGTCGAGGGCGCGCGGGTCCGCGCCCGCGAGGCGTTCGCAGACCGGCCGACAGCGGACCGACGCCCTTCGGTGGTTCTACCGGCAGGTCGCCGAGCGCCACCGCGCCTTCCGGGGCCGAGCCACCGGCCCCCGGAGCGGGACCCCACCGGGCACAGTCGACTCGGCTCGACTCGACTCTGCGAGGACGACGAGGTCGTCCGTGCCGACCCCGCGACGCGTGGGTTCTCGTGGAACGTCGTCGGCGACAGCGCGTCTGGCGCCAGACCGCCGAGGAGGCGTCTAGTCCGTCGTCGCCAGCGCCGCCTCCGTCGAGGCCGCCGAGCGCAGCCGCGACCGGCCGACCCGCGATCTGCCGGGCGGCAGTCCCGCTCCCGGCGTCGCTACTCCGCGAAGTAGCTCGTGAAAAATCCCGAGAGGAACGCAGAGATGGCGACGGAGAGCGCCACCTCGGTCAGGCTCCAGGGGCCGTCGTCGTCGTCCGCGAGCGCGACGGTGATGCCGACACTGACGACGAGCGAGACGATGCCGTTCACGAGGTCGGTCGTGAGTCCCATGCCCGCCGCTTCGCTGCCGGGGCACTCAGTCGTTGCGGCGTCAGTCCCGCCGTCGCCGCACGTGGTCGCTGGTTCGTGTCGCGACACGGAGCCTGTCGGTCCCGCGAATCCAGTCGAGGTAGTCCGCGAGCCGGTCGGCCGTCCGGAGCGCGTCTGCCGTGTCGAACGACTCGCGGAGCTCGGCGTTCGTAAAGAGCGCGTGGACCTGGTCGTGGCAGGGGCGACAGAGCTCGACCGTCGGGCTCGTCTCGCGGCGCTCGGGCCGCAGGTGGTGGGTCTGGACCGCTCCCGGGTCGTCCAGCCGCTCGACGGGCACCCGCCGCCGGCAGAGCGCACACGTCGTCGGCACGGGCGAGCGCTCGGGCGCCGCGGACAAACCAGTTCTGCCGTCGCTACCGCCGCGCCACGACGGCGGCGAACGGGTCGCCGTCGGGGCGCTCGCGGACCGTCCGCACGTCCTCGAACCCGGCGGCGTCGACGTACGACTCGACGAGCGCGACCCGTCCGTCCATCGACGTCTCGCGCCACGCCCGGACGGCCTTCGTCGGGAACATCCGGCCGGTGAACGAGACGACCAGCACCCCGTCGGGCGCGAGCACCCGCTCGAACTCGGCGACGACCCGCCCCGGATACTGGAGGTACTGGACCGACAGGGCACACAGCACCGCGTCGAAGGCGTCGCCGGCGAACGGGAG
>JAQCMY010000276.1 GCA_028274865.1 Haloferacaceae archaeon | reverse complement strand
CTACGGCGACGCGAACGCTCACTTCCACGTCGTCGGTGACCACCCCGGTCGACACGGCGGACTCGGGGTCGGCGTCCCGTTCACCGGCACGCCGGCGGTCGACCGTCTCCGGCGCTCGCTCCGCGACGGCGGCCTCCTGACCGACGACGACACTCCGCCGACGGTCGACCGCGCATACCTCTCGTACCTCCACATGTGCGCCCCAGAGGGGCCCGAGCCGACAGCCGCCGACTACGCCGACATGGAGCGCTTTTTCGACGCCGAGTTGCGCGCAATCGCCGCCCACGTCCTGCTCCCCGTCGGCGAGCGTCCGGTTCGACACGTCCTCCGGGAGTATACGGCACGCGACCCCGCGCTGGCCGACGACCTCCGGGCCGCCCACGCGACGGAGATTCGCGGCAGCGGGTGGCTGGTCGTGCCGGTTCTCGACCCCGGCGCGTGGACCGACGACGACGAGACCCGGCTCGTCGCGGCGCTCGACGAGCTCCAGCAGACCGACTACCGGCGCGAGTCCGACCTCGGGCGGTTCCTGCCGGGCGACGAGCCGTACCTGGTGCGGTAGCCGCGAGTGTCGATGACGAAACGCTGAAGCGGCGACGCCGCCACCGTCTGGTATGGAACTGCTGGTCATCGACAAGACAGCCGACGAGCTCCGGCTGGAGATCGCCGGCGAGGACCACACCTTCATGAACGTGCTGAAGGGCGCACTCCTCGAGACCGAGGGGGTCGCCGCCGCCACGTACGACCTCAACCCGGAGCAGTCCGGCGGGCAGACCGACCCCGTACTCTCCGTCCGGACCGAGGGCGGCGTCGACCCACTCGACGCCGTCGAGTCCGCCGCCGAGCGGGTCGAACGGGTCACCGACGACTTCGCCGACGCGTTCCGCGCCGCCGCCGAGAGCTAGTACGGGTACCGTTCGCCCGCCGGGACGGGCACCTCCAGCCAGTTCGCAGCCGGCACCAGCGGACACTCGTAGGCGTCCGAGTACGCGCAAAACGGGCTGTACGCCCGGTTGAAGTCGACGACCCAGCGCCCCGCCTCGCGGTCTGTCTCCGCGTCGAGGTCGAGGTATCGCCCGGCGTCGTACGTCGTCTCGCCGTTCGTCGCGTCCCGGAACGGCAGCCAGAGGGTCCCGTCGCCGCCCGGACTGCGGTAGGCGGTCAGGCTACGCTCCTGGCCGCCGAGGTCGAACCGGAACCGACCGACCGCGACGTACTCCCGGTCGCCGTCCGTCGTCGTCGTCACGGCGATGCGCTGTGGTTCGTCGGCCTCGTGGAGCGAGAGGACGAACCGGTAGTCCGGGTCTGGCGGGTAGTAGTCCAGCCCGTCGAACGACGCGCGCTCGTCGGGCGGGAGCGGCGACCGTGGGCTGTCGGCGAACGAGGCGTCCTTTCTGTCGCGGGTCTCTTGGAGCGTCGCGCGCCACTCGTCGGTGTCGGACACGGCTGTGGTACGCGTCGACGATGCTCTAAGCCGCCGCAGTCGTGTGTCCGAGACACATCACCGCCGGACCGGGACGCCCCGGTCCGCGAGGTACTCCTTTACCTCGCCGACGGAGTACTCGCCGAAGTGGAAGATAGAGGCCGCGAGCGCAGCGTCCGCGCCCGCCTCGGTGAACACCTCGTGGGCGTCCTCGGGGCCGCCACACCCGGACGAGGCGATGACGGGCGTCCCCGTCGACTCACAGACCGCGCGGGTTAGCGGCACGTCGTAGCCGTCTTTCGTCCCGTCCGCGTCGATCGAGTTGACGAACAGCTCTCCCGCGCCGCGGCCTTCGGCCTCGCGCGCCCACTCGACGGCGTCGACGCCCGTCCCCTCGCGGCCGCCTTTCACCGTACACTCGAACCAGCACGACTCGCCCCCGACCCGCTCGTAGTGCTCGCCGGCCTCGTCGTAGCGCCGGCGCGCGTCCAGGCTGATGACGATACACTGCGACCCGAACGACGCCGCGCCCTCGTCGACGAGCGCCGGGCGGTCGAGCGCACCCGTGTTGATCGAGACCTTGTCCGCGCCGGCCCGGAGCGTCTCTCGGACGTCCTCCGCGGTGCGGATGCCGCCGCCGACGGTGAGCGGAATGAACACCTCGTCGGCCACCCGCGAGACGACGTCGAGCATCGTCTCCCGCCCGTCCGCGGAGGCCGTGATGTCGAGGAAGACGAACTCGTCGGCGCCGGCCTCGTTGTACCGACGGGCCATCTCGACGGGGTCACCGGTGTACTCGAGGTTCTCGAAGTTGACGCCCGTGTAGACCGCAGGGTCGCCGTCCTCGTCGGTGTCCACGTCGATACAGGGGATGATCCGCTTCGTGAGCGGCATATGACGGACACGCATTCGACGCCCGTGTTTAAAACGAGCCCGGAGGCGGAGACGAACCCGGCGCCCCGGTGTGCGTTCCCACGCGTCCGGGCCGCCCGGTCGCCCGTGCCGCCGGACTCACTCCGGGTTCGCGACGGTCACGACCGGAACCGGTGCCGAGCGCACGGTCTGTTCGGCGACGCTACCGAGGAGGATCCGTTCGGTGCCACGTCTCCCGGTCGTCCCCATCCCGACGGCGTGTACGTCGTTCGATGCGACGCAGTCGAGGATCTCCTCGACCGGCGTTCCGTGCTCGACGTGGCGGACGGTGTCGGCGACGCCGTGCGCCTCGGCCTCCGAGACGACGGTGTCGACGGCGTCGGCTGCGGCCCGTTCGCTCTCCTGTCCGGAGACTGTCGACCGGACGTCCGGCCCGAGTGCGGCGTCGTCCACGACCGACAGGACGTGGACGGTCGCGTCGAGCGACGCCGCGAACTCGGCGACACGGCCGGCGGCGTGCGTGGCGGCGGCGCTCCCGTCGGTCGGAACGAGGACGTTCTCGTAGGGGAACACCAGCGTCTCGTCGGGCTGCATGCGGACGGTGAGCACGGGGACCGACGAGAGACGGACGACCTTCTCGGAGACGCTTCCGGCGAGGTGACGTGAGACCCCCTCGCGGCCGTGAGTCGGCATCACGACCAGATCCTGACCGGTGCGTTCGGCGTACTCGGCGATTCCCGGGGCCGGGTTGCCCTGGACGACGTCGGTGTCGTGCGAGACGCCGAGTGTCTCGAGCGTCCTCGCTGCCTCCGCGACGACCGCTTCGCCGCGTTGTACGAGGGCATCGACGGTGTCGCCCTCGACGACGGTGACACTGTCGTGCGCCGTGTCGGCGACGTAGAGCACGTGGACGGTCGCGTCGGCCCAGTGAGCGATCTCGCTCGCGTGGTGGAGCACCTCCGCTGCGCCCTCGCTGCCGTCGAACGGGAGGAGGATGTCCTCGTACACGACGTGGTGGTCGCCAGCCGACCCACCTAACGGTTGTCACCGGCTCCGCGATACGGTGTCCGACCGCCGGCGCGTCTCCGCGCCTCGTGGTCGAAGGCGTCACCGTCGACCAGTGCGGTCCGGTCGTCGGGGGCTACCGCTCAGTCGAACTCGTCCTCGCCTGGCGGCGACCTCGTCTCGACCGGTTTGGCGTCGTCGCGGTCGACGGTCACCCGGACCGTCCGGATACGGGTGTCGTCGACCCGTTCGGCCCGCAGTGTCACGTTCTCGTAGTCGAACTCCTCGTCCCGTTCGACGAGGCGCCCCGCGAGGTTGAAGCTGGATCCGGGGATTGTCTCGAACTCCTCGCCCTCCGGCAGTACGACGCCGAGGGCCTCGCTGACCTCCTCGACGTCGACCGAGCCGTCCACCGTTATCGTGTCGTCGTCGACGAACTCGATCGGGTGCGTCTCGTCGCCCGCCAGAATCTCGCCGACGATCTCCTCGGTCACGTCTTCCATCGTGACCAGCCCCTCGGTGGCTCCGAACTCGTCGATGGCGGTAGCCACGTGGATTCGGTTCTCGCGCATCTCCGAGAGCAGTTCGTCGACGTTCGTCGACTCGGGGACGTACAGCGTCGGGGCGACCACGTCCGCGACGTCGAGGTCCGTGGAGTCGTCGTAGTCGGACCCCCGCAGTTCGCGGATGTCGAACACGCCGGCCACGTCGTCCAGCGACTCGCCGTAGGCCGGCAGTCGGGCGTGGCCGGCCCGGAGACACTGCCTGACCGCCGCCTCGACGGTCGCGTCGGCGGAGACGGCCACCACGTCGAGACGCGGCGTCATCACCGCCTTCGCGGTCGCGTCCGTGAACCGCAGGGTGCGCTGGAGCATCTCGCGTTCCTCCGCGTCGAGGATGCCCTCGCGCTCGCCCGTCTTGATCATGTTCCGGATCTCGTCACGGGTGACGTACGTCGACTCGATTGACGGACTGCCCCCGGTGACCCTGTTCACCAGACCCGTCAGGTAGTAGAGCACGGTGATGAGCGGCCACAGCACCTTCTCGACGACCGTCAGGCCGAGGGCGACGCGCCGTGCGTGCAGTTCGGTGTTCTCGACGGCGTAGGACTTCGGCGCGCGCTCGCCGAACACCAGCACCGTGGACGTGATGCCGAGCGACGAGACGACGACTGCCGTGCCGGCGTCGAAGGAGAGCCCGACGAGGGTCGTCGAGATCGAGGACATCGTGATGTTGACCACGTTGTTTCCGACGAGGATCGTCACGGGCAGGCGGTGGGGGTCCTCTTAGGAGACACGACCGCCCGTGTGCCGCGCAGGCCCTGTTCGACCATCGCGTGGATCTGGTGGTTCGGAAGCGAGAACAGCGCGATCTCGGACGAGGAGAAGCACCCCGGCCCCACGAGGAGCAGGAGAATCATCCCGATACCGACCACGGTGACTGCCGTCTGCCCCAGTTCGGCACCGACGACCGGCACGGTGTGCTGTAGGGAGCTGAGCGTAGGTGCTGCTACGAGCGAGGCCCACGTGTCAGGGGCAACCAGGTGAATACGAGAGTAACCCGTGGTAGCGGCACACGACGTTCGTCCGGGGCGCTTGCACGGACGGCTGCCGAGCATCCGACTGTCCCCTCGACAGACGGCGCTCACCGGTCGACGTGTCGACGACACCGGAAGAGGCGGCGCGTGGACCGCGGGATTTTAGCCGGGCGGCGAGGA
>JAQCMY010000272.1 GCA_028274865.1 Haloferacaceae archaeon | reverse complement strand
TACCTCCACGTCACCGAGAACGAGATTCGCGTCCGGATAACCTGACTACTCGAACGCGACGAACACGCGGACGAACGTCACCGAGACGCGGTCGGTCTGGACCGAGCAGGAGGTCTTGTTCGCGGCGACCATATCACACGCAGCGTCCTGTCGCGAGAGCGTCTCGTTCCACGCTTCGGCCCGCGGACTCGTCACGTTGACTGTCACGTCGTAGGGCGCCGACCGGGCCACCACGAGATTGCTGGTAGCGGGGTTCGTCGGCGTCGACGGCACGCGCCCGCGGACGAGCACGGTCGTCGAGCCGCCGACCTGTGACCGCCCGGCCTCCGGAATCGTCGCCACCAGCGGCAGGAGTACGGTCTCGTTCGTGAGCTGGAAGTCCGGCCTGACGAGGGTCACCTGACCGTCCGGCTGGTCGCGGATCACCGCGCCGTTGCTGTAGGCGAGGAGCGTGTCGTCGTTCGGCCCGCCGCGGTAGACGATCGGGTTGAGGATTATCTGACTCGAGAAGTTCCGAGCGCTCGACGACTCGCCGGTGACGTTGAACGTCACCGGGTCGCCGTGTGCGATGCTCGCCTCCGAGAGCCGGATCTCGGTGGCGCGGCTCGGCACCGACCGCCGGTTGAGGTCGTTCATGTTCTGTGCCAGCACGTCCATCGCCCGCTCGGCGTTGTTCAGCCGCTCCTGGTCCTGTGCGTCCTGCAGCCCGCCCTGTCCGACGGTAAAGACGATACCGGTGGTGGTGACGATGAGCGCGAACGCGAAGACGAACCCGAGCGTCTCGCTGACGGCGCGGCGCTCCTCAAACACCGCTCTGCACCTCGATCTCGTCTCCGGCCCCGCCGTTCGAGGTGAACGTCACCCTGACCGGCCCGCTCTGAACCGTGGTCGACACCACCGTGTGATCCGGTTCGGTGTTCACCGGGACGACCACCCGCACCTCGCCGTCCCGGACCGACGCCGAGACGACGACCTCGTCGCTTCCGCTCTCGTTCACCGCGATCTGGTAGCCGGTTCGTGCGATCTGTCGTGGGAGCTGGCGTGTCAGTTCGACCTCGCCGCCGGACGCTCCGACGTGGTCGGCGTTCTCGACCGTCGCCGCGACCTGCTGGCCGATGATGCCGAGTTCGGTCCGGACGATCCGCTCGCGCTGGTCCTCGACGTAGCCCGCCGTGGCCGTCACCAGGCCCGTCAGGAGTAGCGTCGTGATGCCGAGCGTGAGCACGTAGCTGAGCGTCGTCGACACGCCCCGGCCGCGGGCCTCGCCGCGCGCCGCGGCGGTGCCGCGACGGGGGTCCGGACGGGTCACGACGGCTCACCCGGGGCCACCTGGACCGTCTCGTTGTACGACACCTGGTTCGAACGGTAGGTGAGGCTCACGTTCGACGAGTAGACAGCCCGCGAGCGCCACGGGACACCGGTCCCGGGGGCCGCGTAGTTCGGAACCGTCGTCGTCTGGTTGAACGCCGGATCGACTCCGGTCGTGTCGGTGTACGAGGCGTCGACGACCAGCCCGTACCGCCCTTCGGCCTCGTCGCCGTCCGCGAAGCTGATCTCGTACGGATCAGAGAGGGTACCGACGAAGCCGAGCGTCGTCGAGCAGTCCGTCTCCTCGATGCTCCTGCCCGTGATGTCGACCTCGACGGGGTCGTCCGTCGAGGTGGTCGTACACGACCCCGTCAGCGTCCCGCTGTCGTAGACGGTCACTGTCTCGGCGCCGGACGAGTTGTCGTGGATGTACACCTCGTACGCACCCCCGCTCGCCGGGTCGAACACGACGTGGAACGTGTCCTGAGTGGTGACGTTTCCGGGGTCGACGTCGTCCAGGTCGTCGTCGACCCGGAGCGTGAAGTTTCGGGTCCGGTCCGTCCGGTCGACGAGCGTCCACGCCACGGTTCCCGTCTCGTTGGTGAACTCGCCCGTCGTGTTCTGTGCGACGTACGTGCCGTTGTCCTGATCGACCTGCTCGGTCGCCCGCAGTTCGCTCCGGTACGCCGAGTAGAGCCGCGAGCCGTTGGAGAACGCCTCGATATCCGCGCTGTGGTTCGCGGTCACGCTCGCGTACGTCGAGTTGCCGGGGTTCCGGGTCGCCTCCAGGTAGATCGACGTTCCGACCGTCTCGACCGCGGTGCTGCGGTACTCGACGGCACCGTCGACGCCGGGGTCGGCGTTTCGCGCCGCGAGGTTCTCCGAGTAGATGCCGCTGTTGAGAAAGAGCGCGAGCACCACGAGCAGCGTCGCGATGACGAGCGCCCCGACGACGAACAGCTGTCCGGGGTCGCGTCCCCTCACATCCGCCACACTGTCACCTCCACCTCGACGACGTTGTAGACCGGTCCTTTGCTCACGTCGTCCATGTAGAAGCCGTCGCCGCTCGTGTTCGTGACGTTCGCGAGCGTCCGGTCGGTCGAGCCCTCGACGCTCCCGTTCGGCTCCGTCGTCTCGTCGGTGTCGTAGAGCGTGACGACACGGCTCGCCGACACCGCGCTGTCGGTCGGAGCCCCCATGTAGACGAGCCGGCGCTGTTGGCGTTCGTCGGCGTCGCCGGCGAGGTAGCTCAGCTGGACGTTGAACGCGACACCCCGGTCTCTGAACACCGACTCGAGCGTGTCGCCGAACCGCGTCGGCGGTCCCTCGGCGTACTGCCGGTTGAACGTCGTATTGTAGTAGATGCCGCCGCTCACGTTGTAGAACAGCAGCGTCGAGACGAGACTCTCGTTCTCCTCGGCGGAGACGAGGGTTCCCTCGGCGACGGCGCGCTCCTGATTCTCGATGTGCTGGCTCGACGTACTGGCGGTCAGCGGCGTCACCGCGGCGGCCTGGGACGCGAACACGAGCGTCGCGAGGAGGATCGTGCCGGCGACGACGGCCTCCAGCGTGTACGCCTGTCCGCGCTCTCGTCTGAACACGGTCACCACACCGCCACGACCATCCGGTGGTGTCTCCCGTCGTAGTGGACGACCCGCGACGTCGTCGAGACGGCGACACCACCCTGTGCGTGTGTCGGACCGATACTGTCGACCTGCACCTCGTTCCGGTACAGCGTGACGTTGGCGTTCACGCGGCTGTCGTAGCCGAGGACGTCGTTGAGGCTCGAGTCGCCGGACTGTGCGTACCGACAGTCGCTCGGGCCGGGAATGTCGTTCGAGAAGAACTCGTCCGTACAGTCGTCGTCCCACACGTACGGCTCCGCAGGGTCCTCGACGAGCAGGTCCGTCGCCAGCTGGTCGGCCCCTCGGTCGGCGGTGGGGAAGCCGGCCTGCCCGTCGCCGATAAATGGGTCGAGAACCGTCGGGGTAAAGGCGAGGGTGAACG
Source organism: Haloferacaceae archaeon (assembly GCA_028274865.1). Lineage (GTDB taxonomy): Archaea > Halobacteriota > Halobacteria > Halobacteriales > Haloferacaceae > A07HB70. The sequence continues at coordinate 21,288 of JAQCMY010000272.1, read as the reverse complement.
CGACGACGACGACGAACAGCGCCGCGCCGATACCGTAGTCGATGGTGGTCTGTCCGCGGCGGTCCGCCGTGGGGCGGGACCCGCGGGACGCGTCCCGACCCCGGGTGCTCATCCGACGACCACCCACGTCACGAGCGCGATCGACTGGAGGATGACGACGAACTTCAGCCCCGCCCGGAGCGTCGCCGTCCGGATGTACCCGCTGATGATCCCCGACAGCACGGCCTGGATGGTGACCGCGTGGAAAAAGAGCAGGGAGAGCTGGTTCGAGTCGACGTTCGACCCGAAGCTCCCGCTGCCGCCGGCGCCGGCAGCCGAGCCGCCGCCCGACGCCTGCTGGGTCAGTCCGGCCATCACGTCGAGGAACTGCGTCTTCAGGATGGCCATGACCCCGAGGAGCGTCAGGTAGGTCATCAGGATGATCGCCACCTGCATCCGGGTCCGGGACTTGCGCTCGCGTTCGATGTCGTCCTGGTTCTCCGAGGCCTGCGCCGCCGTCGACAGGACGTCGGTTATCTGGCTCGACGCCTCCTGTGCCTTCGAGATGAGCTTCACCGTCCGGGCCATCCGCGGGATGTGGTACTTGTTGTTGAACTCGACGAGCGCCTCCTTCAGGCTCATCCCGTAGTTCACCTTCGCGTACATCGCCTCGAACTCGTCGGAGAGCTTCCCCGACGACGTCTCCGAGATTGTCCGGAGCGACTCGAGTAGGGTCTGCCCCGTGTCGTTCGCGCTCGAGAGCTTCCGGAGGTTCTCCGAGAGCTTACCGATCACCGCGCGCCGCGAGCGGACGTTCCACTCGAAGAAAAAGGCGAGCGGGACGAGGACGACGTACGACGGCAGATAGTAGAGGAAGAACGTCGACGCCACCGGCGCGGACTTCATCCCCGCCCACGACAGCGGCGCGACGCCGGTGGCCACGGCGCCGACGAGGAGGAGCAGCGCCACCGGCACGGAGGGCAGGAGCCACCACGTCGGGTGGTCCCGCAGGAACAGGTGCGGCGCACCCAGGATCTCTTTTACCACGTGACTCCGCTCCCGGCGCTTGATCTGGTCGAACACGCCGTAGCGTCCGGCGTACCGCTCGGCAAGCCCGAGGTGGAACAGACCGCCCTGGGCGTCGGACTCGATACGCTCTGTCGTCTCGTCCGGCAGCAGGTAGCCGTCGCCCGGCTCGTCCTGCTTGACCGTCGAGACGAGGACGAGGAACCCCACGCCGGTCAGCGGGATGAGCGCGTAGACGGTACCGAAGAGGAGGATACCCTGTGCGTTGCCGAGCATGCTCATGATGACGAGGATGATGATGAGGAGCAGCGGAAACAGCGAGAGCGTCATGTACATCTCGCCGAACAGCTCCAGCGTCTCCAGCGTCATCTCCTGCTGTTGCTTCGCCGTTCGCATGTGCCGCTTTTTCTTGTCGTCGAGGAAGCTCTCCATGTCGCCGCCGGAGTTGATGATCGAGAGCATGTCGGTCAGAAACTGCGAGAGCTCCTCGCTCGGCGTCTCTGCGGCCTGGTCGCGGATCGCGTTCCGGTAGTCCGTACCGAAGTACTCCGTCTCCTGGGTGATGGACTGGAACTCCTTTGCCACCTCGCCGTAGGTGTCTTCGGCCTGTGCCATCGCCTCGATTATCTCGAGCTGATTCAGCCCCCCGACCGCCAGGGCGTACATGAACGACACCGAGTCGGAGAGGAGCATGTTGATCTCGCGCTTGCGCGCGGACGCACGGGAGTACGGTATTGCGACCAGCGACCCGAACCCGAGCCCGAACCCGACGGCGCCGAGGAACCCGCCGATGAACAGGATTGCCGCCGGGACGCGAAGGGTCTCCAGCGTCGCGACGACCTGCTCGTTCTGGATCGCGAGGTTCGTGCTGATGAACTCGGGCGAGAGAATTCCGAACGCGAACAGCGACCACCCGAACGCGGTGCCCGCAGCCGCGAGCAGCCCGCCCGCGATAATGCCGTACGCCAGCGACCGCGCGAGGTACAGCTCGACGTTGTCGGCCATCCGTGCCTGGGCGAGTTTCTTCGACAGGTCGTTGACGAAGTCGCCCTCGTCGTCGAACAGCCGGCGGTAGACGGGGAGGAACAGGTCCTCCAGAACGTCGCCCTCGAGTCCGGCGTCCTGCTCGTCCGGTTCGGCGGTGTCGAGACTCACTCGTCACCTCCGTCGCCGGAGACGTCGCCGAAGCCCCAGCCGTCGAGGTCGTCGCCCTCGCCGTCGTCCTCGTCGGCGTCGCCCTCCGCGTCGTCTCCGTCTGTCACGTCGCCGTCGAGCTGGTCGTCCGACCCGCCGCCGAGAGGATCGCCCCGACCGCCGAACGGGCCGTCGCCGGACGCGTCCGTCTCATCTGGACGCTCGTCGACGGCGGTGTCGGACGGGTCGTCGGCCGTCTCGGCGTCGCCGCTCCCGGCGTCGGGCTCGTCGTCGCCCGTCGCCGCCGTCTCGTCCGGTCCGTCGAGACCCTCCGTGGCGTCGCCGCTCCCGGCGTCGGTCTCGCCGTCGGAGTCGAGAGTCGGCCCCTCGTCGTCGTCATCGGTGTCGGTCTCGCCGTCGGAGTCGAGAGTCGGCCCCTCGTCGTCGTCATCGGTGTCGGTCTCGCCGTCGGTGTCGTTCGACGCCTCGTCGTCGGAGCCGAGCTCGACCGGCGTCTCCATCGTGAACTCGCTCTCGACCGTCTCGGCGCCGGTCGGGCCCTCCAGCGCGAGGTCGTCGGTCTCGCTCTCGTCTTCGACCTCGACCGCTCCTGCCGCGTCGACGTCCGAGAGGACGCTCGCGACGCTCCCGAGGTCGCGGCCCTTGAACTCGGGGAACAGCTCCTCGTCCGCGCGAGCGAGGATCTCCTGTGCCTTCTCGCGGCCCTGTGTCGACGGGTCGGGCCGCGGGACCATGTTCTCTCGCTGTGGGTCGATGTCGATGAGCACCGACTCCATCTCGCGAAGGTCCTCGAGGCTGGTCTCCAGCCGGCCGTTCGCCATCAGCGCGAGGATCGAGTCCTGCTCGTTGATGAACGCCTGGAAGGTCGCTGCCACCTGCGTGTAGGTGTTCAGCCCGTTCTCGACGAGGTAGGCGAGCACCGCCCGGCGCTTGAGCATCTCGTCGTCCAGCCGCGCCTGGGTCCAGCCGCGGTCGAACTTGATCTGCTGGAGCGTGTTCGACTCCCCCATCTTCAGGAACTCGTCGGTCTCTGCCTGCCACTGGAAGACGTCTTGGACGTTGATCTCGTCGTTCTCGGCGTCGTAGTGGTTGATCTCCGTGAGCGACTTGTTCCGGCGGACCTTCTGGCCCTTGACCCGCGTGGAGGTCTGGACCGAGACGAGGTTCAGCGCCGTGAACATCGTCTTCGAGACGTTGATCGGGTCCGTGGTGAACCGCTTCAGCACCTCGCCGACCGTGTCGGCGTGGAACGTGGTGTAGGTCGTGTGTCCCGTCGACATGACCTGGAACAGCGTCCGGCCCTCCTCGCCGCGTATCTCGCCCATGACGATGTAGTCGGGGCGCTGGCGCAGCGCGGCCTCCAGCAGGTCGAACTCGTCGACGTCGCCCTTGTCGTCGTCGGAGAACGACGGGCGGGTCACCGACGCGATCCAGTTGCGCTGTGGCAGCTCGACCTCGCGGGTGTCCTCGATGGAGACGATCTTCGAGTTCGACGGGATGAACAGGGAGACGGCGTTCAGCGACGTGGTCTTGCCCGAGGCCGTCCCGCCGGCGAAGATGAGCGACTTGTTGTTCTCGATACAGAGCCAGAGAAACGCCATCTGCTCCAGCGAGAACGTCTTCCAGTTGATCAGGTCGACCGGGGTGAACGGGACGTCCTTGAACTGCCGAATCGTGTAGTTCGTCCCGTGGTCAGACACCTCGCGCCCGAGGGTGAGCTGTGCCCGCGAGCCGTCCGGAAGCGTGGCGTCGACCTGTGGCTGGCGCTTCGAGATCCCCTTTCCCGACCGCTGAGCGAGCTTCACGACGAAGTCGTCCAGTTCGGTCCGACCGTGGTAGATGTTCGTGATGATCTGCTCGTAGTCGGAGTGGTAGACGAAGACGGGCGAGTCGTAGCCGTCGCAGGAGATATCCTCGACGTTGATGTCGTGTTTGACCCCGTCTATCTTCTCGTACCCGATGAAGTCCCGCTTGAGGTAGTAGAGCATCTTCTCGACCTGGTACTCGGTCAGCGTCTGCGGGTCGCCGTCGAGTACCACCGGCTCCGGTCGGGCGACGATACCGTCGAGGTCCTTCGACCGGTCGCGGGCGGCGCCGGTCGCGGGGTCGTCGGCGTCGTACAGCACGTCGTCGTCGCCGTAGCGCTCGGGGTCGCCGTCGGCCTCCTCGACCGACCCCTCCTCCTGTAGGTCACCGTCGCCGAACAGGTCGTGGTAGACCCTGTCGGCTGTGGACCCGTTCGACCCGGAGGAGAACAGCCCGGAGAGGAAGCCGTCCCCGTCGCTCTCGCCGTTCGTCTCGACCTGTCCCGACCTGCCGACACGCGCCGTCGAGGCCGAGTAGACGTCGTACCGGTCCATCAGCCGGAGTGCCTCGCGCTCGATCACCTCGCGCCGGTCGTCGCGGCTCTCCCCGACGATACCGTCCTCGGAGTACTTGATGGACGTCCGGAGCTTCCCCTCGAGGAACTCCTTCAGGTCGGCCTCTATCTCGTTTTCGTGTGGCTCGATTACGTAGTACTTCTTCTCGTTCTCCTTCCGGGAGTGGAAGATGACGACGAAGGAGTACGGCTCGTTGACCCAGTAACGCTCCTCCTCCTCGAAGTGGCGCTTCTTTGGGTCCGGAACGGACTTCTCCAGGTCGTACCGTGTGACGATCGTGCTGGCACCGTGTTCGTCGGTGAAAAAGCGGTCCTCGTCGAGCGCCTCGCGGACGTCGACCGTCCGCTCGTCGACGATACCGGCGAGGTGCTCTGCGCCCCGCTCTGCCGTACCGAGACGGTTCCCGAGCCGCGCCGGGTCGAACCCCAGCGCCTCGGCGCGGCTCTGGTCGAACTCCGCGTCGAAGTCGGCCCAGGTGTACGACTCGTCCGGCGGAACGGACTCCGATTCGCCCCTTCGACTATCGCCCCCGTCGCCGTCCAGCCCCGTCTCTGCGGAGCGGTCGGCGTCCTCAATAGCCATTACTGTCAAGTGTATATCCGACGGGTAAAACCCTTCCTCGCAGTTATCGCTCGTGAGGAAGCGGGACGCGCCCCCGACCCGACAACGATTACCGTCGGCCGGGCGACGAGCAGGGCGTGTTCGACCCGCTCGGCGCGCTACTGCGAACCTTCGGCCCGTTCGTCATTCCGGTGGCCCTGTTCGTCGCGGGTCTCGTCGGCTACGGGGTGCTCGTCGCGCTCGGTCGAGCGGGACTCGTCGAGACGAGCGACGACGAGCCGGCGGAGTCCGGCGACGGCTGGCGCCGCCGCTAGTCACGGAGCGACCGGACCGCCTCGGGGGTCGGGAACGTCTCGACCGCTCCGCGAGCCGTCGTCGTCAGCGCCGCGGCTGCCCCCGCGAACGCCACGGCCTCCGCGAGCGACTCGCCGGCACGGAGCGCGCTCACCGCGCCGGCGAGGAAGGCGTCGCCCGCGCCCGTCGTGTCGACCGTCTCGACGTCGTAGCCGCCGTGGCGGACCCGCGCGGCGCCCGGCCAGGACCCCGTCGTCGCCGCCACCGCGCCCGCGCCGCCGAGCGTCAGGAAGGCCGTGTGTGGCCCGGCGTCGAGGACGGCGTCGGCCACAGCCGACGGGTCGCCGCGGAAGCCCGCGTTCCGGAGGTCGCCGGGCGACGCCTTGACCACGTCCACGACGTCGAGCGCCGTCCTGACCGACTGGGCATAGTCGAACTCGTGCTCGTCCCACAGTTCGGGCCGGGCGTTCGGGTCGAACGACACCGTCACGCCGGTCCGCGAGGCCGCGCGAGCCAGGCGGAGCGTCGCCGACCGCGCCGGCTCGTCGGCGAGGAGGACGCCACCGACGTGGAGCCAGTCGACGTCGTCGAGCGGCACGTCCGGGGCCCGGTCGGGGTCGAGTCGCGTGTCCGCGCTGCCGTCGCGGTAGAAGACGAACGACCGCTCGCCGTCGTCGTCGAGCGAGACGAACGCCAGTCCCGTCCGTGCGTCCGGGTCGCGCTCGACGAGGTCACCCGCGACGCCCTCGGCGGCGAGGCGGCCGGCGAGGTAGTCCCCGAACGGGTCGGACCCGAGGCGTGTCCAGAACAGCGGCTGGCCGCCGAGCCGCGAGAGTCCGACGGCGACGTTCGCCGGCGCGCCACCGAGCCGCCGGTCGAACCGCTCGACGGACGCGAGCGCCCCCGACGAGCCCGGGAGCATGTCGACCAGTGTCTCGCCGGCCACGAGTACGCGCACCACCCGCTGCTCACCCCGCCACGGCTTACCGTTTATGCCTGCCAGTGACGAGAGGCGAGCGTGACAGACCTCCCGCCGCCGGTCGAGGGCGCCGTCGACGAAGCCGCGGAGGACGCAGCCGTCACGCCCGCCCGGCTTCGCGAGCTGCTCGCGGCACACCAGCGCCTCGTCCGCGAGACGCCGGGAACGGGTGGTGTCGCCGGCCTGATCTACGAGTGGCACCGGGCGTTCGGCCGTGACCCGGTCGTCGCCCGCGAGTCCGACGCCATCCACCTCGCGGTCGAACCCCACGTCTGGGACGAGTACACCGACGCGCTCGGCGTCGGGGCGGCGGCGGCGACGGCGCTCCGGGCCGCCCACGCAGCCGCCCACGTCGACGTCCCCGGGGACGACCGCGACCCGATGGTCGTCGGGCGGGGCTGAGCCGACCGGAGGGTTATGTCGGCGCGTCCCGAACCCCGGAGCGATGGCGCTCAGGCGGCTGGTCCGCGGGAACGTCGACTGGCAGACCGCGGAGGCGGTCGCGCGCGACATCGCCGAGCGGTACGGCCGCGACGCCGTCCACGTCCGCTTCCTCGAGGCCGACAACTGGCTCTCGACGCCGATGGTCGTCGACCGGGAGCTGTTCGTCAAGCTGATCACCCCACAGAACTCCGTCGTCCACGCGCTGTTCACGACGGGCCGGAACCTCGGCGCGTTCTCCTCCGGCGTCGAGGGGTTCTTCCAGCACTTCGACACGCCGGTCCAGATGGCAGAACACGAGCTCGAGGCGACCGAGCGGATGCGCGAGCTCGGCGTCAACGCGCCCGAGCCGGTCGAGGCGTTCGAGACCGAGGGGCTCGGCGTCCTCGTCGTCGAGTATCTCCCGGAGTCCGAGGCGCTCGACGAGCTCTCTACGGCGGCGGCGCGGTCGCGGGCACCGGCGCTGTTCGAGGCGCTCGCGACGATGCACGACGCGGGGCTGGCACACGGGGACCTGCGCGCCGAGAACGTGCTGGTGCTCGACGGCGACCTCTACCTCATCGACGCGACGAGCGTCCGCGAGGATGCCCGTGACGACGCCCGAGCGTACGACGTCGCCTGCGGGCTCGCCGCCCTCCAGCCCCTCGTCGGCGCCGGCGCCGCGGTCGACGCCGCAGCCGACGCCTACCCGCTCGAGGTGGTACTCAGCGCCCGCGAGTTCCTCGACTTCGTCAACATCCGCCCGGACCACGACTTCGAGGCGACGGTCGTCAAGGCGGAGGTCGAGAAGCGCGCGAGCTGACCGCCTCCTCGAACAGCGCGACGTTCCGGCTGTTCGTCCGGACGACGGCGTCGACTACGGTTCCGAACACCGGGATGCTTCCGAAGGTGACGTCCAGAGCGATGTTCGACAGCATCCGCACGAGCACCCGACGGGGGACGCCCGCGCGCCACGCCTCGACGACGACGTACATCGACAGGACGGCCCCGGCGAGGTCACCGGCGACCGGCAGGAGCGAGAGGAACGGATCGAGTCCGACTCGCATCCCGCCCGGGAGCCGCACGGCGTCGTCGAGGAGGTAGGCGAGGGTTCGCGCGCGGCGGAGACCGGGAGGGTCGGACACGGGTCGAGGCGAGAGTGGGAGACGCTTGAAACTACCAGTCGTATCTGGACAACGGACGGAAGGGCGAGGTGGGGTGGGGTCGGGGGCGCGCCGGGCGGGTGTGTGCCGACTCTCGACGAGAAAAGCGTCGGTGCGTCGGCATCAAGGCACTGTCGTGCCAGCGGTTTAAACACACCGGCTCCGGGGGCTGCTGCCGGTGGGTCAGGCCGCGAGACCGAGGTCCCGCCGGAGCGCCGCCTCGAGGTTCGACAGCTCTTGGTCGAAGTTCTTCTGGAAGAACCGCTCAACACCCGGGATCCGGCCGTCGACGACGAACTCGTTCACCAGCCGACAGCCGTCCGCCGTCTCCTCGACCGTGTGTTCGCCGCGAACGCGGAACACCTTCGAGGTGCCGACGAACTGGACGTTCCGGGGCGGCTCCCGGGCCGTCTCCTCCGTCTCGACGGTGACGGTGGAGCGGACGACGGGGATCGGGAGTGCCACCTCCCACGTCGCGTCCCGTCCGTCGACGTCGAACGAGTCGACGACGCTGATGGCGCCGGCTCGCTTTCCTGGGTCGGCGATGAACTCCCAGACGGTATCGACCGGTGCGGCGAACTCGAACGTGCGAGACACCCGGACGGTCATCGTGACCCTCTCTGAGCGGGGGGAGGAAAAGTGCGAGGGTCAGGCGGGCGTGACGCGCCACGTCGTCGACCGGGCGCGCCCCCACTTCTCGATCTCCACGTCGTCGGACTTGTCGGCCAGCGACGACAGCCGCGAGCCGACCTGCTTGGCCGACATCCCCAGCGCGTCGGCGATGTTCTTCGCCCGGAAGTAGCGGTCGCCGCGGGACACGCTGTCGTGGAGATACGCGACGATCCGTTGTTCGTCCTCGGTGTACTCGCCCATGCCCCCGCGTACGGGCCAGTGACTCTTAACGGTTTTCGGGGCGTGCCCTACGCGTACAGCTGCGCGGCCACGACGGCGAGCGTCGCGGCCAGCATCGCCAGCCCGAACCCCCACGCCTTGTTCAGCTGTCCCGGCGCCGCGAACATCGCGCCCGCGCCGACGAGCGCCACCAGCGCGAACAGGACGGTGAGCCCGAGTCCCATGTCGGACTCGTCCGTTTCGGTCACCATACGACGTTCTCCCGGCTGACCCGTTTAGTTCGTTCGGGTCGCGCCGGGACGGCGGGTTTAACAGCGCAGCCTGGCGAGCTACCGCCGTGTCCGGAGTTCGGTCGTGGCTGACCGCGAGCACGCGCCGCCTCGCGGCTGTCGCCGTCGTCGGGCTACTCCTCCTCGTCGGTGTCACCGTCGCCGCCGGGGTCCTCGGCACGCCGTCGGTGACGGGCGTCGACAACCGCTTTGCCGGCGTCAACGAGACGACGACGGTCGTCGAGAGCGACCTCGCCGTCCGGAACCCGAACCCCCTCGGCGTCACTCTCGGGGGACTCACCGCCGACTACCGGGTGACGATGAACGGGATAGCGATGGCGAACGGGACGAAGTCGGCCGTCTCGGTCGCGCGTGGCGACGACTCCCTGCCGTTCACGACGTTCCTCGACAACGGGCGCATCCCGGCGTGGTGGGTCAGCCACGTCGACGCCGGCGAACAGACGACACTCCGGGTCTCTGCCGACGTCCACTCCTCGCTGCTCGGCGCGTCGTTCGGCGCGCCGGAGGTCGAACGTGAGGTCGAGACCGACGTCGTCGGCGCGTTCAACTCGACGGAGCGTCGCCCGGTGAACGCGGGGCTTCCAGTCGTCTCCGACCCCGTCCTGTACGTCGAGGAGACGAGCGGCGAGTGGGGAACCGTCGACGCGGAGCGCACGGAGGTCGAGACCGACTTCGTCGTCTCGAACCCGAAGCCGTACCCCGTCCCGATAGCCGAGGTCGGCTACGAGATCCGGATGAACGGGCTCCGGATGGGGCAGGGGACGACGGCCCGCGAGTACGTGATCCCGCCCGGCGAGGAGCGCCGCGTCGAGGCGACGACGGTGATGCGCACCGCGCGGTTCGACGAGTGGTGGGTGAGCCACCTCGAGCGGAACCAGCAGACGACCCTCGAGATCGACTTCTTCCTCGTCGTCGACCCACAGACGGGCGGCACCGGGTCGGCGCGGATCCCGCTCGACACGCTCACACAGACCGTCGAGACAGACGTCTTCGGGAACAAAGCGGACGAGGAATCAGCCGACGGCGACGAGACGACGCCGTCGGGCGAGGAGACCGCGACACCCACACAGACACCGACCCCCACCGACGACGGCGTCCTCGGCGGGGGAACGCCCACACAACCCACGACCGACTCGGGTAACGACACGGCGACACAGACACCGACCCCCACCGACGACGGTGTCCTCCTCGCGGTCGAGCCGAACGGCTAGTCGATAGTGAGGTGTTCGGAGTCCTCGTTGAGCGCGAGGTTCGCCGCGATCTCGGCGTTTCGGACCGCGTACTCCGCGGTCTGGCGCAGTCCGACGAGCACCTCGCGCACCTCGAGCAGGGTGTCGTTCGACAGTTCTGGCAGGTCGTCGAGCAGTTTGCCCTCCGTGTCGCGAATCTCGCGGAACTTCTGGCGCAACGCGATCGTCATGTCGTAGTCGCGCTCGACGACCGAGCGCACCGCGAGTTCGGTTATCTCGTCGACAGACTCGGTGAAGTCGCGAATCTGGCGCATCGTCGCCGAGTCGACGTCCAGCGTGTTGCCGTCGGCGTTCAGACAGATCTCGGCGATCTCCTGTGCGTGGTCGGCGGTCAGTTCGAGGTTCTTCGCGACCGAGCGGTAGCCGACGAGCGGGAACCCCGACTCCAGTCCGATGGCCCGGGCGAGGTTCGGGTTCTGGTAGGCGGTGAAGATGAGCCGCAGGAGGAGGACGAATATCTTGTTCGCCTGCCGCTCGCGGTTGAGCGCCCGCTCCGCGAGGTCCGGGTTGCCGTGTGCGAGCCCCTTCATCGCCTCCGTCCGCATCGTCGACCCGGTGTTCTCCAGGCGCTCCAGCAGGTTGTCCAGCGTGAAGTCCTCCGGGTCGACCGAACACCGGATGGCGATCGCTTCCGGCGTCTCCTCGATGACGCCGAGGCCCATCAGCTGTGTCTCGGCGCGGTAGACGGCGTTTATGTGTTCGCCGTCGAGGGCGCCCTCCCGGACGGTGACGGTGATGACCCGCCGCCCGAGGACGTACTGTGCGACGATCGCACGCTCGAGGCCGTCGGCGTCTAAGTCGTCGGCGTGGATCACCGCCTCGGAGTCCTCGGAACTGGCCGACTCCGAGAGCACCGTCAGAGTTCCCTTTTCTCCCGCGCGGATGGTCACCTCGTCGCCCTTCTCGACCCCGTACGACTTCGTCCACTCCGCCGGCAGCGTCATCGCGAGCGTCGACGGCCCGAGCCGCTGGACCTTTCGCGTCTCCATACGTGATGACTATAACCGAAGTAATAAAATACTCCGGTCGGAATTAATACGTATTATAGGTCGTTAGTCCACCCGCATCAGCCGGGTGTCGACCCGGCCGACACGGACGCGGGTCCACCCGCACAGCGACTCGTCGAGATCAGGGTCGTCGGTGTCGACGCGAAGGACCCCGAGGTCGTCGAGTTTCGCGCGCGAGGCGACGACCGTCAGGTCACACCGCCGGACGACCGCCGGCGAGAGCTGTGGATTGCCCCGTCCGAGGACGAACCCCTGTCCGCCGATCGGCGAGACGACGACGACGTTCCGGTCGCCGAGCGCCGCGAGGACGTCGTCCTCGCTCGCGTCGCGGGCCAGCACCTCGCCGTCCCGCCAGACGTCGACACCGAGGGCCGTCCCCTCGAACCCGAGCGCACGCTTCACCGCGCCGAGGGTGCTTCCCGGCCCGAGGACGTAGGTGACACCGGGGTCCGTCGACTCGGCGAACCCCCGCGCCGCGCCCTCGACGCTCCCGCCGCCGGTCTGTTTCGAGGCCTGGAGCCCCTCGGCGACGGGGGCCGGGACGACCGCGTACAGTTCGGGGTGGACCTCGCCCTCGCGGTAGTCGTCCTCGTCGATGTCGAGCACCTCGCGGTCGGCGACGGCAGTGGACGTCGTGGCGACGGCGGCGGCGTCCTCCGGTGTCACCGCGAACACGGAGGAGTACACCTTCACGCCCGCGGGAACGCCGAGCACCGGTGTCGCCCCCTCGTGGGCGGTCGCGACGTCCGCGGCGGTGCCGTCGCCGCCGACGAACAGGACGACGTCGACGCCCGTGTCCTCACGCAGGAACGCCCGGACGGCGGCACGGGTGTCCGCCGCGCCCGTCTGGTCGTCCGAGGGCGACCCGAGGACGACGGGGTCGAACCCGGCGTCGCGGACGAGCGACGCGCCCATCGGGTCGCCCCACGTCAGCACCGTCGCCGCCGGCACGTGGCCGGCGAGCGCCGCCAGCGCCCGCCGCGCCCGGTTCGGTGCCCGCGGCACGGCGCCGCGGGCGCGTGCCTCGGCGACCTTTCCGTCGGTCCCTTTCAGCCCGACCCGACCGCCCATTCCGGCGACGGGGTTCACGACGACACCGAGGCGCACGCCCGGACCGACGGACCGGCGCGGTATAGGTCGTCCGGAGCCGACGGGTTCAAGCCGGGGCGCCCGCACCGCTCGGCGTGAACCAGTTCGTCGTTCAGTCGGCAGAGCCACTCCCGGTCGGGCTCGTCGCCGGCGTCGTCCTCGGCGTCAGCCTGCTGCTCACGCTCGGGTGGCTGGCCTACCTCTACCGGTGACCGGCGTCGTCGGGGCCGGCGTCGACCCGTTCGCGGAGCCACGCCGCCGCCCGCGCCGTCTCGTCGGCGTCGGTCGACCGCACGCGTAGCCGGACCGTCTCGCCGGGGTAGCTCCCGACGGTCACGTCGAAGCGCTCCTGGACCGCCGACATCCGGTCGATGAGCGCGCTCTCGGCCTCGTCCGCCACGACCGTCTCCGTGTGGACCCGGTCGCCGGAGAACTCGTCGGCAACCCGCTCGAACATCGCCTTCATCTCGTCGGGCACGCCCGGCAGGACGTAGACGGACTCGACGACGGCACCGGGCGCGACGCCGGCGTCGTTCTCGAGGAACCGCGCGTCCTCGGGGATATCTGCGGTCCCCTCGGCGAGGCTGTCGTGGCTGTAGCCGCCGTCGCCGGTCAGCCACGAGAGCGCCGCCTCGTGTTCGACCACGTCGCGCCCGACGGCAGCGGCCACGCCCTCCATCGTCAGGTCGTCGTGAGTCGGGCCGAGGCCGCCGGTGACGACGACGGCGTCGTGCGCCGCGCGGTACTCGTTGACGACCCGTGCGATGTCTGCGACGCGGTCGGGCACGGTCGTCACTCGCTCGACGTCGACGCCGCACTCCGTGAGCCGCTCACAGAGCCAGCGGGCGTTCGTGTCGGCTATCTCGCCGGCGAGGAGCTCGTCCCCGACGGTGACGATGGCGACGCGCACGACATCCGTGAGGCGACGCGGCGATAAGACGTTACCCCATCCCGGGCGGCGGCCGGCGGGAGTCGTCGTCGTCGACGTCGACGTCGAGGCCCATCTCCTCGCGCTGTCTCCGCAGGCGCTGTATCTTCCGGCGGTAGTAGAGCAGGCCGCCCCCGCCGACGACGACGCCGAGGCCGACGATGACGCCGAACGCCAGCAGGTCGCGCTCGAGGTAGAACCGGACCGCCAGCGAGTCGGCGGTCACCTCGTCCCACCGGACGACGGTGCGGTCGTTCTCGTCACGGACCGTCTCGGAGCCGCCGGGCGAGACGCTCCCGAACGGCGGGACGCCGACCCGGCGGTTCTCCGGCAGGACGACGAGGTACGACCCCTCGACGAAGACGGGGAGGGTGAACTGCTTCGGCGTCGACGACGAGGAGAACGCGAGCTCTCCGGTTCCGGACGCCTGCGCCGGCAGGGTGACGTTCACCCGGTCACGGTTCTGGGAGACGCCGCCGCCGCGCTCGTCGAAGTCGGTGCCGTTCACCACCGTCCCGTTCGGGTAGCGGTAGCGCAGGGCCGTCACGGGAATTGGTGACCGGCCGCCGAAGCCGTCACGACGGAACAGCTCGACGGAGTCGCGCGCGCTCCGGTTCACCTCGTAGACGGCCCGGAACCGGGCGTTCTCCGTGACGGCGACGTGGGCCGTCGTGTTCGCGTCCCACGCGTACGGCTCGCCGCCCGCCGGCTCCTCGGCGAGCTGGTCGTCCGACACCGACCCGCCGCCGAGCAGGCCGGCACAGCCCGACAGCAGGACGAGGGCGACGAGCGCGAGCGCGGGGAGTGCGGATCGAAGCCTGGACATCTACGGGACGACACAGCGGAGTTCGGCGGGGAGGTACTCACCGACCGCCGCGAGGAGGCCGGGCGGGTCGGTCGACGCCGTACAGACGACACTCTGTTCGAGGAGGCCGAGGCGCTCGACGGTCACCACGTCGCGGGCGTGGCCGGCGCGGTTGACCGTCGCCCGCACCTCGCCGCGGGTGGCGCTGTTGACGTTCAGCCGACCGTCGCCGCGAGTCCAGTCGTACAGCCGGTCGACCTCCGGCCCGGCCAGCCGCGGCGGGTCGTCGTAGACGACGCGGAGACGCTGGTGCTGGACCAGCCCGAACCGGTCGCGAACCTGTGTAGCCGTGCCCGGACCGAGGTCGAGGTCGTCGGCCGCGACGGCAGCCGTCTCCGGGCCGAGGTCGACCCCGAGGGCGTCCTCGTCCCACGACTCCAGCGTTCCGACGTACGTCTCGCCCGCCTCGAGGTGGGTCGGCACCTCACCCCACTGCTCGCGGAGCGCGTTGCGGGCGGCGACCTCGTCCGGGCCGGACAGGGCCACCGACACCCAGTCGTCGTCGCGGACGCCGACGGTCCACGAGACCTCCAGACCGCCGACCGCGTCGCCGAGCAGCGCCTTCATCGAGTCGAGCGACCGCTCGCGGGCGTCGCCGGCGACGTAGCACTTGGTCGCGAGGACGACCATCAGGCGGTGACGGTGCCGACGTCGGCGTTCAGCTCGTCCTCGAGTTCTGCGAGGCGCTCCTGCATCGCCTCCAGCAGCCGTTCGTTCTCCATCGCCTCCAGCGGCGAGCCACACTCCGGGCACTCGAAGCTGTACTCCATCGCCTCGCCGAACTCGAACCGGAGCGAGCAGACCTCACACAGGTAGAACTCGTTCTCGCGCTCGTACGCCTCGCGGCGGTCCAGTGCGACCATCAGGCGCTCCATCTCCTCCACGAGGTTCTCCGGGATGTTCTCGTACTTGAACGTCCAGAGGTAGGTGAGCCAGCCGGAGTCCTCGTCGCGCACCCGCCGGTAGGAGGCGAGGTCGTTCTCGTAGAGGATGAACAGCGCGCGGCGGACGTCGTTCAGCTCCAGCCCCAGCTCCTCGGCGAGTTCCTCGTCTGTCACCTCGCCCTCCGCCGGAGCGGCGGCGACCGGCATCCCCTTCGGCCCGACGAGTTCGTGGAGGTACTTCTGGATCACCGGGTCGTTCAGGAGAGCGTCGAAAGCCATTGTTCAGTTTGGGCCGCCGAGTCGGTTAAACGCACCGACCGCGGCGTCAGCCGTCCCCGCCGCGCTCCTCCGCGTCCACGACGCGCTTTCCGGTCGCCTGCGGCACCACCCGCCGCTCGGCGTCGGGCCACCGCGCGTCGAGTTCGCGCCCCTCGAACAGCCGGTCGAGGAACACCGCCAGCCCGGCCACCTCGGAGTGGGGCTGGTTCGTCACCGCGACGTTCCAGTCCGCGTGCTCGTAGACGTCGAACGGCACCTTCTCTGCGCCGACGACGGCGAGCAGCGGGTGGTCCCGGCTGGCCGAACGCACCGCGTCCTCGACGGCCTGGACGGGCTCGCCGTACATCGTCAGGTGGACGACCCGACCCGTCCACCCGCGGAGGACCGGCCGCGGCTGGCGCTGCTCGACGGCGAACGGCCCGCCGAACCGCCCCGTGACCGACCGGGCGGTGTCGGCGGCGTCGCTCGCGTTCTCCGGCAGCACGACCCGGTCGGCCCCGAGCGCGCGCGCTGTCAGCGCGACGTGGGTCGTCATCCGGTCGTCGCGGCCCGGTCGGTGGCCGAGGCGGAGCACCGCCACCTCGGGGGCGTCGTCCATGTCCGGTTTGCGGGGACGGAGCGTCGTCGGGCTTTCGCTTCCCGTCGGCGACGGGTTGAAGCCGCGGGCGCCGCTCTGTCGCCCGTGCAACCGGAACACGGCGCGGGGGTCGAGGACGTCGACCTCTCGGACCGGACCGTCCTCGTGACGGGCGCGACGAGCGGCATCGGCCGGGAGACGGCGCTGGCGCTCGGCCGGCTCGGGGCGACCGTGCTGGTCCACGGCCGGAACCGCGACGCGGGCCGGGCCGTCGTCGACGAACTCGGCGACGGCGACCACGCCTTCCGCCGCGCGGACTTCGCAGACCTGGACGCCGTCGAGGGGCTCGCCGAGTGGGCGCGCGAGCGTGACCCGGCTGTCCTCGTCAACAACGCCGGCGGCTACTTCCGCGAGGGACGGCTCACGGACGCGGGCGTCGAGTACACGTTCCACGTCAACCACCTCGCGCCGTTCCTGCTGACAGAGCGCCTCCGCCCCGTCCTTCCGGACGACGGTCGAGTAGTGAACGTCTCGTCGGAGGCCCACCGGGGCGCGTCGCTCGAGTTCGAGGCCCTGCGTTCCGTCGACGGCTACTCCGGCTGGCGGGCCTACGGGCGGTCGAAGCTCGCGAACGCTCTCCACGCTCGGGCGCTCGCCGACCGGCTCGACGGCCCGACGGCGAACGCGCTCCACCCCGGCGTCGTCCCCGGGAGCGGGTTCGTCCGCAACCTGCCGGCGCCGGTTCGCAGCGTCGTCTCGCTCGCAGGGGGCCTCGCGAGCGTCCCCTTCGTCGGCGTCGACTCCGCAGCCGAGGCCGCACAGACGTCTGTCTACCTCGCGGCCACGCCGGGGCTCGCGGCGACGGGCGGGTACTTCGACGACTGCGCCGAGCGAGCGCCGTCGGCGGCGGCACGGGACGACCGGACCGCCGAGCGGCTCTGGACGTGGAGCGCCGAGACGCTCGACCGGAACGGCCATTAGCCGACCCACGCACCGTGCCCCATGAGCGGGCGACGGGTTCTCGTCACGGGTGGCGCCGGGCTGATCGGGTCGCGGCTGGCCGCCGCCCTCGTCGACGACGGCCACGACGTGGTGGCGGTCGACGACCTCTCCGCCGGCGACGCCGACCGGGTTCCGGCGGACGCGACGCTCGTCGAGACGGACGTCCGCGACGCCGGGTCGCTGGCCGCGGTGCTCGACGGGTCGGTCGACCGGGTCTACCACCTCGCCGCCGACTCGGACGTCGACACCGACGACCGGCGCGGCCAGGTGGCGGCAAACACCACGATGACGTACAACGTACTGGAGCGCGCCGCAGCCGTCGGCGTCGACGAACTCGGCTTCACGTCCTCCTCGACCGTCTACGGCGAGGCGCCGATGCCGACCCCGGAGGACTACGCGCCGCTCGAGCCCATAAGCGAGTACGGCGCCGCGAAGCTGGCCGAGGAGGCGCTGGTGTCGACGTACGCCCACTCCTACGGCGTCACGGCGCGGACGTTCCGGTTCGCCAACGTCGTCGGGCCGGGACAGCGCGGGAACGTGATCGCCGACTTCGTCGAGAAGCTGCGGGCCGACCCCGGGCGGCTGGAGATACTCGGCGACGGGCGTCAGGAGAAGTCGTACATGTACGTCGACGACTGCGTGGCGGCGATGCGACACGTCCTCGACGCGGCGACGGCCCCGCTCGTCACCGTCAACCTCGGGTCGCGCACGACGACGAGCGTCCGGCGCGTCGCCGACATCGTGAGCGACGTCCTCGGCGTCGACCCGGCGTACGAGTTCACCGGCGGCGACCGCGGCTGGACCGGCGACGTGCCCCGGATGCGGCTCTCCGTCGAGCGGCTCGCCGGGATGGGGTTCGAGCCGCCCGGGTCGAGCGACGCCGCCGTCCGGCGGGCAACGGAGGCCCTGGCGGACGAGATCTAGTCCTCGCGCTCGAGCCACCGCAACAGCGCCAGCGCCGACCGGGCCTCCGGCACGCGCCCGTCCAGACACGCCGCCCGGACGTCGGCGTGGCCGACCCACGCTGCGTCTGTCGGCTCGTCGGGCGCGCGCCGCGCCGCGCGGCTGCTCTCGACGAGGTAGTAGCGAAGCGGCGCGTCGACGCCCGGACCGGCCGGGAGCGCGAACAGGTGTTCCGAGCGGACCGGCTCGAGTCCGACCGCGTCGCGCAGGAGCCGCGGCGCGGCCTCCTCGGCGGCGTCACGGACGGACCGGTCGCTCCCGCGGAGCGCCTCGTAGGCGGGGAGCGAGTCGACGACCGGGCCGCCGGGGAGGCGCCACCGTGGCGCGCCGGGTCCGCGAGGGCCGTCTGGCAGGAGCAACACCTCGTCCGCGTCGGCGACGACGAGGCGGACGCCGGGGGGCAGGCGCGCCGACTCCTCGCGCCGGACGCCGTCGGGACCGGCGACTGGTCGCTCGACGACCGCGACCCGGTCGCCGCGGTGACGGACGCGCTCGTCGCCGGCGGGAACTCTGGTCACGGCAGGGGGTACGCCGCGGCGGTGAAAAGCGGTTGCGGGACCCGGCGAAACGCACAAGCCGCTCTCGCGCCCGGTTCGACCGTGCAGGTCGTCGGCTACCAGACGGGGTCGCCCGCGCTCCTCCTGAGCGACGGCGGCGACGTCGATGCCGTCGCGCTGGCGCCCGGGACGGAGCTGTCCTACGCGCTCGGCGACCGGCGGTGTGCCGGGACGGTCCGCGACGACGGCCACGAGCCCTGTGACCGCTCCGAGGCGCCGTACTGCGAGTTCCACCGCTCGACGTGGGTGTGTGCGCGCTGTACCGGCACCTGCCTGAAGGACGAGATGGACTGCGACGACGGCCACGCGGTGTACCTCGCCGCGTTCGCGCCCGCGTCGTTCAAGGTGGGCGTGACCCGGGAGTGGCGCCTCGAGACCCGCCTGCGCGAGCAGGGCGCGGACCGCGCCGCACACCTCCGGAGGGTAGCGGACGGTCGGATCGCCCGGCGGGTAGAGGCCGGCATCGCCGAGACAGTCGGCGACAGCGTGCGTGTCACGACGAAGCTCGGAGGGCTCGGCGAGTCGGTCGACGAGACGGCGTGGCGGGCGCTGTGCGACGAGTTCGACCCGTTCGGAACCTGGTCGCTCGACTACGGGCTGGACCTCGACGGGCGACCGGTTGCCGAGACGCTGGCGAGCGGGCGGGTCCGCGGCGTCAAGGGACGGGTGCTGGTGCTGGAGCGCGACGGGACGACCTACGCCGTCGACCTCCGCGACCTGGTCGGCCACGAGGTGCGCCGCGGCGGGGCCGGGCGGAGCCTCCAGTCCAGCCTCGGCGCGTTCTGAACCCCGGGGCTTATCAGCCGTGGCTCACGATAGCGTACATGGCAGACGACGAGGATCACGACGAAGCGCCGGCGGAGACGGACGCGTCCGAGGGCGACGAGGCCGACGGAGCGGACGACGACGAGAAGTCGTTTCGCGAGCGCGTCGAGGAGATCCGCGAGCGCCGCCGCGAGGAGGGCGAGGAGGGCGAGGCGGGCGAGGCGCCCGGTCCGGGCGGCGGTCCCGAGGAGATGATGGGCGGCGACGGCCCCGGCGGCGGCGGCAACCCGTTCGCACAGATGATGAGCGGGATGATGGGCGGCGGCGGCGGCCCGCCCGGCATGGGCGGCGGCGGCCCGCCCGGCATGGGCGGCGGCGGTCCCGGCGGCGCCGGCGGACAGGAGGAGCAGGTCGGCAACGAGGAGCTCGTCCGCGAGGTCCGACAGCTCCGCGACGAGGTGCGGGACGCGACGCGACAGCTCCAGCGAATCGCGCAGGCGCTGGAAGACGACTAGAGCGAGCGGTAGAGCGCCGCGAGGTCGTCGACCGACCGCTCGACGTCCACCGCCGGGCGCCGGTCGAGACAGCCCTCGCGGAGCCGTTCCCGGTCCGCGAGCGTCCGTCGTGCCGCCTCGCGCATCGACTCCGGGTCGCCGGTCTCGAAGTGGTAGCCGGTCTCCCCGTCGAGTACCGTGTCCGCCAGCGCCCCGTCGTCGGCGGCGACGACGGGTGTTCCGCAGGCGTTCGCCTCCAGCGCGACGAGGCCCTGCGTCTCGACGGGGCTCGGGAACAGGAACGCGTCGAGCGCCGAGTAGAAGGCCGGCAGTTCCGCCCGGTCCAGAAACCCGAGGAACCGAGCGTCGACCCCGCGGTCCGCGGCGCGGGCCGCGAGTTCCGCTCGCGCGGGACCGTCGCCGCCGAAGACGAGTGTCGCGTCCAGCCCCGCGGCGGCGTCGACGGCGTCGCACAGGCGCTTCTCGTAGCCGTGGCGCCCGGTGTAGCCGACGAGTGTCGTCGCGTCCTCGAGCCCGTGACGGCGGCAGAACGCGCCGGTGTCGACCGGTCGGAACCGGTCGGTGTCGACGCCGCTCGGCACCACCTCGACGCGGGCGTCCGTCCCGACGGACTCCGACAGGTGTCGCCGGGTCGCCTCGCTCGGGGCGAGAACGGCGTCGACCCGGCGAAAGAACCACCGCTCGTAGCGCCGGGAGACGCCGGCTATCGCCTCCTCCGTCCACTCCCGGTCGGCGAGGTAGTCGGCGTACTCGCCGGTCGGGGTGTGGTAGCTGGCGACGACGGGGAGGTCGGCGCGGCGACCGAGACGGAGCGCCGCGAGGCCGAGGGAAAACGGCGTGTGGGCGTGGACGACGGCAGCGCCGTCCCGGACGGCGCGGGGGACGCGGGGGAGTCCGAGGCGGAAGCCGTCGTAGAACGGGAACGGGAGCGAGCGGACGGCGTGTTCGCCCGGCCCCGGGTCGTGTCCGCCGGCGTCGGGGTAGACGACGTCCATCCGGCCGCCGCGGTCGCGCCACGAGTCACGCCACGCCTTCACCGCGTACGTGACGCCGTTGACCGTCGGCAGGTACGTATCGGTGAACGCGACGACCGGCTGTGGCCCCATCGCCACCCGGTTGCCGGGATGGTCGGTAATCGGTTGTGGTATTACTCCACAACGCCTAACCGCCGGCCGCGGCGAGGGTGGCCGTGAGCGCCGTCGCGACGGAGCGCATCGAGCGCCTCCGTACCCTCGCACGCGAGGCCGCGGGAACCGGCGAGTTCGCCCGCGCCCGCGAGTACGTCCGGCTGGCGCGGCGAATCGCCGAGCGCCACCGCCTCTCGCTCCCGCGTCGGTTCCGGCGGTTCACCTGCGACCGGTGCGACGTCTACCTCCGCCCCGGCGCGAACGCGCGGGTCCGCCTCCGACCGGGTCGGGTCGTCGTCCGCTGTGACTGTGGCGCGACGGCACGATACCCGCACTGCGGGCGGACAGATAGTAAAGAGTGAAGCCGGAGGCAGGCGTAT
>JAQCMY010000226.1 GCA_028274865.1 Haloferacaceae archaeon | reverse complement strand
CAGGTCGCCGGTCCGAACGTCCGGTCCTCGTCGGCCCAGCCGTCGATCGGGACCGCGTCGAACGCCTCGATCTCCGCACGGGCACGGACGCTCCGCTCGTCGAGGTCGACGTTCAGCGTCCCGGGATACGGCTCGTAACCGAGGCGCTCGCGGAACTGGCGCATGTAGCCGTCCAGCGAGATGTAGTGGCGGCCTTCCCCCATCCCGCTCGTGACGGCACCGGCCAGCGAGAGCGCGTCGTCGTCGAACAGCCGGCGGTAGTCGGCGTACTCGCGACGGAGGCGCGCGGCGCCCTCGCCCGTGAGCGACACCCGCTGGCCGTCGCCGGCCACCTCGCGGTCGATCAGGTCTGCCTCCGCGAGACGGCGGAGCCGGCGCGAGGCGGTCTGGTCCGAGACGCCGAGCGTCTCGCCCAGCCCCGAACACGACAGCGCCGCGACGCCCGCCAGACCGCCAGACAGCGCCACCTGCTTCAGTGCGACGAGCTCGTTCGGACCGACGGCGACCGTCGTCTCTGACACGGATATATCGAGGGGGTCTGCGGAGTTAAGCGTATCGAACGTGAGACGAATATCACAATCGAGACGGAGGTTTCGCAACTTGCTTACCCGGGCCGGGGGAACGCCGGGGCGTGAGACGCGAGTTCCGGGCGGAGGTCGAGACGGCGCTGACCGACGCGCTGGCCGCCCTCGGCCTGCCGACCGACGACCTCGGGGTCGAACGGCCGCCGGAGGACGTCGACGCCACGCTGGCGTCGAGCGTCGCCTACCGGGTCGCGGGCGACCTCGGCGTGCCGCCGCCCGAGGCAGCCGAGCGAATCGCCGCCGAGCTCTCGACGGCGGACGCGGACTACCTCGCCGGCGTCGCGACGCTCGGGCCGTACCTCAACTTCACCGTCACCGACCGGTACTTCGCCGACACCCTCGCCGGCGCGAGCGACGACGGCTGGGGCCGGCTCCCCCCGACCGGCGAGCGGGTCGTCGTGGAACACACCTCCGCGAACCCGACGGGACCGGTCCACGTCGGCCGGGCGCGCAACCCCATCGTCGGCGACGCGCTCGCGCGCCTCCTCGACTACGCCGGCAACGACGTCACCCGGCAGTACTACGTCAACGACGTCGGGCGACAGGTCGCGGTGTTCACGTGGGCATACGAGACGTTCGACGAGTCCGACCTCCCGGAGCCGGAGCGTGACAAGCCGGACTACGACCTCGTGCGGTACTACCGCGCGGGGAGCGAACTGCTGGAGGAGGGCGACCCCGAGGAGGCCGAGGCCGCCGAGACGGCCGTCACGGAGATCATCCGAGGGCTGGAGGCCGGCGACGAGGCGACCTACGAGCGCGTGAGCGAGGTGGTCGACACCGTCCTCGGCGGGATGCGGGAGACGCTCGGGCGACTCCCGGCAGAGTTCGACGAGTTCGTCAAGGAGTCGCGGTTTCTCCGCGAGGGCTCGACCGACGCGGTCGTCGACCGTCTGAAGCGGCTCGACGAGGCCGTCTACGAGGAGGAGGCGTGGCAGCTCGACCTGAGCGACCACGGCGTCGACAAGGAGCTGGTCTTCCTCCGCTCGGACGGCACCTCGCTGTATCCGACCCGCGACCTCGCGTACCACGAGTGGAAGCTCGACGAGTTCGACCGCGCCGTGACCGTCCTCGGCGAGGACCACCGGCTCCAGGCCGACCAGCTCCGGACGACACTCGGCCTCCTCGGGACCGACACGTCGGGGCTGGACCAGGTGTTCTACTCGTGGGTGAACCTGCCCGGAGGCGGGATGTCGACCCGCGAGGGGACGGGGGTCGACCTCGACGACCTGCTGGACGAGGCCGTCGCCCGCGCCCGCGAGGAGGTCGAGCGTCGACGGGCGGACCAGGAGCGCGAGATCGGAGACGCGGAGGTCGAGACGATCGCCCGACAGATCGGGGTCGGCGCCGTCCGGTACGACGTCGTCTCGAAACAGCCGACCAAAGGCATCACCTTCGAGTGGGACCGCGCGCTCGACTTCGAGGCGCAGTCTGCGCCGTACGTGCAGTACGTCCACGCCCGGACGCTCGGTATCGAGGAGCGGGCCGACGGCGTCCCCGACGACCCCGACCCGTCGTGTCTGACCGGCCCGACCGAGCGCGCGCTCCTCCACGAGGTCGCGCGCCTGCCAGCCGTCGTCGAGCGTGCCGCAGCCGACCACTCGCCACACGTCGTCGCGACGTACACCCGCGACCTCGCGGAGGCGTTCAACGCCTTCTACCGCGAGTGCCCCGTCCTCGACGCGCCCGGCGGCCGCCGCGGCGCGCGGCTGGCGCTCGTCCGGGCGGCCCGCCACGCCGTCGCGAACGCGCTGGACGTCCTCGGCGTCGACGCACCCCGGGCGATGTGACCCGGTCCGGTCGGCGCTACAGCAGCGACCCGCCCACGGCCACGACGGTGAGGTAGCCCGCGCCGAGTGCGAGTCCGAGGAAGACGACCACCCACCAGAGCGGCACGTTCGACCCGTCGTCGGCGGCCATAGCGTCACGCTCCCGCCCCGTTCGCAAAA